>JAJXUB010000042.1 GCA_021783215.1 Actinomycetes bacterium | reverse complement strand
AGCCGAGCTCCCCCATGAGCCGCTCGGCGTACAGCGCCCAACCCTCACCGTGGCCGCTGCACCACACCATGGTCCGGCGATAGCGGTTGAGGACGTCGCGACGGAGAATGGCACGGGCGATCTGGAGGTGATGCCCGGGAACGCCCTCGTGGTAGACGGTCGTCAGCTCGCGCCACGTGCCGAACCGCGTCACACCCTTGGGGACCGACCACCACATGCGGCCGGGCCGGCTGAAGTCCTCGCTCGGCGCCGTGTAGTAGATCCCGCCGGTCTGGGTCGGCGCGATGCGGCACTCGATCGTCCGCATCGGGCCGTCGATGTCGAAGTGGGTCCCGCCGAGTGCGGCGACGGCCTCGTCCGCACGGTCCTGCATCCACCGCTGGAGGGCGTCGGTGCCGTCGAGCCGGTATGCCGGGTCCTCGTCGAGGAGCGCGATGGCCTCCTTGACGGTCGCGCCGGGGCGGATGGCCCGTGCCACGTCCTCCATCTCGCGGGTGATCCGGGCCAGCTCCTCCTGGCCCCAGGCGTACGTCTCCTCGAGATCGACGCTCGCCCCGACGAAGTACCGGGAGCACAGGGGGTAGAGATCCCGGCCGATGCCGTCCGCGGTCGGCGCCCGGTCGAGCAGCTCGGTCGCCAGGCGGTCGGCGGCGGTCGCGTAGGCCGCACGGGCGCCGGCGACGGCCGTCGCCAGGTCGGAGGCGACGGCCGGGCCCAGGTCGTCCCCGCCGGCCCGGGCGTCCCGGACGAGCGTCGCGAAGTAGCCGTCGTCGGCGACGAGGTCGCGGCCCTGCTGGATGCACTTCACGACCTGGCGCCTCGGGGCGACCCGGCCCGCGTCGGCGCTGTCGCGCAGGACGTCGAGGTACTGCGTGAGAGCCCGCGGGACCTGTCGCATACGGGTCGCGATGACCGACCAGTCCTCCTGGGAGTCCGTTCGCATGAGGTCGAAGACGTCGCGGATGCCCTGGAAGGGCGAGGCGATGACGTTGAGGTCGCTCTCGTCGAGCCCTGCGACGTACCGCTCGTCGGCGAGGCCGAGCCGGTCGCGCAGTGTCGCGACGGTGACCCGGTCGACGTCGTCGAGGGGCCTGGCGCGCTCGAGTGCCGCCAGGGTCTCCCGCCGGAGCGCGGCGTGCGCCTCGTGCCCGGCGTGCGAGAAGTCGTCGAGCTCGCCGTCGTGACCCGGTATGCCCATGAACGTCGCCTCGATCGGGCTCAGGGCGACGACCTTGTCCACATAGGCGTCGGCGACGGCGTCGACGGCGGTGGGCGTGCGGGGGGTCCGGGTCTCGATGGTCACCCTCGGGAAACTACCGGATGAGCGTGCGGCCGTCAGGGCGAGAACCCGCGGAGCGAGGCGCCCAGCCACGCCAACGCCGCGGGGACGTGCGGGACGAAGACTCCGTAGCGGTGGCCCCCGTTCTGGAGGAGCTCGACGGTCAGCGAGGTCGGGCGTCGCACGGCCTTGAAGAACGCCGCCGACGTCGTGTAGGAGAAGGGGTCGCCTTTGCTCGTCAGCACCCACAGGGCGACGGGCACCGGGCTGCGCCGCTCCAGGGCGATGAGGTCGTACGCCCGTTCGGCAGCGGGGGAGAGCGGGACGTAGTCGGGTGAGAAGTCCGGCCGGAAGTAGCCGGAGAGGACGATCGCCCCACCGAAGATCGTCGGGTGTCGCATGGCGAGCATGGCCGCGCACCACCCTCCGTAGGAGTAGCCCATCGTCGCCCAGGCGCTCCGGAGATGCTGGACATGGAAGTGCGTCGCGACGAAGGTCGGGACGTCGTGCTGGAGCCACGTCTCGACGTGCGGGTAGGCGGATGAGGGGTTCGACGGGTCGACGCACTCGCTGTCGAGGGAGGGCGGGGTGTCGATCTGGGGGATGACGAGGATGCTCGGGCCGACCTTGCGTGCCGCCGTCGCGGCGTCGAGGATCCCTGGAACGTTGATCGTGAACCACGTCCGAGGAGCCCCGGGGAACCCGTGCAGGGCCTCGATGACGGGGTAGGCCCGGGCTCGTCGCGGGTCGTACCCGGCGGGCAGGTAGACGAGGACGGTGCTGCGGATCCCGCTGTCCTGGCCGGTGACGACGTAGCTCTGCAGGCGGGCGCCCGGTGCCGGGAGGGGCGGAAGGGTGGCGGGCACGGCGGCCCAGTCGATCGTCGTCCCGCCGAGCTTCGTGTCGGCGGCGGAGCGACCGGTGGCTCCGTGAGCGACGATCTGCTGCGGCGCGCCGTTGGAGAACAGGTCCTGCCAGTCGACGTAGAAGACGTACTGGTCGTTGAGGAGGACGCCGGCGAAGAGCACCGTGACGAGGTTCATGACGATGACCTCGAGCGCGGTCGCCGCCACCCGGAGCTGGCGTCGGCGGGCACGGGGGCGTCCGGTGACGACGAGGACGAGAAGGGCCCCGGCAAGGACTGCGAGGAGGGTGGGCAGCGCCCACCCGGTGAGGCTCATGAGGCCTGCGCCTGGGACCGGGCCCACGGCAGGAGCGCGGCCATGACGGCGTCGGCGAGGAGCTGGTGGCCGGTCGAGTTGGGGTGGTCCCCGTCCGTGCTGAGCGCGCCCGTGGGGTCGTCGGACCCGGTGCCTTTGAACGGGGTGTAGACGTCGACGTACGTCGCGCCCGATGCCGTCGCCTGGGCGGCGATGGCCGCGTTCGCCCGGCGGGTCAGGGCGTCGCTCACGGCGACGTACGTCGAGCCGAGGGAGCGGCCGACGGCGCCGTCGCGGAAGACGTTCCAGTAGCCGAGCGCCATGACGGTCCCACCTCGCCCCGCCACGGCACTCTCGGCCGTCTGGAGGATCCTGCCGACGTTGGCCGCCATCGTCCCCACGGTGCCGGCGAAGCAGGCGGCGTCGGGCAGGCAGGCCGGGTCGGCGGCCATCGCCTCGTCGAGGTCGTTGGCACCGACTTCGACGATGACGACGTCGGCGGAGGCCAGGTCGGCACGCAGCGGCTGGGCCTGCAGCTGGCCGAGGACCGACGTCGTCGTCGCCCCCGAGACGGCGAGGTTGCTCACGACGACCCGGCGCGCGAGCCGCGTGCCCAGCGCCCGCCCCACCCGCGAGACGAAGGTCTCGCACCCGCATGATGTCCCGCTCGGCACCGAGTCTCCGACGGCGACGAGGTGAAGCGGTGCGGGAGCGGTCGGTGTCGCCGTCCGGGGTGAGGACGTCGGCGCGGTGGTGGGGAAGCGCGAGGACGCCGAGGGCGCGGCGGCGGTGCAGGCGGACAGCGCCAGGGCCGCAACCACGAAACCGACGCTGTGGAATGACGGCCTCACGCGATGACGATGCCATCCGAGCATGGAGCCAGTCTGGACGTTCCGCCAAAGGGCGCTGAGTCCGGCCCGCCGCTTCCCCTCGCCCCCGACCCCCCAGCTGCCCCCCCTGGCGGGGGCGGGCCGGGACTCCGCGAGCGGCTCAGGGCGGACAGGGAACCGGGACAGCCTCGGCGTTAGGGTCGGGCCAAGCCCCGCATACGCCGTGGGCGACGACATATGGGCCGCGGACGAGCGATGGGAGAGCCCGTGACGGCATACGTGCGGTCCGTCAACGTCGGCGCGGCGCAGGACCTGCCCGGCGCCAAGGGCATACCCAGCGGGATCGCCAAGGTCCCCGCCGAGTCCATCGACGTGCGCGACCCCGGGGCGAAGCGCGACGGCCTCGGCAGCGGCGTCGTCGGCGACTTCATCGGGGACCGGCGCCACCACGGCGGTGACGCGCAGGCGGTCTACGCCGTCGCCCGCGAGGAGCTCGACCACTGGGCCGCGGAGCTCGGGCGGCCGCTGCCCGACGGGATGTTCGGGGAGAACCTCACGACGGAGGCGATCGACGTCGACGCGGCCCTCATCGGCGAGGAGTGGGTGGTCGGCCGGGCCGTGCTGCGGGTCACGGGCCCCCGCGCCCCGTGCTCGACGTTCACGGCGCACATGGGCGTCAAGGGCTGGGGCAAGCGGTTCGTGGCCCGTGGCCGCACCGGCGCCTACCTCGCCGTCGTCGAGCCGGGGACGATCCGCCGCGGTGACCGCGTCGTCGTCCGGAGCCGCCCGGACCACGACGTCACCGTGCCGGTGTCACTGCGGGCGTGGTACGGGGACGAGGACGCCAGGGACCGTATGCGAGCCCTCGGCCTCGGCTGGACGTGACACCGCGGACGGGGAACGGCCCGCGGACCTGCCCACACGGGCGTGCGCAGGGGACGACCTGCGCGGTCCACGGGCCGCGGCGGCTCGGAGGGAGTGCGCGCACCCCGCCGAGGGCGGGGCGCTAACGCCCGGCCACCTCACGCGTCCGATGAGAAACCACTGGTTCGGACCACCTCCTTTCCCGTGTACGGGCGACCGTATGCCGCCGCCCACCGGTCGGGCAAGGGGTTTCCCGGTGTTCCGTCCGGGGCCTGTGGACGCTCAGCGGGGACGGCCGAGGTTGGCCCAGCCGCCGTCGCCGTGACCGAGCAGGGTCCGCATGCGGCGGGCCGGGGACGACCACTCGCTCGTGACGGCTCGGGCGGGCGCTGACGCCGGTCCACGGGAGCCAGCGACGACGGCGATGACCGCAGCGATCTCCTCCGGCGTCGCATCGCCATGGAGGAGCCGAAGGACGGGCCGGGCCGGTTCCTCGGTCACAGCGGGATGTTCCCGTGCTTCTTGGGCGGCAGCGTCTCCCGCTTGCTCCGCAGCGCGCGCAGAGCCTTCGTCACGTTCATCCGCGTGTTGGACGGGGTGATGACGAGGTCGATGTAGCCGCGCTCGGCGGCGATGTACGGGTTGGCCAGCGTCGTCTCGTAGTCCTCGATGAGGCCCTGACGGACGACCTCGACGTCCTCGCCGCTCTCGGCGGCCGTCTTGAGCCGCTTCCGGTAGAGGATGTTGACGGCGCCCTGGGCGCCCATGACGGCGATCTGGCCGGTCGGCCACGCGAGGTTGATGTCGGCGCCGAGGTGCTTGGACCCCATGACGTCGTAGGCCCCGCCGTAGGCCTTGCGGGTGATGATCGTGACCTTCGGAACCGTCGCCTCGGCATACGCGTAGATGAGCTTGGCGCCGCGGCGGATGATGCCGTTCCACTCCTGGTCGGTCCCGGGCAGGAAGCCGGGCACGTCGACGAACGTGAGGATCGGGACGTTGAAGGCGTCGCATGTGCGGACGAAGCGGGCCGCCTTCTCCGAGGCGTTGATGTCGAGGCAGCCGGCGAACTGCATCGGCTGGTTGGCGACGACGCCCACCGAGCGGCCCTCGATGCGGGCATACCCGCAGATGATGTTCGGCGCGAACATCGGCATGACCTCGAGGAACTCGCCGTCGTCGACGACGTGCTGGATGACCTGGTGCATGTCGTAGGGGACGTTGGGGCTGTCCGGGACGAACGTGTCGAGGAACCGGTCCTCGTCGGTGACGGACAGGTCGCTCTCGACGTCGTAGGCCGGCGGGTCCTCCATGTTGTTGCTCGGGAGGTAGGAGAGGAGGGCCTTGACGTACTCGATGGCGTCGTCTTCGTCGGTCCCGAGGTAGTGGGCGTTGCCGGACTTCGTGTTGTGTGTCCGGGCTCCGCCGAGCTCCTCCATGGCGACGTCCTCGCCGGTCACCGTCTTGATGACGTCCGGCCCGGTGATGAACATGTGCGAGGTCCGGTCGACCATGACGGTGAAGTCGGTGATGGCGGGGGAGTAGACCGCCCCGCCGGCGCACGGGCCCATGACGAGGGAGATCTGCGGGATGACACCCGAGGCGAGGACGTTGCGCCGGAAGATCTCCGCGTAGAGGCCGAGTGCCACGACGCCTTCCTGGATGCGCGCGCCGCCGGAGTCGTTGAGCCCGATGACCGGGCAGCCGACCTTCATCGCCCAGTCCATGACCTTGACGATCTTCTCGCCGAACACCTCGCCCAGGGACCCGCCGAAGACCGTGAAGTCCTGGGAGAAGACGGCGACCGTGCGCCCGTCGACGGTCCCGTACCCGGTGACGACGCCGTCGCCGTACGGTCGGTGCTTCTCCTGTCCGAACTGCGTGCTGCGGTGGCGCGCGTACTTGTCGAGCTCGACGAACGAGCCCTCGTCGAGGAGCAGGTCCAGACGTTCCCGCGCCGTCTTCTTGCCCTTCGCGTGTTGCTTCTCGACGGCTCGGGCGGACCCGGCGTGGGCAACCTCGGCCACCCGGCGTTTGAGGTCGGCGAGCTTGCCGGCCGTGGTCAGGAGGTCGTGTGGCTCGTCGTCGACGACGGGCTCGAGGTTCTGCTGGGCCATGGTGGGCAGCCTAGCCTTGCCCTCATGGCACCCGTCATGGCGAGCGACAGAGTGACCGCCCACATGCGCACCCTGCGCCGGGGGGCCGACGGTCCGTATGCCACGGTCGAGATCCATGACCGGGTCGACTCGACGAACGCGCAGGCGCGTCGCGACCCGGTTCCGTGGCGCGTCGTCGTCGCCGAGGAGCAGACAGCCGGGCGCGGGCGGCTCGACCGGGGCTGGACGACCGACGCCGGCCTCGCCCTCGCCGTCTCCGTCGTCGTGCCGACACCGGAGGAACCCACGTGGGTACCGCTCGCCGCGGGCCTGGCGGTCCACCGTGCGGTCGCCGACGTCTGCGATGTCGCCACGGTCCTGAAATGGCCCAACGACGTCCTCGTCCCGTCCGATGGGCAGCGCAAGCTCGCCGGCATCCTCTGTGAGCTCATCCCCGGGGCGGTCATCGTCGGGACCGGAGTCAACGTCAACCAGGCCCGGGACGCGCTGCCGCTGGACTCGGCGACGTCGCTGCGCGCCAGCGGGGCCGGTGAGGTGGACCGCGAGCGCCTGCTCGCCGCCTACCTCGTCCACCTCGCGCAGCTGCACACCGCGTGCGCGGACACGGCGGCCGGACGCGAGATGCGAGCCGCGTATGCCGCCGCGTGCTCGACGATCGGGCGCGACGTCACCGTCGAGCGGCCGGGGGGTCAATCCGTGGCAATGCGGGCCACCGGGCTGGACCGGTGGGGCAGACTGGTCGGGCAGGCACGGGATGGGGCCCACGTTGTCGTCCCGGCCGGCGATGTCATCCACATCCGTCCCTCGTCATCGCGGCAGGAGTGACCGTTGCAGGACGCGTCGGGCAGCGAGCTTGCCGGCCCCGACGGGGCCGACGAGGGGGCGCTGCGAGCCACCGACGCGATGCTCGACGCCCGGCTGCTCCGCGGCCCGGCGACGATGGGCCGCCGCGAGGTCTCCCGTGGCGCCGATGTGTCCCTCATGTCCGCCCAGAAGTTCTGGCATGCCCTGGGGTTCCCGATCATCCGCGATGAGGCGGTCAGGTTCACCGACGCCGACCTCGACGCCCTCCGGCGCATCGCCCACCTCGTCCGCGACGGCTCCGTCGTCGAGGAGACCGCGCTCGCCATGACCCGGGCCCTGGCCCGGACAACGGACCGGCTCGCCGTGTGGCAGACCCAGCTCATGGCGGAGGCGATGTCCCCTGTCGTCGACGACGACGCCACGGCCGAACGGTCCTCAGGGCCCGAGCAGACCAACCTCGAGGTCACCTCCGCCGCCGCCATTCGCCTCGTCGATCTCGCTGACGAGCTCGAGCCGCTGCTCGTCTACGCGTGGCGTCGGCACCTGAAGGCGGCGGTCGCCCGGATGCTCTCTGATGCCGCCGGCGACGACACCGCGTCGGCCCCGGTCCGCGTCGTCGGCTTCGCCGACCTCGTCAACTTCACCTCGCACGTGCGCCGGATGACCGAACGCCAGCTGGCGTCGATGGTGCAGCGGTTCGAGTCCCTCGCCTCGGATGTCGTCACGGCGCACGGTGGCCGGGTCATCAAGACGGTCGGCGACGAGGTTCTCTTCGTCCACCGCCAGGTCTCGCCCGCTGCCGCCATCGCCATCGACCTCGTCGAGACGATGCGCGACGACACGCTCCTGCCGAGCGTCCGGGTCGGCATGGCGAGCGGCCCGGTCGTCTCCCGGCTGGGGGACGTCTTCGGGACGACGGTCAACCGGGCGGCGCGGCTGACGTCCGTGACCCCGCCCGACCGGGTCTTCGTCGACGACGCGCTGGCCCGCCGGCTGGCGGCGACGTCCGGGTTCGACCTGGCGCCCCAGCGTCGCCGGTCCCTGCGCGGCATCGGGTCGGTGATCCCGAGTGAGCTCACCCGTGCCGGGGTCCGGCGCGAGCGTCCGAGCGGGGCGACGTCATAGCGGCGCCTACGATGGCGTCATCATGACGCGCGTGGTGCTCGCCGAGGACGACCCGGCCATCTCGGAGCCGCTGGCGCGCGCCCTCCTCCGGGAGGGGTACGAGGTGGAGGTCGTCGCGGACGGCGCCCTTGCCCTCGAGCGCGGCGGGAGCTCGCCGGACCTGCTCATCCTCGACCTCGGTCTGCCCCGGCTCGACGGCCTCGAGGTGTGCCGACGCCTGCGCGCGACGGGGCACGGGTTGCCCATCCTCATCCTCACGGCGCGGGCCGAGGAGGTCGACACCGTCGTCGGCCTGGACGCCGGCGCCGACGACTACGTGACCAAGCCCTTCCGCCTGGCCGAGCTCCTTGCCCGGGCCAGGGCCCTCACCCGCCGTAACGCGGTCGACGCCTCTGACGGGGTCCGGATCGACCAGCAGGCACGTCGAGCCTGGTGCGGGGACCAGGAGCTCCACCTGACCGCGAAGGAGTTCGACCTCCTCCGCGTCCTCGTCCGCGAGCAGGGCAGGGTCGTCTCCCGCGAGCAGCTCATGCGGGAGATCTGGGACGTCGCGTGGTTCGCCTCCACGAAGACGCTCGACATGCATGTGTCCGTCCTGCGGCGCAAGCTCGGTGACGATGCGGCCGACCCGCGCCACATCATCACGGTCAGAGGCGTCGGCTTCCGGTTCGACGCACCAGCGGGCTGACCCCCGTGCGCACGTTCGTCCGTCGCGCGACGCTGGGCGCCGTCGGCGCCGCGCTCGCCATCATCGCCATACCGACCTTCGGGGTCTTCGCCTTCGTCGCGACCCGTTCGCCCGGGCAGCGCGAGCCGCTGCTGCACCGCACCCTCGACACGCTCGGGCGGGCGGGGCTCCTCCTCGCGCCGCTTGTGCTCAGCGGGGTCGCCCTCGCCGTGGGTGCCCTTCTCGCGAACCGCCATGCGGACCGGCTCGGTGGCCTCGTGGGGGAGCTCGCGACCCGCGCTGAGGAGGTCGGCGGACGCCCGACCAGCCGGCCGCCGCTGGCCTGCGGCATACGGGAGATCGACCTCGTCGACCGCGCGCTCACCGAGCGGGCGGCGGACGTCGCGCAGTCCATGGCGGCTTCACGGGACTTCGCGGCCAACGCCTCCCACCAGCTGCGCACCCCGTTGACGGCGCTCCTCATGCGGCTGGAGGAGATCGCGACGACGGACGACCTCGACGTGGTCCGCGTCGAGGCCGGGATCGGCATCGCTCAGGTCGATCGGCTCGCCAAGGTCGTCGACGACCTCCTTGCCCGCAACACGGACCCCACGTCGACACGGCCTGCCGTCTCCCTTGACTCGGTCATTGCCGCCCTTCAGCGGGAGTGGCAGCCGACCTTCGCCCAGGCGCGACGCAGCGTCCATGTCCGCGGGGAACGTGGGCTCTTCGTCCAGGTGACTCCCGGGGCCCTCTCCCAGATCCTCAGCACCCTTCTGGAGAACGCCCTGGCGCACGGGTCCGGGACCGTCGAGGTGGCCGCACGGCGGTCCGGCCCGAGCGTCATCGTCGAGGTGGGCGACCACGGCCGCGGGATCGACCACGCGATCGCGCCGCACATCTTCGAGCGGTCGGTGTCGACGAAGGGATCGGGGCTCGGGCTGGCGCTGGCGCGTGACCTGGCCGAGGCCGCCGGGGGGCGGCTGGAGCTCACCCGTGCCCAGCCGGCGCTCTTCGTCCTCTTCCTCAGCGAGGCCCCTGCGCCCTGACGTCGGCGGCGGCGCGCTCGTCGGCCACCGCGCGCTCGGTCGGGGCGATCGGCGCCTCGACGACGAGCGGCTCACCGGCGAACACGTACCGGCGGTACGCCCAGAACCGGAAGAGCGTCCCGAGGGCGATCCCGACGAGCTTGGCGATGTTGGCCGCCGCGACGTTGCCCTCGAGCCCGAGGACCTTGTTGCTGAAGGCGACACACAGCGCACCGATGACGAGCGCGACGCCGTTCGTCCCCATGAACAGGGCAGCCTCGTGGTGCAGGGGCCGGTTTCTGCGGTGCCGGAACGTCCACGTCCGGTTGCCGACCCACGCGACCGCCGAGGAGACCGCCGTCGAGACGGACGTTGCCGCAACGGCCGCCGACAGGGGGCCGACCTGCGCCGTGTCGTGCCACACGGTGCGGAGGAGGAGGTTGAAGATGCCCATGTCGACGACGAAGGAGACGACGCCGACGATCCCGAACTTGAGCACCTCGCGGTAGAGGACGTCGAAGGCGCCTCGGGCGCGGTCCAGGAGGGGCACCCGAGAATGGTAAGTCCTGCGCCGTATGCCGGAGCTCGCCCGGGCGGTCCGCGGGCGGTTAGGCTCACCCGTCGTGACGGCACCCCTGCGCGCACCCGGCGGCTTCCCCGTCGTCGGCATCATCGGCGCGGGCCAGCTGGCCCGGATGTGCGCCGGCCCGGCCGTCGAGCTCGGCATAACCCTCGTCGTCCTGTCCGAGACCGAGGATGCGCCGGCCGCGCAGGCGGTCCGGACGGCGCCCGTCGGGGACTACACCGACGTCGAGACGGTCCTGGCGTTCGCCCGCCAGTGCGACGTGGTGACCTTCGACCACGAACACGTGCCCGGGCCGGTGCTCGCCGCGTTGACGGAGGCGGGCATCCCGCTCCACCCCTCCCCGGACGCCCTCGTCTACGCCCAGGACAAGCTCGCCATGCGCCGTCGCCTCACGGCCGCCGGGATCCCGTGTCCGGTCTGGGCAGAGGTCCGGTCGGTGGCCGACCTCGAGGCCTTCGGGGACGCGACGGGCTGGCCCGTCGTCGTCAAGACGCCACGTGGCGGCTACGACGGCAAGGGGGTGCGCGTTTTCCAGTCCGCGGCCGAGTCCGCGCACTGGTTCGCCCGCAGTCCAGGCGCGCCCCTCCTCGCGGAGGAGCGTGTCGCGTTCCGACGGGAGCTGGCCGTCCTCGTGGCGCGCTCCCCGTCGGGGCAGGCCGCCGGCTGGGCCGTCGTCGAGACGGTGCAGGAGGACGGCATCTGCACCGAGGTTGTCGCGCCGGCTCCCGGCCTGGACCCGGACATCGCGGCCCGGGCGATGGAGGCGGGGCTGAGGATCGCCGGCGAGCTCGGGGTCACGGGCGTCCTGGCCGTCGAGATGTTCGAGGTCTCCAACGACCGCCACCCGGGCGGGTTCGTCGTCAACGAGCTCGCCATGCGACCGCACAACAGCGGCCACTGGTCGATGGACGGGGCCGTGACGGGGCAGTTCGAGCAGCACCTCCGGGCCGTCCTCGACCTGCCGCTCGGCTCACCGCGGCCGCTCGCGCCGTGGACCGTCATGGCCAACGTCCTCGGCGGGGACGACGACGGGCTCTACCCGGCATACCGTCATGTCATGGCCCGGGACCCCGAGATCAAGGTGCACCTCTACGGCAAGGTCGTGCGCCCGGGGCGGAAGATCGGGCATGTCAACGTCAGCGGCGTCGACGTGGCGGACCTGCGGAGGCGGGCCGAGCACGCGGCGGACTACCTCCGAGGAATGGTGACCGAGTGAGCCCACAACCGGTGGTCGGCGTCGTCATGGGCAGCGACAGCGACTGGAACGTCATGGCGGCGTCGGCGGCCGTCCTCGACGAGCTCGCCATCGCGTACGAGGCGGACGTCGTCTCCGCGCACCGCATGCCGACGGAGATGATCGCCTACGGCCGTGATGCCGCCGACCGCGGGCTGCGGGTCATCATCGCCGGGGCCGGGGGAGCGGCCCACCTGCCCGGGATGCTCGCCTCGGTGACGTCGCTGCCGGTCATCGGCGTCCCGGTGCCGCTCGCCAACCTCGAGGGGCTCGACTCGCTCCTGTCGATCGTCCAGATGCCGGCGGGCGTCCCCGTCGCGACCGTCTCCGTCGGCGGTGCGCGGAACGCCGGCCTCCTGGCGGCACGGATCCTCGGCTCCGGCGAGGGAGAGGAGGCGGCCCGCATACGGGCGGCGCTCGACCGTTTCCGGGGAGAGCTGCGCGACCAGGCGTATGCCAAGGGCGCGGCCCTCCGCTCCCGCCTCGGGTCGAGGTAGACGGCGCCCACCCCGTCCAGCCGTCGGAGGTAGAAAGCCACCGGCATCCGGTAGCGCGTGACTCGACCGGAGGGAGGGACCGCGCGCCCGCCCGCGCTAACGCGCGGTGAGGTGGTTCCACTCGATGCGGGGGCAGAGGTTCATGACGACGTCGAGCCCGGCGTCCGTCGCCCGGCGGGCGGCCGCCTCGTCGATGACGCCGAGCTGCATCCACACGGCGCCGATCCCGAGCCGGTCCTTGTTGGCGACCGCGTCGTCGACGACTGCACCGACGTGCTCGCTCGCGACGAAACAGTCGACGACGTCGACCGTCCGGCCCTCGACCGCGTCGAGGGAGGTGAACCCCGGTGCCCCGTGGACGTCCTCGGCCTTGGGGTGGACGGCGAGGATCGACTTCCCGAGGGACTCGACAAGCCAGGCGGCGATCCGGTACGCCGGCCGCGCCGCGTTCGTCGACAGACCGACGACGGCCCATGTGCCCGGCTCGCCGAGGAGCCGGCGGATGACGTCGGGGTCGTTCGTCTGCGGCATACGGGCTCCTCAGTCGTGGCCGAAGAGGTCGCGGCTGTAGACCTTGTCGGCGACGTCCGCGAGGTCGTCGGTCAGCCGGTTCGCGACGATGAGGTCGGCGCGGTGCTTCAGCTCAGCGAGGGAGACGACCTCGGACCCGAAGAACTGCTCCTCGTGCAGGCCGGGCTCGTAGACGATGACCTCGATCCCCTTCGCCTTGATGCGCTTCATGATCCCCTGGACACTGCTGGCCCGGAAGTTGTCCGAGCCGGACTTCATGATGAGGCGATGGATCCCGACGACCCGCGGCGAACGGGCGACGATGTCGGCGGCGACGAAGTCCTTGCGGGTCGTGTTGGCGTCGACGATCGCCTGGATGAGCACCTGGGGGACGTTGCGGTAGTTCGCGAGGAGCTGCTTGGTGTCCTTCGGAAGGCAGTAGCCCCCGTAGCCGAAGCTCGGGTTGTTGTAGTGACCGCCGATGCGCGGGTCGAGGCCCACACCGTCGATGATCTGGCGTGGGTCGAGCCCGTGCATGACGGCGAAGGTGTCGAGCTCGTTGAAGAAGGCGACCCGCATGGCGAGATAGGTGTTGGCGAAGAGCTTGATGGCCTCAGCCTCGGTGGGCCCGGTCAGGAGCACGGGGACGTCGGGCTCGTGCGAGGCCTCGAGCAGAAGGTCGGCGATGCGCCGACCGCGCGGGCCCGCATCGCCGACGACGATCCGGCTCGGGTGGAGGTTGTCGTGCAACGCGCGTCCCTCGCGGAGGAACTCCGGCGAGAAGACGATGTTCTCCGTGCCGAGGCGGGCCCTCGCCTCGCGGACGAAACCAACGGGGATCGTCGACTTGACGACGCACAACGCCTCCGGCGCGATGTCGCGGACGTCCCCGATGACCTCCTCGACCGAGCTCGTGTCGAACGAGTTGGTCCGCTCGTCGTAGTTCGTCGGCGTCGCGACGACGACGATGTCGGCACCCTCGTAGGCCGCGCGACGGTCGGTCGTGAAGGTCAGGTCGAGCTCCCGAGTCCCCAGGTAGGCCGTGATGTCCGGGTCGTCGATCGGGTTCTCGCCCCGGGAGAGCCGTTCGACCCGCCCGGCGTCGATGTCATAGGCGAGGACCGGATGCCGTTGCGCGAGAAGCACCGCGAGCGACAGGCCGACATACGACGTGCCGACGACGGCGATCCTGCTCCGTTGGCTCACTGGCCTCACGCTACCGGGCCGGACGGTCCGCTGCGGTGGCCCCGCGCATACCGGTAGCGTCGGGGCATGAAGTTCGGCATCTTCATCCCGCAGGGCTGGCGGCACGACCTCGTCGGCATCGAACCGGCCCAGCACTGGGGGGTCATGGGCGGCCTCGCCCGGCGCATCGACGCCAACGAGGACTGGAGCTCGATCTGGCTCTACGACCACTTCCACACCCGGCCCGTCCCGAGCACGGAGGCGACCCATGAGGCGTGGACGATGATGGCCGCCCTCGCCGCCGTCACCGGGCGCGTCCGGCTCGGCCAGATGTGCACGTGCATGGCCTACCGCAACCCGGCCTACCTGGCGAAGGTCGCCGCGACGACGGACATCGTCTCCGAGGGCCGCGTCGAGATGGGCATCGGCGCCGGATGGTACGAGCACGAGTGGCGCGCCTACGGGTACGGGTTCCCGCGGGCCGGCGAGCGCCTCGGCATGCTCGAGGAGGGGGTCCAGATCTTCCGGCAGATGTGGACGGAGGGATCGTCGACGTTCGCGGGCAGGCACTACCGCACCGACGGAGCGCTGTGCTGGCCGAGGCCGCTGCAGGGGACGTCGTTGCCCGGCAGCAAGGCCAACGGCATACCCGTGTGGGTCGCCGGTGGTGGCGAGAAGGTGACCCTTCGGATCGCGGCCCAGTACGCCGACTACACGAACTTCGCCGGGGAGATCGAGGACTTCACGGCCAAGTCCGCCGTCCTCGAGCGACACTGCAGGGACGTCGGGCGCGACTTCGGCGAGATCGTCCGGTCGGCGAACTACAACGTGCTCATCGGCGCGACGGAGGCCGAGGTCGAGGAGCGGCGTGCGTGGCTCGAGGACCACTACCGTGCCGCGGGGATCCCCGAGGAGGCGGTCGCCTCGACGATGGCCGGGTACCGGTCCGGTCCGTGCATCGGGACGGCCGAGCAGATCATCGAGAACCTCACGGCGCTGCGCGACGCCGGGATGACGTATGCCATCACCTACTTCGCCGAGGCCGCCTACGACACGACGGGGATC
>JAJXUB010000163.1 GCA_021783215.1 Actinomycetes bacterium | reverse complement strand
CCAGGCGCGACCCGGCGACGGACAGGAGGGTGCGGGCGTTGTCGAGGTCGGTCCACCCGGCGTCGCACAACCCGCGCACCAGGTCCGCCGTCGGCAGCCGGGGCCGATGGGAGCTCGCCTTCGCGTAGTCGCGCCTGAGGTAGGCCGCCGGGTTGCGGAACGTCGGTGCGTAGACGTCGTTGGAGCCGAGGACGAAGACACCCGGCCGTGCCGTCAGCGGCGCCATCGCGTCGAGCACGGGCCCGACGGCGTCGTGATGTGACAGGTTGTCGCCCGTGTTGACGACGAGGTCGGGCTCGAGCCGAGCGAGGTCGCGGATCCACGCGATCTTGCGCGCCTGGCCGGGAACGAGATGGATGTCGGCGAGCTGGAGGACGCGGACGTCTCCTGACCCCTTGGGCAGGACGGGAAGCGTGAACTCGCGCAGCGTGAAGAGGTGTCGTTCGATGCCCGACCCGTAGGCGACCGCCAGCGCGCCCACGCCGGCTAGGGCGCCGAGGGCGGCGGCGGTCGTCCGGAGGGTGGTCATGGCTCGCCATTGTTCCGTATGCCGGACCGCGAGCCGGCACATCGGCGCCCCGGACGGTCCCCGCGCCGGAGACGCCCGGTAGGCCCCCGACGTCGATGCGAGGATGCAGGCATGACGGATACCGGGCTCAAGGACCGACTTCATGCCGACCTCGTCGACGCGATGCGGGCCCACGACAAGGTGCGCGCGGGGACCCTCCGAATGGCCCTGACCGCCGTGAGGAACGCCGAGGTCGCTGGCGGTCACGCCAAGGTGCTCACCGACGATGAGGTCCTTGGGGTCCTTGCCAAGGAGGCCAAGAAGCGCAAGGAGGCGTCGGCGGCCTACGCCGGCGCCGGCCGGCCCGAGCTCAAGGCCCAGGAGGACGCCGAGCTCGCCGTCCTGCAGGCCTACCTGCCGAGCCAGCTCGACGACGCCGCCGTGGCCGAGATCGTCGAGCGCGCCGTCGCGACGACCGGCGCAACCGGCATGCAGGACATGGGTCAGGTCATGAAGGCCGCCCAGGCGACCGTCGCCGGACGCGCGGACGGCGGGCGGGTCGCCGCCGCCGTCCGCGCCCGGCTCGGGGCTCGCTGAGTCTCGAGCCGGGCGTCACGCGTTAGTGCTTGCCCTTGACCGGCTTTCCCGACGAGGTCGACGAGACGTTCGCGGACGGCGTGGTGGTCGTCTTGGCGGGGGGCGTGGACGTGGTCGTCGGCGGTGGGGTTGTCGGCGGGACGGAGCCGGTCGACAGGAGCAGCCCGACGTTCGACCCACGCAACGCCTGGCCGCTGGGGTTGGTCCCCGCGACGAGCCCGGCCGGGATCGGGCTGTCCATGGTTCCGGCGATCGACGGCTGGAACCCGGCCGCCTGGAGGACGGCCATGGCCGTCGCCGGCGACATCCCGACCACGCTGGGGATCGCCACGAGGTCACCGTTCTTGATGATGTCCGGCGGCGTGGGGAGCGGCACGACCGGCAGGCCCTGCGAGGCGTACGACATGATGTCGTGCCAGTCCGGGGCGGCGATGCTGGCGCCGAACACTTCGGGGTAGTAGGTGCCGCCGATGACGTGCCTGGCCATGCTGAACGGCTGGCTGGGGATCGACGTCTTGCCCGTGCCGATGCCCGTGCCGACCCAGACGGCCGTCGCCAGCTGCGGGGTGAAGCCGACGAACCAGGTCTGGACATGGGAGTCGGTGGTGCCCGTCTTGCCCGCGGCGGGCCGCCCGATGCCGAGCCCGTATGCGGTCCCGCCCGGGTCGTTCAGCGGTGCGGTCAGCAGGTCGGCCACGCCGGCGGCGATCCCCGGCGGGACGACCTGCTTGCACTGGCTCGGTCCGAGGTTGAGAGCCTTCCTCGTTGGGCCGATGATCGAGGTGACGGGGGTCGGCGGGCAGTACTTGCCGTTCGCGGCGATGGTCGCGTAGGCGGAGGCCAACGTCAGGGGGGAGACCGTCCCGGCTCCGAGAGCCTCCGTCGCGAACTTGGGCATGGGCGCGCCGTTGCCCATGTGCATGCCCATGACGGACATCTGGTCGAGGACGTGGCAGAGGCCGACCTGCATCGTCAGCGACGCGAACGCCGTGTTGACCGACTGGGCCGTGGCCGTCCGAAGCGGCATCTTGCCGCCCGGCCAGCTGGTGTCGTTCCGGACGTTCCAGTCCTGCCAGTCCTTGCACGAGTCCGAGTTCTCGTTGCGGGTGTAGGTGGCCGCCTTGTTCGGACCGGCTGCCTTGGCGTAGACGTCGGCGTTCTCGGGGACCCCGGCTTCGAGGGCGGCGGTCAGGGTGAACAGCTTCGCCGTCGACCCGAACTGGAAGCCGTAGGTCGAACCGCCGTCGGACGCGTCGACGGCCCAGTTGATCTGTGTGCTGGTCGGGAACCCGCTGAACGTGCTGGTCTGGCCCATGCCGAGGACCTTGCCGGTGCCCGGCTCGACGACGACTGCGGCAGACCCTACGCCCGAGCCGTCGGCGACGGAGACGCGTCTGGCGAGGATCTGCCGGATCTGCTGGGAGAGCCCCGGCTTCAGGGAGGTCGTGATCGTCAGACCACCGGTGTTGATGTTCTTGAGCCGCTCGGCGACGTCCTTGCCCAGGGCCGGCTGTCGTTCAAGCCACGATATGACGTACTCGCAGAAGTACGGCTCCGACGAGCGCTGACAGGTGTTCTGGGGCGCCTTGAGGTGGAGCATCGACGCGATCGGCACCTTCTTGCCGGCCGCCGCCTGAGCAGGGGTGATGACGCCGAGCACGGCCATTCGGTCGAGGACGACGTTGCGTCGCTCGAACGCGGCCGTGGGGTAGTTGACCGGGTCCGTGTCGCCGGGTCGCTGGACCGTCCCGGCGAGGACGGCCGCCTGGAGGTAGTTGAGCTTGCTCGCAGGGATGGAGAAGTAGTGCTCGGAGGCGGCCTCCACCCCGTAGGTGCGGTCGCCGTAGTACGCGAGGTTGAGGTAGCCGAGGAGGATCTGGTCCTTCGTGTACTTCTGCTCCAGCCCGATGGCATACCGGAGCTCCTGGAGCTTGCGGGTGATGCCGGCGAGTCCGTTGCGGGCGACCGCCGCCTGCGCGGCGGCCGCGTTGTCGGCGTTGAGGGCGTTCTCCTGGAGGGTCAGCTTGACGAACTGCTGGGTCAGGGTCGAGGCGCCCTGCGTGTCACCGCTCATCGTCGAGACGACCGCGCGGGACAGACCGCGGAAGTCGATCGGGCCGTGCTCGTAGAACCGGCTGTCCTCGATGGCGACCTGCGCCTTCTGCATGATCGGGGCGACCTGGGCGAGGCTGCCGAGGATGATCCGGTCCTGGGAGTACGGCGTCGCGATGACGTTGCCGGCAGCGTCGAGGATCCTCGACTGC
>JAJXUB010000041.1 GCA_021783215.1 Actinomycetes bacterium | reverse complement strand
TCCGCCGCCAAGGGCGCGCCTGCGAAGAAGGCTCCGGCGAGGACGACCGCCAAGAAGGCCACCCCGACGACGGCGTCCGACCCCGCGGAGGTGCCAGCCGCGCAGAAGGCGCCCGCGAAGAAGGCGACGACGTCGAGGGCCCCGCGGACCGGGGCGCGGTGACCGACCAGACGTCCGGGAGGCCGGCCGCCGATCGCTTCGGGGAGCCACCGGAGACCGGGGATCTCGTCGTCGACGCGGCACTCGCGGCCGTCGCGTCCGCATCCGATGGGTCACTCGATGACCGGCTCGTGGCGGGCGAGGAGCTTCAGCGCACCCTCCACGCGCGGTTGACGGACCTCGGCGGGTGACGAGGCGGCTCGACGCCGAGCTCGTCGCCCGAGGTCTGGCTCGCTCCCGCGCCCGAGCGCGCGCGCTCGTCGACGGCGGCCGCGTCCGCATCGACGGCCGGCCCGTCTCGAAGCCGGCGGCACCCGTCGGGACCGCGGCGGCAATCGAGGTCATCGACCCGGGTCCGGACTGGGTCGGCCGGGGGGCGCTCAAGCTCGCCCCGGCGCTCGCCGCGTTCGGCCTCGACGTGCGTGGCCGCCGGTGCGTCGACGTCGGGGCGTCCACCGGTGGTTTCACCCAGGTCCTGCTGCACGAGGGCGCCGCACAGGTCGTCGCCCTCGACGTCGGTCATGGTCAGCTCGCCCGGTCGCTCGCCGGGGACCCGCGCGTCGTCGACCGGAGCGGCCTGAGCGTCCGCGACCTGGCCCCCGGTGAGGTGGGCGGTCCCTTCGACGTGCTCGTCGCCGATCTCTCCTTCATCCCCACCTCGCTCGTCATGGCGGACCTGCGCCGGCTCGTGACCCCCGACGGCGACGCCCTCCTCCTCGTGAAACCCCAGTTCGAGGTCGGCCGCCGACGGCTCGGCAAGAACGGGGTCGTCCGGTCCGCCGCCGACCGCGCCTGGGCCATCAGAACGGTGGCCCGGGCCGCCGCCGAGGTTGGCTGGCGGACCCACGGCGCCATGCGCAGCCCCGTCGTCGGCGCGACGGGGAACATCGAGTACCTCCTCTGGCTGGCCGCTCGTGACGACGGCGCCCTGGGATGGGAGGCTGTCGTCGGACGTGCCGATGCCCTCTCCGTCGAAGGAACCCCGTGACCGACCGACAACGCCGGATCCTGCTCGTCGCCCACGCACACCGCGAGGACGCCCACGTGCTCGCGCGCGAGGTCGCCGCGCGGCTCGAGGCAGCCGGGATCGACGTGCGGGCGCTGACGGAGGACAGCCCCGACGACGCCGCCGACGGGTGCGAGCTCGTCGTCGTCCTCGGCGGCGACGGGACCATCCTGCGTGGGGCCGAGGTGGCCCGGGCGAGCGGCGGGGTGCCCGTGCTCGGCGTGAACCTCGGGCACGTCGGGTTCCTCGCCGAGGCCGAGCGCGAGGACCTCGGTGCGACGGTCGACCATATCGTCCGGCGCGACTGGGCGGCCGAGGAGCGGCTCGCCATCGAGGTCCGCGTCAGCGCGGACGGCCGGACGATCTGGTCGAGCTGGGCCCTGAACGAGGCCTCGGTCGAGAAGGCGTCCCGCGAGCGCATGCTCGACCTCGCCATCGAGATCGACGGGCGACCGCTGTCGACGTGGGGGTGCGACGGGGTCGTCCTCGCGACCCCGACCGGCTCGACGGCCTACGCCTTCTCCGGAGGCGGTCCCGTCGTGTGGCCGCAGGTCGACGCGATGCTCCTCGTCCCCATCAGTGCGTACGCCCTGTTCGCCCGGCCCCTCGTCCTCGCGCCGACGACCCATATCGCCGTCGAGGTCGTACCGAGCAACGAGGGCGTCGGGGTCCTGTGGTGCGACGGGCGGCGGTCGTTCGCCCTGCCGAACGGCGCACGCGTGGAGGTCGTTCGCTCGGACATCCCGGTCCGGCTGGCGCGGCTGCGCCCGGGTGCGTTCACCGACCGCCTCGTCGCCAAGTTCGACCTCTCGACGGTCGGCTGGCGTGGCGCACCGCGACCCGAGACACGCGTCGGCACCGGCTCCTAGGCTTCGCCTGTGCTCCAGGAGTTCCGGATCCGTGATCTCGGCGTCATCGACGATGCCGTCGTTGAGCCGCACCCCGGCCTGACCGTTCTCACCGGTGAGACGGGGGCCGGCAAGACGATGGTCGTCACCGGTCTCGGCCTGCTCCTCGGCGCCCGAGGTGACGCCGGGCTGGTCCGCCCCGGTGCGTCGCGTGCCGTCGTCGAGGGCGTGCTCGCCCTTCCGGACGGACACCCCGCGCTGGCCCTGGCGGCCGACGCCGGCGGCGATGTCCAGGACGGCCTCGTCCTGGCCCGCTCCGTCTCCCTCGAGGGTCGCTCGCGCGCCCACGTCGGTGGCCGCAGTGCGCCCGTCGGCGTGCTCGCGGAGATCGGCGAACAGCTCGTCGCCGTCCACGGACAGGCGGACCAGTGGCGGCTGCGCCGGCCGGAGCAGCACCGCGACCTGCTCGACGCGTTCGCCGGACCCGACGTCCTCGCGCTGCGCGCCGAGCACGAACGGGTGTGGGACGAGCTGCGCGCCGTCCGGGACGAGGCGGACGCCCTCGACGGTGACGCGGCGGCCCGCATCCGTGAGGCGGACGCGCTCCGCTTCGGCCTCGAGCAGATCGACCGCGTGCGGCCGGAGCCGGGCGAGGTCGAGCGGCTCCGCGCCGAGTCCGAGCGCCTCGGGCATGCCGCCGACCTGCGGGCCGCGGCGGAGGAGGCCGTGCGGGCACTGGCCGGCGACGACTCCGTCGTGGACGCGGCGCCGTCCGCTCTCGAGCTGCTCGGGCGCGTCCGGCATACCCTCAAGGGGACGGCAGCCCATGACCCCCAGCTCGCCGCCCTGTCCGACCGGGCCACGGACATCGGCCATGTCCTCGGCGAGCTCGTCTCCGACCTCGCCGCGTATGCCGCCGGGGTCGAGGTCGACCCGGCGCGACTGGAGGCCGTCGAGGCGCGGCGGGGGGCCCTCGCCGAGCTGGTGCGCCGGTACGGTCCGACCCTCGAGGACGTCTTCGTGTGGGACCGACGAGCGGCCCTGCGAGTCGTCGAGCTCGACGGAGGAGACGACCGCCTCGAGCTCCTTCGGTCACGTGCGTCCGAGCTGGCCGCGGACGTCGCCGCCCTCGCCGAACGGCTCAGCGCGGAGCGGGTGGCGGCCGCTGCGCGGCTCGCCGGCGCCGTCACCGCCGAGCTCGGCCACCTCGCCATGGGCAAGGCCGTCGTCGAGGTCGCCGTCACACGGCGTGCCGTCCCCGGACGCGTCGGCGCCGACGATGTCGACATCCTCCTGTCCGCGAACCCGGGCAGCGCGCCCGCCAGCATCACCCGCGCAGCCTCCGGTGGTGAGCTGTCGCGGCTGATGCTGGCCCTCGAGCTCGTCGCCGAGGTCGGCGACGGCGACGCGGCGCCGACCTTCGTCTTCGACGAGGTCGACGCCGGGATCGGGGGTGCGGCGGCATTGTCGGTCGGCTCGCGGCTGGCCGCCCTCGCCCGGCACGCGCAGGTCATCGTCGTCACCCACCTCGCTCAGGTCGCCGCATACGCGGACCGGCACCTCGTCGTGACGAAGGCGAGCGACGGCGACGGGACGAGGACCGTCGTGGCCGAGGTCACCGGGGCCGAACGCGAGGCGGCGCTGGCCCGGATGATGAGCGGCCAGGACACGCCACGGGCCCGGCAGCATGCCCGGGAGCTGCTCGTGGCCGCGCGGGCCGACCGTGGAGCCGGACGGGTGAGGAAGGTGGGTGGAGCGCCCGTCGTGGGAGGATGACCCGGACATGCACCTTCTGCCCGCGCGAAACCATCGGCCCGACACGACCTCGTGGGACGTCTCGGGCCCTGCTCGCGTAGACCGGCGCACGAAGAACCTGACGAAGCGGCTCCGGCCCGGCGACGTCGCCGTCATCGACCACACCGACCTGGACAAGGTCAGCGCCGAGGCTCTCGTCGAGCGCCGGCCCGCCGCCGTCGTCAACGCGTCGCCGTCCATCTCGGGCCGCTACCCGAACCTCGGGCCTGAGATCATCGTCGCGGCCGGCGTCCCACTCCTGGACGGTGTCGGACCCGACGTCATGACGGCGTTCGACGAGGGGACCCTCCTGGCCATCGACGGAGCGAACCTGCTCGCCGACGGACGCGTCGTCGCCACCGGCGTCCTCGAGACCTCTGAGATGGTCCAGGAGGCCATGACCGAGGCGCGGGCCGGGCTCGCCGTCCAGCTCGAGGCGTTCGCGGCGAACACGATGGAGTACCTCCGGGAGGAGCGGGACCTCCTCCTCGACGGGGTCGGCGTCCCGGACATCCGGACCGACATGGACGGCCGCCATGTCCTCGTCGTCGTGCGCGGCTACGAGTACAAGCAGGACCTGCAGACCCTTCGGCACTACATCCGTGAGTACCGTCCCGTCCTCATCGGCGTCGACGGGGGGGCCGACGCCCTGCTCGACGACGGGCATACGCCCGACCTCATCGTCGGCGACATGGACTCTGTCTCCGACCGGGCCCTGTGCTGTGGCGCAGAGGTCGTCGTCCACGCCTACCGGGACGGGCGCGCCCCAGGCCTCCCGAGGGTCGAGGCGCTCGGGCTGCACCCCGTCGTCTTCCCGGCCATGGGCACGAGCGAGGACGTCGCCATGCTCCTCGCCGACGACAAGGGCGCCCGTCTCATCGTCGCCGTCGGCACCCACGCCACCCTCGTCGAGTTCCTCGACAAGGGCCGGTCGGGGATGGCGAGCACCTTCCTGACCCGCCTGCGCCTCGGGGGCAAGCTCGTCGACGCCAAGGGCGTGAGCCGCCTCTACCGGACCCGGATCTCGGGAGCGTGGCTCGTCACGCTCCTCGTCGCGGCGCTGTGTGCCCTCGGGGTCGCCCTCTGGTCGACGGGCAGCCTCCCCGTCCTCCTCGAGATCCTCGGGGCCAAGTGGGACGACCTGTGGTCGACGATTTCAGGAGTGTTCACGTGATCGACTTCCGCTACCACCTCGTCTCGATCCTCTCCTTCTTCCTCGCCCTCGCGGTCGGGATCGCCCTCGGCGCCGGACCGCTGAAGGGGACGATCCCGGACACGATCACCAAGGAGGTGACCTCGCTGCGCTCCGACAAGGCCGCCCTCAACAGCCAGCTCTCGACCGCCAACGCCGGCACGCGGGCGCGGGACGCCTACATCACGGCAACGGAGAAGTCCGTCCTCGCCGGCCGGCTCGCCGGCCAGACCGTCGACCTTGTCGTCCTCCCGGGCGCCGACAAGGGGCTCGTGTCCACCCTCAAGTCGACGCTCGTCCTGGCTTCGGCGACGATCGGCACGACGGTGACCCTCGACGCGTCATGGGCCGCGAGTGACATGGCGGCCACGAGCGACCGGATCGCCACCGAGGTCTCCTCCGCCCTAGGGCTCCCGGCGGGCACGGGCTCGAGCCTCCCGCTCGTCGACCAGGCGCTCGCCGGGACGCTGCGCCGCACCGGCGGCGCCGCCGCGACGACGACCGCGCTCAAGGCGTTCACCGACGCGGGTCTGCTCCACGCCGACGCGGACGTCCCCGCCGCCGCCAACGCCTTCGTCGTCGTCGGCGCACCCGTCGTCGACCAGGTCCAGGCGACGAGGGACGCCGAGGCACGCGCCTACGCGTCCGTCGCCGCGGCCCTCGCCGCCGGCGGCGGCCCGACGGTCCTCGCCTCGGACGTCGGGGTCGCCGGCCCGGCCGACAACACGACGTCGGTCGTCGAGGTGGCGCGGGGGAGCTCCAGCCTCACGCATGGACTGTCCACCGTCGACGACATCGGGGTGCCTCTGGGCCAGGCGACCGTCGTCATCGCCCTCCTCGCCCTCGCGTCGGGGACCGTCGGGAACTACGGGCTCTCCGGCGACGCGTCCGCCGTCTTCCCCGTCGTTCCCGGCCTGACGACCCCATGAGGGGTATGCCGGGTCGCGCGCTGCTCGCGCTCGCGACAGGCGCGGTGCTCGCGCCGCTCGCGCGCCGCCTTGTCGAGTCGGTCACCCCCCCCGGCACGCTGATACGCCGCAACCATGCCGGCCGGCCCGTCTCGCTAGCCGAAGGACCGGCCTACGTCGGCGCGACGGCCCTCGCCGGCGTCCTCGCAGGGCCGGCCGCGGTCGTCGCGGCCATCGGGGCCGGCTCGTTCGGCGCCCTCGACGACTTCGCCGGTGACTCGAGGAGCAAGGGCCTGCGTGGGCACCTCGGGGCCCTCTCGCGGGGCGTCGTCACGACGGGGCTTGTCAAGGTCGCCGGGCTCGGCGCCACCGGTCTGCTCGCGGCGCGGCTCGCCGACCGGGAGCGGAGCGACCTGACCGGGTTCGACACGCTGGTCGGTGTCGGCGTCGTGGCCGGCGGCGCCAACGTCGCGAACCTGCTCGATCTCCGGCCCGGGCGCGCGCTGAAGGCCACCCTGGTGACCGCAGCCCTGACCGGCCTCGCCGACGGCCGGGCGCTCGTCGGCGCGGCCGCCGCGTCGGGCGCCGCGGCCGCGCTCATCGGCAGCGACCTCCGCGGCCGCACGATGCTCGGGGACACCGGAGCCAACGCCGCGGGCGCCGTCATCGGGACCGCCCTGGTCATGGCCACGGGTCGCCGGGGGAGACTGGCCGTGCTCGGCGTCGTCACGGCCCTGACCCTTGCCTCCGAGCGGGTGAGCTTCACGACGGTCATCGAGTCCACCCCCGTCCTGCGCGAGCTCGACCGCTGGGGCAGGTCCTGACCGATGGCGCGGGTCGCCGATGGGGTCGCCGGAGCCGCCGGTCTCATCGCCGTCGTCACGCTCGCGGCCCGCGCCGCGGGGTTCGCCCGGACGCTGGTCTTCGCCGAGGGGGTCCGGGCGGCGGGTGTCGGTGAGGCCTACAACGCCGTCAACGCCGTCCCCAACGTCCTCTACGAGGTCGCCGCGGGAGGCGCCCTCGCCGCCGTCGCGATCCCGCTGGTCGCGGGCCATCTCGCCCGCGGCTCCGACGAGGACGCCCACCGGGTCGGGTCTGCCTTGCTGACCTGGGCGTTGACCATCCTCGTGCCGCTCGCCGTCGTCGTGTTCCTCGCGGCGGGCCCGCTCGCCCGCTGGCTCGTCGGCGCCCAGGTTCCGTCCGGTGTCGTCGTCGGGACCCAGATGCTCCGCGTGTTCGCGTGGCAGATCCCGCTCTACGGCGTCGGTGTCGTCCTCGGTGGGGTGCTCCAGGCCCATCGCCGTTTCCTCGGCCCGGCGCTCGCCCCTCTCCTGTCGAGCCTTGTCGTCATCGTGACCTACGCGGTCTACGGGTACGTCGTCCATGGCCGGACGACGGGCGTCGGTGTCGGCCCGATCGCCCTGCTCGCGTGGGGGACGACGCTCGGCGTGGCCGCGCTGAGCCTGCCGCTGCTCGTCCCGGCGGTCCGGGCCGGGTGGCGGTGGCGGCCCACCTGGGCCTTCCCGCCCGGCGAGTCCGTCCGGGTGCGAGCGCTGGCCGGCGCCGGTCTCCTCGCCCTCGCCGCGCAACAGGCCGCCCTCCTCGTGACGATCTGGCTCGCCAACCATCGCGGCGGCGGGGCGGGGACCCTCTCCGTCTACAACTGGGTCCAGGCCGTCTACCTCCTCCCGTATGCCGTCCTCGCCGTCCCGCTCGCGACGGCGGCGTTCCCCACCCTCGCGGCCGGGGCCGCCGTCGACGACGTCGGGTCGACGGCCGGCATGCTCGCCCGAGCCGTCAAGGTCCTCATCCTCATGTCGGGTCTCGGCGCCGTCGTCCTCGTTGCCGCGGCGCCCTGGGTGGGCGCCTTCTTCGGCGACCTCGACGCGCGCCGTGGTGGGGGGTCGGTGAGCGGGTCCGCGGTGCCGGCCATGGCGGTCGCGCTGCAGGCCTTCGCTCCCGGGCTTGTCGGGTTCGCGGTGAGCGCACTGCTTGTCCGTGCCCTCTACGTGCGCGGACACGCCGTCGCTGCCGGCGCCGCCATCGGGCTCGGGTGGGCCGTGTCCGCGCTCGGGCCGCTCGTCCAGCTACGCGAGGCCAGCAGTGCACGGCATGTGCTTGTCATCCTCGGTGCGTGGTCGTCCCTGGGGATGACGCTCGCCGCCTGCGCACTCGCCCTTCTCGTCCGCCATGAATGGGGACCGGCCGGTCTCGCCGGGGCACCCCGGACGGTCGGGGTCGTCGCGCTGCCGATCGCCCTGGCCGTCATCGTCGCCCGTCTCTGGCTCCCGGACGCCACGGCCGGGGGAGGCCTCCTGGCGAGCCTGCTCCTCAGCGTCGTCGTGGGCCTGCTCGTCGGTCTCACCGTCCTCGCCTGGGCGCGTCTCGCCGACGCCCCCACCGTCCGCCTCATCCGCATCCGGCGGACGGCGCCGTGAAGGTGCTCCTCGTCCTCGGGACGAGCACGGGAGGCGTCGTGCGCCACGTCGACGGGCTGGCCGCCGGGCTGCTCACGCGCGGGGAGGAGGTCGTCGTGACGGGCCCCCCGGCGACCCTCACCGAGCTGCGGGCCGCGGGCTTCACCCGCGTGCCGCTGGCCGTGCGCGACCGGCCCGACCCACGCGACGACCCTCGCTCGGTCCTTCGGATACGGCGGCTGTCCCACGGCGCCGATGTCGTCCATGCGCACGGCATCCGAGCAGGGGCGCTCGCGGCGCTGGCGTTGGCCCGGACGCCCACGCCCCTTGTCGTCACCCTGCACAACGCACCGCCCCGCGGGATTGTCAAGGCGGCCGTCCATGCGCTTCTCGAGCGGCTCGTCGCCGGGCGCGCCGACGTCGTCCTCGGCGTCTCGCCGGACCTCGTCGCCGGGATCCGCGGGGTCGGCATGCAGGGCAGCGAGCTCGCCGTCGTTCCGGCGCCCCCGCCGCCGGCACACCTTCGGGACCGGGCGGCGGTCATGGCCTCGCTGGACCTGCCGGCGCGGCTGCGCATGGTCGTCTCCGTCGGACGGCTCGCCGCGCAGAAGAACTTCGACCTCCTCCTCGACGCATCGACCGCGCTCCCGACCGGCGCGGTGGTCGTCATCGTCGGCGACGGGCCGCTGGGCGAGCACCTCGTCAGACGAGCGGCTGCCCGTTTCCCTCGCGTGCGGCTCGTCGGGCGCCGGGACGATGTCCCGGAGATCCTCGCCGCTGCCGACGTCGTCGTGAGCAGCGCAGACTGGGAGGGCCAGCCCCTGTGGCTCCAGGAGGCGCTCCAGGTCGGCGCCGCCATCGTCGCGACGGATGTCGGCGGCACGGCAGCGATCCTCGGTGGGGCCGGGCTCCTCGTGCCGGCCCGTGACGCGGAAGCCCTGGCCGCGGGCATACGGACCGTCCTCGAGGACCCCGAGGAACGGTCCAGGCTTCGTCGCCTCGCCCGCCAGCGGGCGACGCGACTGCCGACACAGACGGACGCCGTCGATGCGGCGACGTCCATCTACCGAGACGCCACGCGGAGGCGCGGGCGGTGACCCTGCTCGTCCGGAGCCGTGCAATAGAGTTGAAGCCCGTGGCCGTCACGACAAAGCACATCTTCGTCACCGGAGGCGTCGCCTCCTCGCTCGGCAAGGGCCTGACGGCATCCAGCCTGGGACATCTGCTCCGTGGGCGCGGGCTGCGCGTCACGATGCAGAAGCTCGACCCGTACCTCAACGTCGACCCCGGAACGATGAACCCGTTCCAGCACGGTGAGGTCTTCGTGACCGACGACGGCGCCGAGACGGACCTCGACATCGGCCACTACGAGCGGTTCCTCGACGTGAACCTCTCCGGCAGCGCGAACGTGACCACGGGACAGGTGTACTCGCGCGTCATCGCCGCCGAGCGGCGAGGGGACTACCTCGGCGACACCGTCCAGGTGATCCCGCACATCACGAACGAGATCAAGGCCCGGATGCGGGCCGAGGCGGCCGGCTCGCCCGGCGTCGACGCGAAGCACGCCCCTCACCTGATCATCACGGAGATCGGCGGCACGGTCGGCGACATCGAGTCGCTGCCGTTCCTCGAGGCCGCCCGGCAGGTTCGCCAGGACATCGGCCGCGACAGCTGCTTCTTCCTTCACGTGTCGCTCGTGCCCTATCTCGCGCCGAGCGGTGAGCTGAAGACGAAGCCCACCCAGCACTCGGTCGCTGCTCTCCGCCAGGTCGGCATCCAGCCCGACGCCCTGGTCCTGCGAGCGGACCGGCCCATCCCCGAGAGCATCAAGGGCAAGATCGCCCTCATGTGCGACGTGGACTTCGACGCCATCGCCTCGACGCCCGATGCGCCGAGCATCTACGACATCCCGAAGGTCCTGCACGGGGAGGGCCTTGACGCCTATGTCGTCCGGCGGCTCGGCCTCCCGTTCCGGGACGTCGCGTGGGACAAGTGGGACCGGCTCCTCCAGCGGGTCCACCACCCGGAGCACGACGTCGAGGTGGCGCTCGTCGGGAAGTACATCGACCTGCCGGACGCCTACCTGTCGGTGACCGAGGCGTTGCGCGCCGGGGGTTTCCACCACGACGCGAAGGTGAACATCCGGTGGGTCGCCAGCGACACGTGCGAGTCGGAGGCAGGGGCCGCCAAGGCCCTGGGCGGGGTCGACGCCGTCCTGGTCCCCGGCGGCTTCGGCGTCCGCGGGATCGAGGGCAAGCTCGGCGCGCTGCGCTGGGCGCGCACGCATGAGGTTCCGACCCTCGGAATCTGTCTCGGGCTCCAGTGCATCGTCATCGAGTTCGCGCGCCACGTCGCCGGCATCGAGGGCGCCTCGAGCACGGAGTTCAACCCGGACACCCCGGCGCCCGTCGTCGCGACGATGGAGGAGCAGAAGGCCTTCGTCGAGGGAGCGGGCGGCGACATGGGCGGCACCATGAGGCTCGGCTCGTACCCGGCCCGGCTCGTGGAGGGCTCGCTCGTCGCGGAGGCATACGGGAGCACGTCGACCGACGAGCGCCACCGGCACCGCTACGAGGTCAACAACTCCTATCGCGGCCGACTCGTCGAGGCCGGTCTCGTCGTCTCCGGGACCTCCCCCGACGGGTCCCTCGTCGAGTATGTCGAGCTTCCCCGGAACGTCCACCCCTACTACGTGGCGACCCAGGCCCACCCGGAGTTCAAGTCCCGCCCGCACCGGGCACATCCGCTGTTCGCCGGCCTCATCCTCGCCGCGCTCGACCGGCAGCGGGCCAACCGCCTCGTCGAGGTGCAGCGGCCACGGCCGTTGGAGGTCTGAGCGTCACCTCCGGCCTGGATGTGCCCGTTAGACTCACGGCCACTGCGTCGGAAAGGGCGATCATGACCGAATCGAGCCGAGACTCGGCCCGGGAGAAGGCTGCCTCGCTGCGCGCTGAAGCGGCCCGCCGGGACAGGCAGCGGCGCCAGCTCGTTGTCGCCGGCACGGGGCTGGTCCTCGTCATCGTCATCGCCGTCGTCGCGATCGTCGTCGCCAGCCGGTCCTCGACGCCGGGAACCCAGTCCACGACGGCCGCCGACTCGGCCTTCATCGGCAAGATGACGACCGTTCCCGCGGCGGTCTACGACAAGGTTGGCGCTCCTGCGACGGCGAGCGCGACGATCCTCAAGGTCCCCTCCGGCCAGATCCTCACGAAGGACGGCAAGCCCCGAGTCGTCTACGTCGGGGCCGAGTTCTGCCCGTTCTGTGCCGGCGAGCGGTGGGCGCTCGTGGGGGCCTTGGCCCGGTTCGGGACGTTCACGGGGTTGGCCCCGACCCGTTCGGCGGCGAACGACGGGAACATCCCGACGGTGACCTTCGTCAAGTCCACGTACACGAGTGACGTCATCGCGTTCGACGCCTATGAGACGCAGGATCGCAACCACCAGCCGCTCCAGACGCTCCCCGACGACATCACACGGCTCATCACGCGCTACGACGCGCCCCCCTACGTCTCGGCGTCGAGCACGGGCGCCATCCCGTGGACCTGGTTCGGCCCATGGCAGACGGTCGGCTCCAGTGTCGACCTGACGAACTTCACCGGCGGCGGCTCGACGGCGACCGTGACCTTCGACCAGGTGGCCGCCGCGATGCAGAGCGGCAGCCGCGGACTCGGTGCGAGCATCGACGCCGCGGCGAACGTCATCTCGGCGCAGGTGTGCCAGCTGACCGGCGGCAAGCCGGCCCAGGTGTGCACGTCCGCCGGAGTGACGGCAGCGGCGGCCACGCTGCCGCGATGACCGTCGAACGGCCACGCTGGCTGGCACCGCTGAGCCTCACCCTGGCTCTCGTCGCGCTGCTGGTCTCCGTCTACCTGTCCTATGAGCACCTGACGGCGAACGCGACCCTCGCCTGCCCCTCGACCGAGGGGCCCGGGGGTGTGTCGAGCTGCCTCACGGTAACGACGAGCGCGTGGTCGCTCGTCTTCGGAGTCCCGGTGGCCTACCTCGGGCTCGGCTTCACCCTCGTCGTGGTCGCGCTGTGCCTGCCGCGCGTGTGGCGTATGCCGGACCCGCGGGTCGACGTCGCCCGGCTCGGGCTCCTCGGCGCCGGGCTGCTCTTCGTCTTCTACCTCGTGTGGGCCGAGCTGTTCCGCATCCACGCGATCTGCACGTGGTGCACCGTCGTCCACATCACGACCTTCATCCTCCTCGGTGTCGTCGCCGTCGGGCAGATCCTTTCCGTGCGGCGTGCGGGAGTGGAATCCTGAGACCATGACGGACATCGGTCATCTCCCCGAGGGTGCCAACGACGTCACCTTCCTCGCTCCGACGGGGGATGCCGGCGACTACACCAAGGGCGGTCGCCTCAGGGCAACGGTCTACGAGGCGGAGATGGAGCGGCTCCAGGAGCAGCTCGTGCTGCTCCAGTACTGGATCCAGAGCCAGGGGCTGAAGGTGCTCGTCATCTTCGAGGGGCGCGGGTCGGCTGGCAAGGGCGGAGTCATCAAGCGCATCACCGAACGGACGTCGCCACGCACCGTCCGCGTCGTCGCGCTGCCGACGCCGACCGAGCGGGAGCGGACCCAGTGGTACTTCCAGCGCTATGTCGAGCACCTGCCGGCAGCCGGCGAGATGGTGCTGTTCGACCGCTCCTGGTACAACCGCAGCAACGTCGAGTGGGTCATGGGTTTCTGCACCGATGAGGAACACCAGGAGTTCCTCCGCTCGTGCCCCGAGTTCGAGCGGATGCTCGTGCGGAGCGGCATCGTCGTCCTCAAGTACTGGTTCTCCGTCTCGTACGAGGAGCAGCGCCGCCGCTTCGAGGCACGCAACGCCGAGCCCCTCAAGCGGTGGAAGCTGTCCGACATGGATCTCGCCGAGCACGAGCTGTACGTCAAGTACTCGATGGCCAAGGACACGACGTTCCAGTACACCGACATCAAGCAGGCGCCGTGGTTCGTCGTCCCGTCGGACGACAAACGCGCGGCGCGGCTCAACTGCATCTCGCACCTGCTCAGCCAGTTCGGCTACGAGGACGTCGCACCGGACGTCGTCGAGCTGCCCGTCATGAGGCAGATCGCCTACGTGCGCCCACCGATCCACGACCAGACGTTCGTCCCGCCGCGCTTCTGACGAGACCCGCGCCCGGGCGGAAACCGGTTCAGGGGCACGGCGCCGGGTTCCCTAGGATGAGGGGTCGCCGCATGTCAGCCGTGCGGGCCGGCATACGAGACAGCCGAACGAGAGAAGGACTTCCGTGCTCCGCACCCACGAGGCCGGCACGCTGCGTGCCGGCCATGTCGGCCAGACCGTCACCCTCGCCGGGTGGGTGGCCAAGCGTCGTGACCACGGTGGGGTGGCCTTCATCGACCTCCGCGACGGGAGCGGCCTCGTCCAGGTCGTCGCCCGCGACGAGATCCTCACGGGTGCGGCGCACGACCTGCGGAACGAGTTCTGCGTCATGGTGACCGGCGATGTCGTCTCCCGGGACGCCCGCAACATCAACCCGGACCTGCCGACAGGGGAGGTCGAGGTCAAGGCGACGGCCATCGATGTCCTCAACCCCAGCGCGCCCCTGCCGTTCCAGATCGACGAACGCGTCACCGTCGGTGAGGAGGCGCGCCTCAAGCACCGCTACCTCGACCTGCGCCGACCCGGGGATCGCAACGCCGGCCATGCGATCCGCTTGCGCAGCAAGGTGAACGCCGCCGCACGGAAGGTTCTCAGCGACCGCGACTTCGTCGAGATCGAGACACCGACCTTGACACGGTCGACGCCCGAGGGCGCCCGAGACTTCCTGGTCCCGGCCCGCCTCGCCCCGGGCAGCTGGTACGCCTTGCCGCAGAGTCCGCAGCTGTTCAAGCAGCTCCTCATGGTCGCCGGGATGGAGCGCTACTACCAGATCGCCCGCTGCTACCGGGACGAGGACTTCCGGGCCGACCGCCAGCCGGAGTTCACCCAGCTCGACATCGAGATGTCCTTCATCACCGAGGACGACATCATCGAGCTCACCGAGGCACTCCTCGTCGAGATCTGGAAGGTCATCGGGGTCGAGCTGTCGCCGCCGTTCGCCAGGATGACGTATGCCGATGCCATGGCCCGCTTCGGGTCGGACAAGCCGGACCTGCGGTTCGGCAACGAGCTGGTCGACTGCACGGACTTCTTCACGGACACCCCGTTCCGGCTCTTCCAGGCGCCGTACGTCGGTGCCGTCGTCATGCCCGGCGGCGCGAGCCAGCCGCGCAAGCAGCTCGACGCGTGGCAGGAGTTCGCCAGGCAGCGCGGCGGCAAGGGCCTTGCCTATGTCCTCGTCCAGGACGACGGCGAGCTCGGTGGACCGGTCGTCAAGAACCTCTCCGACACCGAGCGGTCCGGCCTCGTCGCGCACGTCGGTGCCGCGCCAGGTGACTGTGTCTTCTTCGCCGCCGGCCCGGTCAAGCCCAGCCGGTCGCTCCTCGGTGCGACCCGCGTCGAGATCGGCCGTCGCTGCGGCCTCATCGACGACAGCGCGTGGGCGTTCGTCTGGGTCAAGGACGCGCCGCTCTTCGAGCCGAGCGCGGAGGCCGTTGCTGCCGGCGATGTCGCCGTCGGCGCCGGCGCGTGGACGGCCGTCCACCACGCCTTCACGAGCCCGATGAAGGAGTACGAGGACGACTTCGACACGAGGCCCGGTGAGGCGTTGGCGTACGCCTACGAC
>JAJXUB010000162.1 GCA_021783215.1 Actinomycetes bacterium | reverse complement strand
CCGCCGCCCGCAGCTGGGCGAGCCGGGCCCGGGCGGCAACGAGCTGGGCCTGGACCCGCTGGGCGGTGGCGCTGGCGCTGTTCGCCGCGGCGACCGCCCCATCCCTGGCGCGGGTCGCCACCGCGGCGGCCCTGGCCTGCTCCTCGCGGGCCCGGGCGAGGCGCCGGGTGGACTCCGCGGCGGCTGCGGAGGCGACGGTCGCCTCGACGACCGTCGCCTGCCGTGCCGCCGACCACGTGTCGAGGACGACCTGGAGGTCGGCGAGCGCCGATGGCGAGAAGGCACCGGCGCTCAGACCGACGCCACCCATGAGGCCGTTCTGCTCATAGGCGACCGCGGCGTCGTTGGCGAGCGCGGCGACCGCCTGGGTGTGCACGTCGACCGCCGACTGTGCCTCGGCACCGGCCTTGGCGACGGCGGCGGTGCGGCGCCCGAGCTCGGCCTCGGCGTCGGCATACGCCTGGACCGCACGGGAGACCTCGACCTCGAGCGCGTTCAGGCGTGTCTGGGCCGCCGCCTCCTCCCGGGCGACGGTGCGGGCCTGGGCGTCGGCCGCGGCCGCGGCGGCACGTGCGGCCGCGACGGCTGCCGCACTCGGGATGACGGGCGAGCCGTCCGTGGCCGCGATGCCCGGGGATGCCGGACCGGCGAGCGCGACGACCAGCGTCACGGCGGCCACCGTCAGGGCCCGGCGTCGACATAACACGCACGCATCATGGGCCACGCGACGCACTTCTGTCACGCACCGACGCCCCCGCGTCGTCCCCGAGCTTCCCGTGAGGCGCCCCTCAGCCGGGGTTCTCCGAGCGGGGGACGAGCTCGCGGAGCCCCGGCAGGACCTCGTCGGCGAACGTCGCGAGGAACCGCTCCTGGTCGTGACCCGGGGCGTGGACGACGACATGGTCGAAGCCGAGGTCGGTGTAGGCACGGACCGCCTCGACGACCTCCTCGGGCCGGGACGCGACGATCCACCGCCTGACGACCTCCTCGAGCGACAGGCCGTCCGCTGCGGCCTCCAGGTCGGCCGGACGGGCCAGGGAGTGCTTCTGCTCGGCGCTCAGCGACAACGGGGCCCAGAACCGGGTGTTCTCCCGGGCGCGCGTGGCGTCCGGGTCCCACGACACCTTCATCTCGATCATCCGGTCGAAGGGCGCCCCGCTCCGCGTCCCCTTCGCTCGCCCCTCGACCACGGCGGGGAGGAGCTCCTCGGCATACAGGGAGCGCGCCTTCCCGGAGGTGCAGATGAACCCGTCGCCCACCCGGCCGGCATACCGGGCGACGAGCGGGCCGCCGGCCGCGACGTAGATCGGCACGGGCTCGGCGGGCCGGTCGAAGATCCGGGCGTCCGCCGTCCGGTAGTACTCGCCGTCGAAGGAGACGGCCTCCTCGGTCCAGAGGCGGCGCATGAGGTCGACCGCCTCGCGGAGCCGTCCGAAGCGCTCCTTGAACGGCGGCCACGCGCCGCCCCGGACCGACCCGGCGGCGACCTCGTTGAGCGCCTCGCCCGTGCCGACGCCGAGCATGAGGCGCCCGGGGGCGAGGCAGGCGAGCGTCGCGAACGTCTGGGCGACGACCGCGGGGTTGTACCGGAAGGTCGGCGTGAGGACGGACGTCCCGAGCAGGACGCGCTCCGTGCGGGCCGCGACGTACCCGAGCCACGCGATGGCGTTGGGGGCGTGACCACCCTGAAGCCGCCATGGCTGGAAATGGTCGCTGATCGTCACGGAGTCGAACCCGAGCGCCTCGGCCCGGACCGCGTACGCCGCGAGCTCTCCGGGCGCGAACTGTTCCGCCGACGCCTTCCACCCGACCCGGAGCTCGCCCATGGGACTCAGGCCTGGCCGATCTCGGCGAGGAGGGCGCGGTACCAGCCGACGGACGTGTCGAACTTCTTGCCGCCCTTGATCCGCGCGAACTCGACGGCGCGCAGCTCGTCGCCGCGCTCCTCGTCGTGGCCGATGACTCCCGCCTCTCCGGCGAAGGCGCACTCGACGGCCTTCTCCGTGCACTGCCGGATGAGGTCGAGGTCGAACGCGTTGGCCGCCGCGGACCGGGAGTAGTAGCCGCTCTTCTGGACCATCGTCTTCTCGGCCCCCAGGCGCTTGGCGAACTCCTCGGCGAACCATGCCCCGGGGTTGACCTTGTCGAGCTGCACGTGGCCGAACGGGTCACGCGGCACGTCCTCGCCGGCGGCCTCGAGCTGGGCGACGATGTCGGCCACCCCCGCGCCCTCGGACAGGAAGACGTTGACGCAGCCCGTCTCGTCCATGACGGCGCGCAGCCGGTCCGCCTCATGGTCGAGGTCGATGTGGTCCTCGGGGACGAACACCGCATGGATGTCCCAGCGGCGAGGGTCGTTGCCGATCGCGGGGACGAACTCCTGCCGGCCCACCCACTCGTGGTAGTTGCGGGCCGTCGCCGCCGTGAGCCAGCCGCAGTTGCGCCCCATGACCTCGTGGACGATGAGCATCCGCGGGTTGCTCGAGTGCTCGCTGATGATGTTCTGCGCGAACCGGGAGCCCATGTGGGCCGCCGTGTCCGCGCCGAGGCTCTGCCGGATCGGGACGACGTCGTTGTCGACGGTCTTCGGCAGCCCGACGACGGTCAGCTCGTAGCCGTTCGCGTGGAGATAGGCGGCGAGGTCCGCCGCCGTCGTGTTCGTGTCGTCGCCGCCGATCGTGTGCAGGACGTCGACGCCGTCGCTGGTCAGCTGCTCGGCAGCGACGTGGAGGGGGTCCTGGCCCTCGGCGACGAACCCCCGCCTGACGCAGTCGGCGACGTTGGTCAGCTTGACCCGGCTGTTGCCGATCGGTGACCCGCCGAAGCGGTGCAGGAGGTAGGCCTTCTGCCTCACCTCGGGCGTCACCTCGAGGTGGTCCCCCTTGAGAAGGCCGGCATACCCGTTGGTGTAGGCGATGATCCGCACGTCCGGGGCGACCTGCGTGTAGCGCTCGATGAGGCCGCCGACCGCGGAGCTGAGGCACGGAGCGAGGCCCCCCGCGGTGAGCATGGCGACGGTCTTGACAGGCATGGGCGAACCTTCCCCGGGGAGTGCGGTGTCCGCTCCATCATGCCGTGCCCCCGGCGGCGCCCGGAACCGACGTCTGGGCCCGCCTCCGGACCGCGGTTCGTGGGACCGCGGGCCGCGGCGCCCGGCTCAGCTGAACTGCTACGTCGCGCAGGGCCGTGCGACCGTCTCGGGAACGACGGCCTTGACCGGAGGCAGGGCGGGGACCTCGGCCAACGTCCGCAGCCCGGCGAAGGCGTTGCCGAGGACGAGGTCGACGGTCGTGCCCTTCAGGGACCCGTCGGCGACGAGCCGGGCGCCGGCGACATGCTCGCCGAGCCGTCTGGCCGCCAGGTCGCCGTCCGGTCCGTACCGGATGACGGCGACGTCCTTGGGAAGGAAGGACCTCTGGGG
>JAJXUB010000003.1 GCA_021783215.1 Actinomycetes bacterium | reverse complement strand
GAAGACGCTCGCAAGCGCGAGGGAAAGCCCCCACCCGAAGAAGACGAGCCCTAGCTGGAAGGCACCGACGGTGATCCCGGCGAGGGCGCCGGCATGCGTCAGTGGGAACGGCGAGTAGGCGAGGATCCCGAAGAACCCGTAGTTGTAGAACATCGCCGCGGCCGCAAGCGTCATCAGGGTGGGGTGTCGCAGGGCCTGCAGCGTCGCCGACATCGGGATCGGCGCGGGGCGCTCCTTCTTCTCCAGCAGGGTGACGATGGCCACCAAGCCGATCGACATGAGCACGGCCGTCCCGAAGAACGGTCCCCGCCAGGACCATGACCCGAGCAGGCCGCCGAGAAGCGGGCCACACGCCATCCCGACGCCGAGTGCCGACTCGTAGAGCACGATGGCCGAGTCGACACCGCCGGATGCGGCGCCGACGATCGCCGCGAGCGCTGTGGAGATGAACAGGGCGTTCCCCAGTCCCCAGCCGGCCCGGTAGCCCAGGATGAGGTTGACGTTGTTCGACGAGCCCGCGAGGGCGGCCATGAGGACGATGAGCCCGAGCCCGATGAGCAGGGCGCGCCGCGGCCCGATCCGGCTCGAGACGAACGACGTGGCGAACATCGAGACTCCCGTGATGAACAGGTAGCTCGTGAACAGCCACATCGCCTGGGTCGGGGTCGCGTGCAGCTGCTCACTGATCGCCGGAAGGATGGGGTCGACGAGCCCGATTCCCATGAACGCCACGGCGCAGGCGAAGGCCACGGCCCAGACCGCCTTGGGCTGACGAAGGATCGACTCCGGGCTGGGGTGGTGCTCCTCCGTGCCGTCCGGCACAAGGCGCACATCGGCCGATACCGGCGGCGCCGGCGCGCGGTACGTCGTCATCGTGTGGGGATCTCCTCGTGTTCGCGTGGCCGTGGCCGATGCGGGCCCGTCACCTGGTCGGCTGAGGGGCCTTGTCCGTGATGGCCGTCGCCTCGGCGCTGACGTCGAGGACCCGATGCAACAGGGACACGGCGGCGGCCAAGGTCGCACGCTCGGTGTCGTCCAGTGCCTCGACGCCCGGCATGACGCAGGACAGCCCGGTCCGGCGCATCGAGTCGAGACGTGCTGCGCCCCTCGCGGTCAAGGCGAATCGGCTCGCACGCCGGTCGTGCTCGTCGGATCGGCGATCCGCCAGGCCTTCCGCGACGAGGCGGTTGAGCTTGGCCGTGGCGGTCGGCTGGCTGAGCTGGTCGACGGCCGCGAACTCGCCGAGCCGCATGGACTCGTGCTCGGCCAGGATCGCCAGGGCGCGCCACGTCGCCGACGTGTCGGCCGGGTTGCCGTGCCGACGGGCGAAGCGGGCGAAGCGGGCACTGACGATCATCAGCCCGAGCGCCAGCTCGTTGTCGCGGTTCGTCATCTCCCAAAATATATAGATCGTCTATCTAATTGTCCACTCGCCCGACGGCGACGGTGGGCTCCGTGCGGGTTACCGCCGAGTACCGTTGGCACATGACGACGACGGGTCTCGCGGGGCTGGGCCCTCGCCGTCGTCCGAGCCAGGAGCGCAGCCGGCAGCGTTTCTCCCAGATCCTGCAGGCCGCTCGCGCCCAGCTCGTCGACGTCGGGTTCGAGTCCTTCACGTGCGAGCAGGTGGCCGCGCGCGCTGGGGTCCCCATCGGCTCCCTGTACCAGTTCTTCGCCAACAAGTACGCGATCGTCTGTGAGCTCGACCGGCTCGATACGGAGGGCATGCAGGAGGAGCTGGCCGGCTTCGCCGAGCGGATCCCCCACCCGGAGTGGGCGACGCTGTTGGACAGCTTCGTCGACCATCTCGCCGTCCTCTGGCGAGACGACCCGTCTCGCCGGGCCGTCTGGCTCGCCATGCAGTCGACCCCGCTGACCCGGGCGATCGGCGCCGAGCACGAGGGTGCCCTTGCCGCCCGAGTGACGAGGCTGCTGGGGCCGCTCACGCCAGGCTCACAGGTCGAGGCACGAGAGCAGATCGCTCAGGTTCTCATCCACGTCACGTACTCGATGCTGAACTTCTCCATCCGCGACGGACAGTCCCACCCCGACGCGGTGGTGCAGCTGAAGAACATGCTGACGGCCTACCTCGTGGCGGCCGAGGAGGCCGCGGCGCGCCACGCGTCGACGAGGCCGCCGGAAGCCACGACGTGACGGTCGCCGTCGCCCCGCTCAGCGACGGCTCCGCTCGGTCGCAGGAGCCCGGCGCAGGAGGGCGACGGCCGCGGCCGTGTCCCCGTCGTGGGTCAGGGAGACCACCACGTCGTATGCCGACAGGCAGCGGGCCACGTCTCCGCTGAGCCGGATCAGCGGCCGCCCCCAGCGGTCCGCCCGGACCTCGATCTGGCGGAGGTCCGGGTCGGGCAGCTCCGTCGGCAGGCCGGGTCGTGTCCCCGCCCATGCCTTGACCACAGCCTCCTTGGCGGCCCAGCGGGCCGCGAGCCGCTCCGCCCGGCGCTCGTCCCCGCCGGCAGCCGCCGCACGCTGCTCGGCGGGGGTGAACGCCGACGTGAACCGGGTTCCCGGCTGGTCGAGCTGGGCGGCGAACCCCGAGATGGACACGACGTCGACACCGACGCTGTCGATCCGTCCCGAGGGCGCCGCGGGCACATCGGACATCAGCCCTCCCCGGCGGCCGGGTAGGACCGCGCGCCGAGCCGCGCGTCCGGGTCGAGAAGCATGGCGGCCTCGTCCCGACGCTCGGTGCTCGCGTCCCCGAAGCGGCGGCCGACCGGCTTGGCATACAGGGGCGCACCGCCCGTCATGGCGTCGAGCAGCCTCGCCTCCCCGGCGACGCGGCGGTCGCGCGCGGCCTCGAGCCACGCCTCGCGCCGCGCCGTCGGCAGCGCCGCCGCGAACGCCGCAGGGTGGGCGATGGCGACGACGGCCGACACGTGGCCGAAGCCGAGCGACGTCACGAGGCCGGCCCGCACCGGTGACCTGAGCGGTTCCCGCAGCCAGACGAGATGACGGTTGGCGGCCAGGGCCGGGTCGACACAGTCGAGGCTGCGGTTGGGGGGGATGACGCCGTGTTCCATGACCTGGCACAGGCCGATGACCTGGAACGCGGCTGCGCCCCCCTTGGCGTGCCCGGTCAGCGACTTCTGGCTGATGACGTGGAGCGGGTTGCCGGCGCTGCGGCCCAGCGCCGTGGCGATCCGCTCATGGAGCTCGGACTCGTTGGGGTCGTTGGCCTTCGTCGACGTGTCGTGCTTGGAGATGACGGCGACGTCGTCGGCATGCAGGCCCAGACCCGCGAGGGCCCTGCCGAGCGCCGACTCCTGCCCGCCCAAAGCCGCCCCGAGGGCCCCGATCCCGGGAGCCGGGATGGAGGTGTGGATGCCGTCGGCGAAGGATGCGGCATACGCGACCACCCCGAGCACGGGGAGGCCGAGGCGCTCGGCGACGTCACCGCGGGCGAGGAGGATCGTGCCGCCGCCCTGGCCTTCGACGAAGCCGCCGCGACGCCGGTCGTTGGGACGGCACACCTTCGTCTCGTCGATGCCGCGGGCGAGAAGGGCGTCCGTGTTCGCCGTTGCGTTCATGTTGGCGAACCCGACGATGCCCTCGATCCCCAGGTCGTCGAAGCCGCCGGTCACGACGACCTCCGCCTTGCCGAGGCGGATCTTGTCGACACCCTCCTCGATGGAGACGGCCGCCGTGGCGCACGCCGCGACCGGATGGATCATCGCGCCGTAGCTGCCGACGTACGACTGGACCGTGTGGGCGGCGATGACGTTCGGCAGGGCCTCCTGGAGGATGTCGTTGGGAGGCGTCTCGCCGAGGAGGGCGTCAACGTACATCTGCCGGGTCGACTGCATGCCGCCGATGCCGGTGCCCTGGGTGCTGGCGACGCGCGTCGGGTGCACCCAGCGGAGCAGCTCCGCCGGTTCGAAGCCGCTGGAGATGAAGGCGTCTACCGTGGCGACGAGGTTCCAGGCGGCGAGCCTGTCGATGTGTCCGGCGAGAGCACCCAGCCCCCAGACCGCGGGGTCGAAGCCGTCGGGAACCTGTGCGCCGACGTGACGGGTCAGCGCAAAGCGGCGTGGCACGCGGATCGCACTGCCCGCGAGGCGGGTCACGAGCCAGTGCCCATCAGGGGTCGGGCTCAGCCGGGTGCGGTCGGGATCGGCGACCTGGAAGGCCTTGGCCTCCTCGGCGCTGGTGACAACGAACGACGAGTCCTGCTCGAGGAGGACCTCGACGAGCAGCGGGGCCGACCCGTCGACGAGCTGACCGTCGTCGTGGTAGGAGCGGATCCCGCACGAGCCCTCGAGCTGCTCCTGGAAGCGACCGACGACGTCCGCCTCGGTGAGGGACTCTCCCGACGCGGCGTCCCGCCACCCAGCGTGCGGCCCCGACTCCCACGTGATGAGGCCGGTGACCCAGGCGAGCTCGAGCACTCCTGCCGGGGAGAGCGCGTCGGCCACCTCGAGGGCGAACCGGGTCCGGGACGACCCGCAGGGGCCGACCTCGCCGGCGCCGACGATGACGACCATGTCCTCCGGCGCCGTCGTGACGCCGGACCACGACGGCAGCGGCGGTGCGCCGTGCCAGCCTGCAGGGTGGGTCAGCGCGTCGACGACGCGCGGCGCGCCCTCGGGGCGTTCGGAGACCGAGCCGTCACCAGCCGGGGGGTGTTCCTGCGCTCTGCGCGCCAGGTCGGCGAGGTTCAGGTCCGCGTCGGCGAGGCCCCCGGTCAGGTCGACCGTCAGGGGAGCCGTCGCCGCCGCCGCCCGCTGCTCCCGGGTGCACGTCGCGAGGAGTCGTTCGGCGATCTCAGCCGTCGACCAGGTCCGGACGCCGGCCGCGGTCACAGCCTCGACGAGGGGGTCGTTGTGCCCCATGAGGCCGGTCCCGCGCACCCAGCCGATGACGGCATGGACCAGCGAGACATCCGTCGACCAGTCGGGCTCGGCATACCAGCGCCTCGTGAAGGCGTCGAGCGCGGCCTTCGCCTCGCCGTACCCGCCGTCACCACCGAAGACACCGCGGTTCGGCGACCCCGGGAGGACGACGTGCAGGCGTTGGCCGACCCGATGGTCGGCATGGAGCCTCGCGAGCCCCGTGACGAGGCGTTCCACGCCCCAGAGCAGGACACGTAGCTCGATCTCACGCCGCGGACCGGCGTCGCCTGCCGTGCCGGTCACGGACGGGGCTGCGAAGGGGAAGACCAGCGTGGGGCGCAGCCCCGGACGGATCTCGGTGCTCACGCCCGCGTCGACCTCGACCACGGGTCGACCGACCCACTCCACGAGCGCGTCGACATCGGCGAAGGATGCCAGGTTGGCGGGCACCAGCCACAGCTGGGCGCCGGTGGCGGCGTTGTCGCGGTACAGCGCCTTGATGTAGGCAAGGCGTGACGCCGACACCGAGGAGGCGGTGACGACCACGGTGGCGCCGCCGCCGAGCAGGCGGGCGACGACCGCGGCGGCGATGGATCCGGGGGCGACTCCCGTGACGACCGCGATCTCCTCGGCATACCTTCCGACGGCGTCCGTGCGGGTGAGGACGGAGGCGTAGAACCGCTCCTGCTCGGTGAGGCGCTCCTCCCGCGCCCGCGCGAGCCACCAGCGGGCCTGCGCGGCGGCCGCCTCGTCGAGGTGGTCGAAGCACCGCACGCGAGCGGCCTCGTCGGCCCACGCGCGGGCAAGGTCCTCGCGCACCGAGGCCCACCGGTCGTCGAGCAGCACGGCGCGCGCGGCGTCGAAGACCGGGCTGACCTTGCGCGCCCAGTCGGCGCCGAGCTCGCCCCTGGTGAGCGCCGCGAGCTCGGCGTCGGGATCGGCCTTCGGGTAGGGGTCGACGGACTCCCCAGCCATCCCGAGCCGGCCCAGCAGGTGCCGGGCCGTCGAGGCGAGGACGCCGTCGGCACCGGTGATCCCGTCCGTCAGGGCGGACAGGGCCTCGGCGTCGACCGTGGCGCCGGGGTCCTTCGAGGGCAGCGCCACGGTGACCCCATGACGTGCGGCCACGGCCTGCACGGCCTCGTCGACGGCGACAAGCGGGTCCGCGGCCGCGGTCGCGAGGTCACCGCCACGGGTGGAGGTCCCTGTCCGGGTGCTGGTGGACAGCTCGACCTCGACGTGACGCACCCACCCATCGCCGAGCTGCCAGTCCCTGCGGACACGCTCGACGAGCCGGGCCGGCTTGACACCCCAAGAGGCGGCCGCCCGGTGAAGCTGGTCGTTGATGGCTTCGGTGAGAACCGGACCGAACGGGTGGTAGCGCGACGCGAGCCCGTCGACGGTCTTGGCCAGCACCGGCCAGTCCGCCTCGGCTGCGCCGTCGATCGCGGCAACGCCGAGCTCGGCGCCGAGGTCCATGAGCAGCTGGTTCCGGCGCGATGACGCGCCCCCACACAGGGCGTCGATCGTGTCCGTCGGACCGATCTGGTCGGGCCGGATCCTCGTCCACAGGGCAACGAGGGCGTTCGTGGCATCACTGGCGCGGAACACCAGGTCGTCCGGGCGGGCGGCGTCGGCGACAACCGCCGGGGCCTGCGGTCGGGGCGCCTGCGCCGGAGTCTGCTCGGCAACCTCGGCCTCGATGGCCGGCTCGGGGGTCTCGTCCCGGGCGAAGACGACGTTCGCATCCCGCTCGATGTTGAGGATGCGCGCGGGAGTCCCCGCGTGCCGCGGCAGCCGCAAGGTCTGGCCAGCGAGGTTCGCCAGGGTGGGGGCCGAACCGATCCCGATCTCGACGAGCTCCTCGACGCCGAGCCCACCCCGGGACGGCGGGTCGAACAGGAGGTCCTGGGTCTCGATCCAGCGGACCGGGCTGGCGAACTGCCAGGCCAGCAGCTCGATGAGGAGCAGCCGGCACAGCGCGAGCGGGTTCGCGGCCCAGCGGTCCCAGTCGGCGAGCACATCCCGGAGCGGTTCGGACGACACGAGCTCGGCGACCTCTTCGACGTATGTGCGCTCGAGGGTGAACAGACGCGGGACGAGGTTGGGGATGTACCTGCCCACGAGGGCCGCCGGGTCCACCCGCTCGGGCAGGAGGGCGTCGAGGTGGCCCCGGAACTCGGGAACGCCGGGGTGCAGGACCCGGGAGTGGAAGGGCACGTCGATGCCCGGGACGAGGATGAAAGCCGCACGCCCGTTGACGCGGGCGCGCATCTGCTCGAGGCGTCCCTCGAGGGCGCTGAGTCCGGCCACCGTCCCGGCCACGGCATACTGCGACCCGGCGAGGTTGAGGTTGACGACCTGGAGGAACTCGCCGACCTCGGCGGCGAGCTCCTCGACGAAGCCGACGACGTCGTCGTCCCCGAGACCGACCTGTGAGGGGCGGATCGCCGCGAGGCGGAAGTCCGAACGCCCGTCGGCGTCCCGCGGCACGAGGTGGTGCATCGCCATGCCACGCTGGAAGACGATCTCGAGGAGCGGCTCCAGCGGGATGACACCGGTGACGGCCGCGACGGCGATGTACTCGCCGACGGAGTGGCCACACGTGAACGCGTCCTCGACGAAGGTGCCCGACTCGCGCAGCTCGGCCACCTGAGCAAGCGCGGTCGTCGCCAGCGCCGTCTGGGTGAACTGCGTGAGGAACAGGACGCCGTCCGGGTGCCGGTGGAGCCGTCCGGCGGCCATGATCTCGGTCGGGTTGTCGCGGACGACCGACAGGATCGAGAACCCGAAGATCTTGCGCGTATGCCGGTCGGCGTCGTCCCAGACCTTGCGCGCCGCCGCGGACCGCTCCCGCACTGCCAGGCCCATCCCGACCGTCTGGACGCCCTGGCCGGGGAACGCGTAGACGGTCGTCGGCGCGTCGACGAGCGCCTGCGCAACCATGACCGGGCCGTCGTCCGTGCGGCACGTGACCTCGAGAAGGTGACGGCCTCGGACGACGCCGACCCGCTCGACGACGACCTCGACGGCGGTGTCGGGCATGAGGGGGCCGAGCCAGCGGGTGCGCCACTCGTGCACGGGCCTCGCACGCCGTAGGGCACCCGCGCGGGCAGCCAGCCGCTGCCCGACGGCGGAGAGCCACATCCCGTGGACGATCGGGCGGTCGAAACCGGCCAGACGGGCGCTCACCGGGTCGGTATGCAGCGGGTTGTGGTCCCCTGACACGGCGGCGAAGGCGGTGAGGTCTGCCGGGGACTGCACGGTGTGCCGGCTCAGCTCGAACCGAGGCGTCGGTGTCGCCCGGAGCTGGGGCTTCTCGGGCACCCGGCTCGCGCCGATGCGGCCCTGGATCGAGAACCGCTCGGTGAGCCGCGCCAGGGAGGCGCCGTGGTCGGCGATGGCGACGGCGATCGTGATGACGCGTCCGCCGGGCCCGTCCACGACCCCTTCACACCGCGCGGTGACGCTCAGCTCCGTTGCGGCGGTGGGGAGCTCGGCGTCGAGTCGAATCTCGTGGTCGAGATGGACGAGGTCCCACAGGCCCTCGGCGCAGCGATGGCCCGCGCCGTCGCGAGCCTGCGAGATGACAGCGAAGACGGCAGGCCAGGCCAGTCCGACGACGGCGTCCGGGACGGGCTCGGTCGCGAAGGCCGTCCCGGGGGCCTCGGTGACCAGACGGTGGTCGGCGAGCAGCTGCGGCGACCACGGCGCATCGACCGAGACCGAGCCGTCGTCGGCCGTGGGGGGGAGCCAGCCACCCGCCGCCAGCTCCAGCACGCCGGTCATGGCCGCGTCGGCGTCGGCTCGGTGGACCACCGGCAGCGAACCCTTGTGGACCCCGGCGAGGTCGAGGACGATCTGGACTCTCCCGTCGCCGACCGGCCAGCTCGCCTGCACCCGCGCGTCGTCGGCGGGCACGGTGCTCGCCGCGGACCCGACGACACGCAGCGGGTTCGCGACGACGCGGTCGGCCCACACGACGAGCGGGGACTGCTCGGCCGCCTCGCAGAGCGCGTCGGCAGCGCCGACCGTCCGGCGCGAGGTGGCCGGGAGGACCGCGGTGTCGGCGAGAAGGGTCCTTCTGACGTGGGTCTCGAACCGGTCGAGCAGCTCGGCCACCGGCTCGTCGGCGCGAGTGATGCCGGCAACGGAGACCGGGCCCGGGATGATGCAGACGGCGTCCGCCGCGTAGCGCGCGTCATGCGCCTGCCACAGCGAGTCAGCGCGCCACCACCGCCGGACCTGGTCGTCGAGGACCGGCACGAAGTTGACCGGCTTGCCGGGGCGGGCGCACACCTGGACGAAGAAGGAGACGTCGGCCGGATGGAGCCGGCAGGTCGCCGCCTGGGGGTACAGGGCGGTGATCGCCTCGACGATCTCGGGAGCGTCGAGGTCAAGGTCCGGCGTCTCGATGGGGCCGCTCTCCGCGGGATGGTTCCGGGCGATGGTGCGCTCGACCATCTCGGCGAAGCGCTCACGGAAGGTGTCCGCGAGCCAGGTCGGTGACGGCCCGGACAGGTCGAGGTAGCGGCGCAGCCACTCGGCATACGTCATCGTCCCGACGTCGCCGAAGTACGGCTTGGCGGTTGCCGCGAGTGCGGCGACGATCTCCTCGGATCTCGCAGCCACGGCGTCCGCGTCGCCGGCAACCTCGTCGAGCAGCCGGCCGCATCGGGCGGCCGCGTTGTCGATCTCGTGGATCGAGGCGCCGAGCTGGCTCAGGCCCGATGTGACGCCACCTGCGGGACGTGCGTTGCCGACCCACGCGGGCGTGCCCGGGGTGTCGACGAGCAGCTGCTTGACGTCCGGGGACGTCGTCGCCTCGCGACAGGCCATCGCGGCCGTCCCGACGAGGACGCCGTCGACCGGCATCGGGGTCTCCTCATGGTCCGCCGCCCAGGCGCCGGTCAGATAGCGAGCGGCTGCCTCCGGGCTGCCGATGCCGCCACCGACACACACGACCACTCCGGCCGACCGAAGGTCGGCATACGTCGCGAGGAGGAGCTCGTCCAGGTCCTCCCACGAGTGGTGTCCGCCGGCCACGCCGCCCTCGATGTGGGCGATGATCGGCCGCTCCGGTACGGCGCGGGCGATGGCGATGACCTGGCGGATCTGGGCGACCGTTCCCGGCTTGAAGGCGACGAACGGGATACCCGCCGCGTTGAGGTCGCGGACGATCTCGGTCGCCTCGTCGAGGTCCGGTATGCCGGCGCTGACGACGACACCGTCGATCGGGGCGCCCGCCATGGACGCCTTCTGGACCAGGCGCCTCCCCCCGATCTGCATCTTCCACAGGTACGGGTCGAGGTAGAGCGCGTTGAACTGCGCCGTCATCCCGGCGTCGAGGAGCTCGGTCAGGGCGGCGAGGTTGTCCGCGAGAACCTTCTCCGTCACCTGCCCCCCGCCGGCCAGCTCGGCCCAGTGGCCCGCGTTCGCGGCGGCGGCCACGATGGCCGGGTCGGCGGTCGTCGGCGTCATCCCCGCGAGCAGGATCGGCGACTTGCCCGTCAGCCGCGTGAACGCGGTGTCGACGACGGGTTCCCCGTCGCCACGGTCGATGAGGCCGGGGGCGTAGTCCGACCACCTGGGCGCCGTGGGGGTCGGGCCCGGTGTGGACAGGAGCGTCCGACCGGCGGCGGTGCCCGCCGCAATGACGGGAACCCCGCGACCTCGCAGGCAGGGCGCTGCCAGCTGGGCCCCGAGGGCGCCCGGGCCGAGGTCGATGTACGCGTCGATGTCGGACAGGCCGGCAGCGGCGAGCTCACCCGGCCAGTCGACGGGCGCGACGCAGATGCTCTGGGCGAGCCGGACGCAGTCTTCGACGTCGAGGCCGCACGCAGCCGCCCAGGAGCGGACGAGCTGGACGGCCGCCCCGAGTCCAGGGTGGTGGAAGCCCACCGTCGTGGGGACCGGGTCGACCACCGGGTTGAGGACCCGGCCGCCGCGCCGTTTGTCCTCCACCTCCTTCGCGGACGCCGCGGACGCCGCCTCGACTCGCCTCCGGAGCCGTGCCAGAGACGACGGCGGTCCGGTGACCGTGACCCGCCTCGGGCCGTTGACCGCGGAGAGTACGCAGTCCTCCGGCAGGAGCGCCATGACCTCGGCCCTCGTGGCGCCGATGACGGTCAGCATCGGGGACCGGTCGCCCTCGCCGGCGAGACCGGCACGGTGGGCCGCGACCACGGCGGCGGCGGCGATGAGCCGCGCCGTGGCGAGCGCCCGTGCCGTCAGGTCATCGCACTCCTGGGCGGGAAGGTCCGGGTCGCGAAGGCGCCGAAGGAGCTCGGCGGCGATGACGCCGTGGCTGTGTCCGACGACCGGACCGCGGCCCTCGTCGACCCGGAGTCCGTCGAGGGCGAGGGCGTCCATCGCCGCAACCTGGGTGAGGAGGATGCCGGGGATGCTCAGGGCCGGGTGGGTGAGGTCGCGGTCGCCGGGCCGTGCGTCACCCAGCCAGTCGAGCGGGGCGAACGGACGGGGCAGCGCCGGGGCGAGATCTCGCCGGACCGGGTGAAGAATGTCGTCGGAGGTCCGGACGATCGCCTCGAGCCGACCGCCGTCGACGCCCTCCCGGACAAGCGCGACCAGCTCGTCGAGCCATGCGGCCCCCAGCCCTTGGCCGCCGAATCCGACGGCGAACCGGCCCGTCCGGGCCAGGCGGTCGGCGGGTGCGAGCGAAGGGGTCGTCTGCGCGCCGCCGTGGGGGAAGATGAGGTCGACGTCGGGGGTGCTCGTCTGGGTCATGCGAGGATTCCATCATGTTCTGCCGGAGAAACATGAGAGTGGCCTCCGATTCTTCCGAGTTTTTCGTCGAGCGGCAGTCCCGGGCTGACGCCTTCCCAGGGTGCCCGTCGTCCGAGCTCGACCGCCCGACAAGGGTCGTGGCCTCCTGAGGCGACGCTCCGAGGCGTCCCGGCCACGGGCAGCGGGTCGCAAAAGCCGGGCAGCGATCCGGCCCGATCCCAGCCGGGCGTGCTAGGACAGTTTGAGGGTTGCTCGACCGCGTACTCCTAACCCCCGAGGCGTGATCCGAGGAGGCATCATGGCCAGTCCCCCCGACATCGTGGGTGTCGACAGGTTGGTCCGGAATATTCGCACGGGCCATTTCGAGCGGAGCCTGTCCGCTCTCACGGCCGCCGGTGCGGTCGTGACCGCGGCGGAGATCTTCTTCGAGCACGACCGTGCCAGCTTCGGGAACCCGTGGATGTGGGCCCCCGTCGCCCTCGGCCCTGTCGGGGCCGTCGCCGGCGTCGCCGGCTTCGCCAGCCGACGGATGGCCAAGACCCTGCTGCCGGTCGCGTCGGCGGCCATCGTCGCCAACGGCCTGCAGGGCACCTACCTGCACGCCCGGGGCATCGCGCAGAAGCCCGGCGGGTGGCGCAACGCGCGCTACAACCTCGAGATGGGCCCACCGCTGCTGGCCCCGCTGCTCATGTCGATGGTCGGCGGGATGGGGCTGCTCGCCGCCGTGCTTCGGCGCGAGCAGTGACCAGGGCCGCACCGGAGCCCCTGCACCTGCCCGAGCCCGATGGTGGGCGCCGGTACCCCGGACTCGACGTCATGGCGCTGTCGCGGCACTGGGACGACGCGACCATCGCCGCCGTCGCCGGGCGGATGGGGATGCCACCGGACATCCGGTTCTTCACGGCGGGCGAGGTCGCGACCGCGTCGGCGCTGTGCGACCGCCTGCTCGCGCAGGACGAGGACCCCCGCGTCCCCGTCGTCGCCTTCATCGACCAGCGGCTGACCGAGAAGGAGACCGACGGCTGGCATTACGACGACATGCCGCCCGACGACCAGGCGTGGCGTGACTCGCTCGCCGCTCTCGACGAGGACGCCCGGCGCGACCACGGCGTCCGCTTCGACGAGCTGGCCCCGAGTGCCCAGGTCGAGTACCTGCAGGCGGTTCAGGGCTCGAGCGAGGACGCATGGCACGGCATGCCACCCGGACGGGTCTGGGGTCTGTGGACGAGGTACGCGTGCACGGCGTTCTACTCCCATCCGTGGGCCTGGGAGGAGATCGGCTTCACGGGACCGGCCTATCCCCGTGGCTACAAGAATCGTGGGATCGACGCCCGCGAGCCGTTCGAGGTTCGCGACGACCGGCCGGACCTCGACCCGACGAAGGCGAGCCGTGCCAGGGGTGCCCGGTGAAGGGCTTCCATGGCCAGGCGCGTGGCCGCAACGAGTCGGCCTGGCTGCTCACCGCCAGCGGGGGCCTCGACCATCGGCTGCGAGAGGGCATGCGCCGGTTCGACGACGAGGAGGAGGTCGACGTCGTCGTTGTCGGGTGCGGGGCCGGGGGGTCGGTGCTCACGCAGCGGCTCGCCCGTCGGGGATGGAGGGTCGTCGTCCTCGACGCGGGCCCGTTCTGGGACCCCGACACCGACTGGGTCAGCGACGAGGCGGGTTCCCACGACCTGTACTGGACGGAGCCTCGAGTCATCGGAGGGAAGAACCCCGTCCCCCTCGGGTCGAACAACTCCGGCCGGGGGGTCGGTGGATCCATGATCCACTTCGCCGGGTACACCCCGCGCTTCCACCCGAGCGACTTCTCCACGTGGAGCAACGACGGGGTGGGCGCCGACTGGCCCATCTCCTACGAGGACCTTCGCCCCTACTACGAGCACATCGAGGCGGAGCTGCCCGTCGCCGGGGAGGACTGGCCGTGGGGCGACCCGCACACCTATCCCCAGTCGCCCCACGAGGTCTCGGCCAACGGCCAGGTCTTCCAGCTCGGCGCGGCGGCCTGCGGCATCCAGACCCGGGTCGGACCGGTGGCGATCTCCAACGGCCGTTTCGGTCACCGACCGCACTGCATCTATCGCGGGTTCTGCCTTCAGGGATGCAAGGTCAACGCCAAGGCGTCGCCACTGGTCACCCACGTCCCCGACGCGCTCGCCCATGGCGCGGAGATCCGTGCCGACTCCATGGTCACCCGGGTCGAGGTCGACGACCGCACCGGTGAGGCGACCGGCGTGCACTATGTCCGGCGCGGCGTCGCGCGCTTCCAGCGGGCTCGGATCGTCGCCGTCGCGGGCTACTCCATCGAGACGCCTCGCCTCCTGCTCAACTCGGCGACGGCCCGGTTCCCGAACGGCCTGGGCAACGACCACGACCAGGTCGGACGCTATGTCATGGTTCAGGGTGCCCCGCAGACCGCCGGCCGCTTCGAGACCGAGATCCGAATGTGGAAGGGTCCGCCGCCCGAGGTGAGCAGCGAGCAGTCCTACGAGACCGACCCCTCGGCGGCATACAAGCGCGGCTTCTCCATCCAGAACGTCGCTCCGCAGCCGATCACGTGGGCCGAGCACATCAGCGCCCAGGGCTACTTCGGCGCCGACCTGCGCCGCTACATGAGCGACTACCCGCACTGGGCTTGCCTCGGGGCGCTGTGCGAGTTCCTCCCCCTCCCGGACAACCGGGTCACCCTTGCCGACGAGAAGGACCGCAACGGCCTGCCCGTCGCGCACTTCACGTACTCGATGGGCGAGAACGACAAGCAGCTCATGAAAGCGGCCCGGGCGACGATGGAGCACATCCTCCAGGCCGCGGGTGCCCAGGAGGTCATCACCATCGAGCGCTACGCGCACCTCGTCGGCGGGGCACGCATGGCCGCCGACGCCGAACACGGGGTCGTCGACCGCACCTGCCGCACCTTCGGCGTGCCCAACCTCTACGTCACCGACGGCAGCATCCTGCCGACCCAGGGCAGCGCCAACCCGGCACTGACGATCATGTCGCTCGCGGCCCGGGCCGCCGACCTGCTCGCCGGCCACTGAACCGACCCATCCGGTCACCAGCTAAGGAGCGATGCACATGTCCACGACGAAGGTCTCCGACTACCTCCTGGAACGTCTGCGCGACTGGGGTGTCACCCGGGTCTTCGCCTTCCCCGGCGACGGCATCAACGGGATCGTCGCCGCGTTCGGACGCGCCAAGAACGAGCCGATGTTCGTCCAGTCCCGACATGAGGAGATGTCGGCCTTCGAGGCGGTCGGCTACGTCAAGTACGGCGGCGCGCCCTTCGGCGTGTGCATGGCGACATCGGGACCAGGAGCGATCCACCTGCTCAACGGCCTTTATGACGCCAAGCTCGACCACGTCCCGGTCGTCGCCATCGTCGGACAGACAAACCGCAGCGCGATGGGTGGCTCCTACCAGCAGGAGGTCGACCTGCTCTCGCTCTTCAAGGACGTGGCCGGCGACTACGTCCAGATGGTCACGGTGCCGCAGCAGCTGCCCAACGTCATCGACCGCGCCATCCGGGTCGCCCTCGCTCAGCGCGCCCCCACAGCCGTCATCATCCCGGCGGACGTCCAGGATCTCGAGTACACCCCGCCGACACACGAGTTCAAGATGGTCCCCTCGAGCATCGGCACCCAGTGGCCCGCGCCGGCGCCCGACGATGAGGCGATCCGCCACGCGGCGGAGATCCTCAACGGCGGCGAGCGGCCCGCGATCCTCCTCGGCCAGGGTGCGCGGGGGGCGCGCGCCGAGATCGAGCAGGTCGCCGACCTCCTCGGCGCCGGTGCCGCCAAGGCGCTCCTCGGCAAGGACGTCCTGTCCGACAACCTTCCCTGGGTCACCGGCTCCATCGGGCTGCTCGGCACACGGGCGAGCTACGAGCTCATGAAGGGCTGCGACACGCTTCTCACCGTCGGCTCGAACTTCCCCTATACCCAGTTCATGCCGGAGGCCAAGGGAGTCCGGGGGGTGCAGATCGACATCGACGGGCGGTTCATAGGCATGCGCTTCCCCTACGAGGTCAACCTCGTCGGGGATGCGGCGGCGACCCTGCAGGCGCTCATCCCTCACCTGCGCCGCCATGAGCACGGCCGGTGGCGCCGCACGATCGAGAAGAACGTCGCCGACTGGTGGGACTCCATGGCGGCCGAGGCCAAGGTCGGGGCGGACCCGGTCAACCCCCAGCTGCTGTTCCACACCGTGAGCCCGCATCTGCCGTCCGACGTCATGGTCGCGGCCGACTCGGGTTCTTCGGCCAACTGGTATGCCCGGCAGCTGCGTTTCGAGCCCACCATGCGCGGGTCGCTCTCGGGCAACCTCGCGACGATGGGGCCTGGCGTTCCGTACGTCATCGGGGCGAAGTTCGCCCATCCGGACCGCCCGGCGATCGCGTTCGTCGGCGACGGCGCCATGCAGATGAACGGGATGGCGGAGCTCATCACCGTCAAGCACTACTGGCGCCAATGGTCCGACCCGCGCCTCATCGTCGCGGTGCTGCACAACAACGACCTCAACCAGGTCACGTGGGAGCTGAGGGCCATGGCGGACTCGCCGAAGTTCCCCGAGTCCCAGACGCTGCCCGACGTCGACTACGCGGGGTTCGCGACGGGTCTGGGCCTGCAGGGCATCACGGTCACCGCGCCGGACCAGCTCGGCGACGCGTGGGCGAGGGCTCTCTCGGCGGACCGGCCGACCGTGCTGGACGTCCACGTCGACCCGGACGTGCCGCCGGTGCCTCCGCACGCGACGTTCGCCCAGATGAAGAGCACGGTCAAGGCCGTGCTCGCCGGTGACGAGGACACCGTCGGGCTGATCAAGGAGGGCATCAAGACGAAGGTCGCCGAGGTGCTGCCCGGCAGCTCCGACCGCGGACAGACCTCGTGAGCCCGCGTTCCGGACGGGCGTCCTCGGGGACCCCTGTCGCCGAGGTCGAGGCGGCGGCATACACCATCCCGACCGACGCCCCCGAGGCCGACGGAACCCTCAGCTGGGACTCGACGACGCTCATCCTGGCTCGCGTCACCGCGGGCGGGGTGACCGGGACCGGCTGGACGTATGCGACCCCGGCGGCGGCCCTCGTCATCCGGGAGACGCTCGCCGACGTCGTGAAAGGGACGGACATCGACGACGTGCCGGGGACGAGCCAGGCCATGATCCGTGCCGTCCGCAACGCCGGCCGGCCGGGTCTGGTCTCCGAGGCGATCTCTGCGGTCGATGTCGCGCTGTGGGACCTCAAGTCCCGGCTGCTCGGGCTACCGCTACACCGGCTCATCGGGGCCATCCGCGAGGAGGTTCCGCTTTATGGCAGCGGCGGGTTCACGACGTACGACGACGCGCGTCTGACCGAGCAGGTCGAGGGCTGGCTCGGAATGGGCATGGGCCAGGTCAAGATCAAGATCGCCGAGGGCTGGGGGGCCCGGGTCGGGCGCGACCTCGAACGGATGCGCCAGGTTCGCCGGATCATCGGTGACGGGCGAGCCTTGTTCGTCGACGCGAACGGCGGCTACACGCGCAAGCAGGCGGTCCGCGTCATGGAGCAGGCGGACGACCTCGACGTCGCCTGGTTCGAGGAGCCGGTGTCCTCGGACGACCTCGCCGGGCTACGCGCCGTCCGCCGCGCCGTGTCCGCGGACGTCGCGGCCGGGGAGTACGGCTACGACCTGGCCTACTTCGCGAAGATGTGCCAGGCCGAGGCCGTCGACTGCCTCCAGGCGGATGTCAGCCGCTGTGGGGGGATCACCGAGTGGGTGCGGGTCGCCGCCGTGGCCGCGTCACACGGGCTCGATATCTCCGGCCACTGCGCCCCGCACGTCCACGCCCACGTGGCCGCGACGGTTCCGAACCTGCGGCACCTCGAGTGGTTCCATGACCACGTCCGCATCGAGGCCATGGCCTTCGACGGCGTCCTGGAACCGCGCAATGGCCGGCTCCACCTCGGGGCCGAGCCGGGACTCGGCCTCACGTGGCGCGACTCCGACATGGCGCCTTACCGCGTCGCGTGATGACCTGGCGGTCGAGTCAGCGCTCGGCGTCCCGACGGCGCAGCTCCGGCAGGACCTCGTGGTCCTCCGCCGTGACCATCACCGCGCACTCGGAGCCCCATCACCGCTATCCGTCGGCGCGCATGACGTCGTCCGGGCTCTTGTCCGGACGCCAGCCGCGCCACACCGGGTGCCGGAGCCGGCCCGTCGAGGTCCACTCGGCGAAGGTCACCTCACCGACCTCGGAGGGTCGCACCCAGACCGCATCCCTGGCCTCGGGCGCGGGAACGTCCCGGACGGCGGGCATCCTGCGTTCCAGCCGGGACAGGCGAGCCTGGGCATCGGCCAGAGACCTCTGGTTGAAGCCGGTGCCGACACGACCGACGTAGGTCAGGCCGGTGTCCGTGCCGACGGCGAGGAGCAGGGAGCCGATCGTCCCGGCACGGCTGCCCGCTCCCGGGCGCCATCCCACGACGATGACCTCCTGCATACGCTGGTTCTTGATCTTCAGCCAGGTGCGGGCGCGCACCCCAGGCTGGTAGACGCCGTCACGTGTCTTGGCGATGACCCCTTCGAGCTGGAGCTCCTTGCTCACTCGTACGGCGGCATCAGGGTCGCTGCCCAGGACGACGGGCACGTGGACGAAGCCGCCGGACAGCCTCAGGGACTCGAGCGTCGCACGTCGGCTCTCGTACGGCTCTCGCACGAGTGACCGACCGTCGAGGTAGAGCACGTCGAAGACCATGAGATGCGCGCGAGCGCGACGGGCCCCGTGCTGTTGCAGGGCCTCGAATCGTGAGCGGCCCGCGCTGTCGAGGGCGACGATCTCGCCGTCGAGCACGGCGCAGTGGTCGCCGAGCAGCTCGCCCACCTCCGCGAGCTCCGGATAAGTCTCCGTGAGGTCGCGGCCGTTGCGGCTGCGCAGGGAGGCCCGGCCGCGGCAGACGTATGCCACGGCGCGGTAGCCGTCCCATTTCGTCTCGAACACCCATTCGCGGCCGGCAAGGTCGTCGACGCTCGCGAGCGTGGCGAGCATGGGCTCGATGCGGGGCAGCTCGGCCGCGGCCGCCGGCGCGGACGGCGGGCTTGTCACCCGCTTCACGGCGTCCATCCGGTGAATGAGCCACTGCTTCTCGTCGCCGTCCGTCCCCGTGTGGATCAAGGCGAACGTCGCCGTCCCGCCGAGCCCTCCGCCGTCGCGGCCGTGCAGCGTCGCGATGACCTCCTTCCCGTCGACCCACTTCTCGCACTCGTAGGTGCCGGCATCCCAGATGCTCACCCGTCCGGCTCCGTACTGGCCCGGGGGGATCGTGCCCTCGAAGGCGCCGTACTCCAAGGGATGGTCCTCGGTCATGACGGCCAGATGGTTGCGGCGGGGGTCGGTCGGTGGTCCCTTCGGCAGTGCCCAGGACACGAGCACGCCCTCGTGCTCGAGCCGGAAGTCGTGATGCAGCCTGCGCGCATGATGTTCCTGGATGACGAACGAGCTGCCCGTCGCGGCTGCGGGTTGCGCCGACGGCACCGGCTCCGGCGTCTTCGACGCGTCACGCATGCTCCGGTACCTCGAAAGACGGTCTCCTCCCGCTGAGGCGGGGGGCCGCTGCTCGCGCGGCAGGAGAACGTCCATCGGGTCGCCGTCGCGGGCCAGACGGTCGAGCACAGCGGGGTACTCCAGCTGCGTGAGGTCGTCCGTGAGCTCCTCCCACCGGCGAGGGAGCGCGACGTAGGGCCGGAGGCGACCACGCAGCGAGTAGGGGGCAACGGTCGTCTTGTGGCCGTCGTTCTGGCTGAAGTCGATGAAGACCCGGCCACGGCGAAGGGCGCGTCTCATGGATGTCACGACGACGTCGGGGTGGGCCGCCTGGAGCTCGGCGGCGAGGGCCTTGGCCATCGCGGTCACCTGTGCCGTCGTATGCCGCCCGTCGAGCCCGGCATACAGGTGAATCCCCTTGCTGCCGCTGGTGACCGGGACCGAGGTGAGGTCCATCCCGTCCAGGAGCTCCTTGCACCATCGGGCCACCGCGACGCACTCGGGGAGCCCGGCTCCCTCTCCCGGGTCAAGATCGAGGACCAGGCGGTCCGGCTTGCGGTGAGCGCCGCGTGGCCCGACACGCCACTGCGGGACGTGCAGCTCCAGGCTCGCCAGCTGGGCCAGCCAGACCAACGTCGCCTCGTCGTCGATCATGGGGTAGCGCGACTCGCCGTCACGATGTCGCAAGACGACGGTGTGAACCCAGCTCGGCGTCGCGGTCGCGTCGAGGTTCTTGTGGAAGAACGCGTCTCCCGGCGCGTCGGCCGTCCCGACGCCGTCAACCCACCGCTTGCGCGTCGCGGGACGCCTGGCCGCATGGCCGACGAACCACGCAGCGACGCGACGGTAGTAGTCGACGACGTCGCCCTTCGTCGTCCCCGTCTCGGGGTACATCACCTTGGCGAGGTTCGTCAGCGTGATCTCTCGACCGTCAATCGTCACACGACTCGAGGTCTTCGCCATGACGGTCGATTGTGCCTCACCGCGCCCGGGCCTGCCTGCCGGCAACGGCGTCCCACGCGGCCTGCCACGCGAGCCGCCGTGGACCGTGCGGCGTGCGCGCGCCTCAGCGGGCTCGTGAACCGGCGACGAGCGGGCCCCCGGCCGTCGACCAGGCCGCCGTGCCGCCCTCGACGGAGACCGCCTCGATGCCGAGCCGGGCGAGTATCTGGGTCACCGACGGGCTTCGGGTGCCGCTCTGGCAGATGACATGGACCGGCCGCTGCCGGGGCAGCGTGGCGACCGCCGACATCACCTGACCGACGGGCGCGAGAACGGCGCCCGGGACGTGGCCCTGTGCGTACTCCTCGGGCTCCCTGACGTCGAGAACGAAGCCGCCGTCGGCGTGACGCGCGCGAAAGGCATGAATTGGAATCGTCCGAACCATGGTTCCATCATACCCGGGGGGGTATGCTTGGCCAAAGCCGGGCGCCCGCGCACGACACCTCGGGAAGCCAGGCAGGCGCGGGGGGCTAGGTACTGGAGGTCCACATGACTGAGCCTGACGGTAGGCAGGGCGCGAGCCTGCCACTGAACCAGAACGATGTCCCGGCGCTCGTCCGTCGCCTGAACAGGGCGACGGGCCAGCTCAACGCCGTGGCGCGCATGCTCGAGGCCGGGGAGGGATGTGCAGACGTCATCCCGCAGTTCGTCGCGGCCCGGCGCGCACTTGACCGGGTCGCCTTCATGGTCATCGAGTCGGCGATGACGACTCGACTGACCAACCCGCAGGCATCCACCGTGGACCGCGAACGTCTGGAACGTCTCTTCCTGTCCATGTCCTGACCGACCCCGGGGCGCGACCGGTCGGGCACGCAGACGACCGCCGCAGCTTCACAGGCGCCAACGGCGCGGTGGTCTGGCTCTCGGGTCAGGGTGTCACGACGAGGGCGCCGTGGGCCCCCATCTCGGCAAAGGCCATGATGTGGTTGACGATCGAGTAGCGGCCCGGCTGAGGGAAGGTCATCTCGACGAAGCCACCCTGCGCCGCCTGGAGCCCGAGGACCTGGCTCCCGCCGGTCCCCCCCGTCCCACCGCCGGCGCCCGGGCGAAGCAGGTAGGCCCCCTCGGCATACACGGTGTCGAACTGGCCGCCGACGACGTGGAAGGACAGGGGCAGGTTCGGGCCCGCGTCGAGCACCCAGATGCGCACCCGTTGGCCGACGCGGGCGGTCAGTGGCGCATGGTCGTACTGGTTGGCAACCCCGTTGAAGGTGACGACGTCCGGTGTGGCCGCCGCCGCGCGGGGGGCGTTCACCTCGGCCGCATGGCCGGCCGTCCTGTCGGGGCCGAGGTAGTCGTCGGACTGGATGAGCAGGTACGACGCGTCGACCGGCGCGAGGCCGGGCGGGTCGATGACGACGGCGCCGAACATCCCCGCGGCGATGTGCGCGCTCATCGGCATCGTCGAGCAGTGGTAGAGCCAGATCCCCGAGCGGTTCGCCGTGAACCGGTAGACGAGCGAGCTCCCCGGGGGGATCGTCCGCATGACCCCGTCGGGCGCGACGTCGCCGGCGTGGAAGTCGATGGAATGTCCCATCGACCCGTCGTTGACAAGGGTGACGACGAAGGTGTCCCCCACGCGCCCGTGCAGGGTCGGCCCTGGGACGGACCCGTTGTAGGTCCACCGCCTCTGCCAGACGCCCGGGGCGACCTGGAGCTCGACCTCCTTCACCGTCAAGGTCACGGCGTGGACGCGACCGGGGCCGATGGGCGGCAACACCGCGTCGACGGCGCGGAACCCCGAGTCTGGCCTCTGGTGGAGGTTGACGCCTGCGCTCGACGGCGAGGGCGCGGAACCGCTGCCGGTCGCCGTGCCCGGAGCACCCCTGGCGAGGATGTGCAGGGTCATGCCGAGCTGACGGTGGCCGACGACGGAGCACCAGCCGTCGACCGGGCCGCCGATGACGCCGGCGTCGAGGACGGCGTGGGCGCCGGGACGCAGCCGGGCGGTGTGCTGTCCCGTGCTGAGCCAGAGGTCATGGGTCGTCGTCTCGTCGGCGTTCGTCAGGTCGATGACGAGCCGGTCCCCCCGCGGCACGCTGATCGTGTCGGGCGTGAAGTGCATGTCGACCGCCGTGATGGACACGGACGTCGTATGCCCGGTCGCCGCGACGGTCGCCGCCGCCGGGCGTGCGAACGACGGCGACCACAGGACGCCGGCGAGCACGGCGACGAGCAGCGCGGCGAGCCCGGCTGCGGCCTCGGCCGGGGACCACACCCCAGGGGCGCGTATGCCGGCAATGTTCCGCGGGGTCGGCGTCGTGGCGCCGTTGCTTACCGTCTCGAGCAGCGCGCGGCGAGCCTGGACGCAGGCGCGGATCGCGAGGGTCATCAGCGGGATGAACCCCCCGAACGCGACGAGCACGAGCGCGCCGACGAAGAGCCGGACCGGCCCCGGGACGGGACTCAGGCATACGGCGAGGCCGACGTTGGCGACAGCGAGCCGAACCGTCGCCCACCGGTCGAACCAGGCCTGCCCGGCTCGCACGACGGACGGGCCGCCCCCCAGAACCGACGGGATGAGGTAGGAGAGCGCGCCGAGGAGGACCTGGAGGGCCCCGCCGACCGCGATCATGACGGCGACCCCTGTGTAGTCGTCGGCGACATGGGCCCAGCTCGTCCCGCGGAGGAGCAGGAGAGCGACGCCGCCGACCGACGCCGCGAACCAGACAAGCCCACTCGTGACCGACACGGTGGCAAAGGCCCGAGGCGGCGCCGTGCGCGCGGGGCGAACGAGCGCGCGCGCCCACCAGGCCCCTGCGCCGAGGTAGGCGAGCAGTCCGAGGACCGGCGTCCAGGGCGGCCCCGTGAGAGCCGCCACGACGACGATGGCGAGGGCGGCGAGGAGGACCGGGAGCGCCTGACCGGCCAGGGCTTCGGCGCGGTCGTCCATCCGGGTGCGCAGCATCGTCGGCCACAGGGTGACGAGCGTCCCGAGGATGGTCAGGCCGACCCACCCGAGAACCATTGTCATCGTGTGGGCGACGATGAGCCGGCCGGACCACGTGTCGCTCCCGCCGCGGGCCAGTAGCGCCCCGAACGTCGCCCCGACCGGCAGGCAGAGGGTCGCCGCGATGTAGTACCGCACGGTGATCCGGAACCGCGCGGGCAACGCCCGGCGGAGACGACGAGTCAGCTGGATGCCGTGCCAGAGGACGGCACTGGAGACGAGCCCGGCGCCGGCCACCGTGACGGGCCACCAGTCCAGCGGCACTCCCGCCAGAACAAGGAGCGTGCCCACGAGGAGGAGGACGAGACGCCGCGACTGGATGCGGCGGTCATCGAGGCCGGGAGGGGTCTTGAGAAGTGCCTGGGCGAAGTGGGCGGTCCACACCATGATCGAGTGCGTCACGGCCCCGAGAAGGAGGAGGTGGACCATGAGCCACGTCCATGCGGGTATCCAGTGATGCAGGGCGGCGACGACGACGGCGAGCGTCAGCCACACGATCCCGGGTCGGTCGCGAAGCGCCCAGATTCCACGCCGCTCGCGGCCGTTCGTCACGTCACTCATATTATTTTCATTCTGCCATGTAGAAAATAGCTCGCGCGCACGACGGCACGGCCGCCGGTCGACGACCTCAGATGTAGAGGCCGGTGCCGCCCTCGGTGTGGGCGGCCTCGGCGACACCATGGAGGTCTCGCTCCCGGAGCAGGACGTACGAGCTGCTCTGGACCTCCACCTCGGCACGGTCCACCGCGTCGAAAAGCACGCGGTCGCCGACGGCCACCTGCCTGACGTTGGGCCCTGCGGCGACGACCTGCCCCCACGAGAGGCGCCGGCCGACGGTGGCCGTCGCGGGGATGACGATCCCGCCACCGCTGCGCCGCTCCCCCTCGGAGTCCAGCGACACGAGGACCCGGTCCTGGAGCATCCGGATCGGCAGACCGCCGCCCGCGGCGGGTTGGCGCTTGGCCACGAGCGACGACGTCAGCGCGAACGCCGGCGCAGGAGCACGATGACGACGAGGGTGACGACGGTCGTCGCGACGACGGTCGCGATGCGAGCGGTCCGTAGGTCGCCCTCGGGGGTGCGGGTCGCCGCGACGAGCTTCGCGCGCGCGGAGTCCTTTCCCTGCTGGGCGAGGGCCTGCGGCGTGAGCCGCCCGGCGAGCTCGTCGACGTCCGTCGCCAGGCGCATCCGGCGGGCCTCGACATCGGCCTCGAGGGCCTGGATGGAGCTCGGTGTGTTCACGTGTCCGTCCTCCTGCTCAGTCCAGTCCGAGGTCGCGGCGCAGCTTCGCCACGTGACCGGTCGCCTTGACGTTGTACCACGCGTGGGTGACCACGCCGTGCTCGTCGAGGACCACGGTGCTTCGGATCACGCCCTCGACGGTCTTGCCGTACATCGTCTTCTGCCCGTATGCCCCCCACGCTCGGAGGACGTTCTTGTCCGGGTCGGACAGAAGCGTGATCGTCAGGTGTTCCTTCTCCCGGAAGCGGGCGAGCTTGGCCGGCTGGTCCGGGGAGATCCCGACGACGGCATACCCATGACCCGAGAGGGTCTCGAGCGAGTCGCTGAAGTCGCACGCCTGCGTCATGCATCCCGGCGTCATCGCCGCCGGGTAGAAGTAGACGATGGCCTTCCGGCCCCGCAGGTCCGCCAGCGAGACGGGCTCGCCCGTGTCGTCCTCCAGGGAGAACGCAGGCGCCGTGTCACCGGGCTCGAGTCGGGTCACGCGCCCAACGTACCTCAGCGGGGACGGCGGTGGTCGTGGGCGGGGACGGGCCGCAGAAGCCGGCGCCGGGCCGGCCGCTCGGCCCGCCCGCCCTCAGCGGAACGCGGCGAGCCCGGTCAGCTGCTGCCCGATGATCAGCTGGTGCACCTCGGCCGTGCCCTCGTAGGTCAGCACCGACTCGAGGTTGTTCGCGTGCCGCATGACCGGGTACTCGAGCGTGATCCCGTTGGCGCCCAGCAGCGTCCGACATTCGCGGGCGATGGCGATCGCTTCGCGCGTGGAGTTCAGCTTTCCGAGGCTCACCTGGTACGGCGCGAGCTTGTGCTCATCCTTGAGCCGGCCAAGCTGCAGCGCGAGCAGGACTCCCTTGCCGTACTCGAGGGTCATATCGGCGAGCTTGGTCTGCGAGATCTGGTAGGCCGCGAGCGGTTTTCCGTTGATCTGCCGGTCGCCGACGTACGCGATGGTGGTCTCCAGACAGTCGCGTGCGGCACCGAGGGCGCCAAAGATGATCCCGAAGCGGGCCTCGGACAGGCAGGAGAGCGGACCCCGCAGGCCTCGAGCCTCGGGCAGCATCGCCGAGGCCGGAAGGCGGACGTCCTCGAGGACGAGCTCCGACGTGATCGACGCGCGCAGCGAGAGCTTGGACTTGATCTTGGGTGCGGAGAACCCGGGGGCAGACGTCGGCACGATGAAGCCGCGGATATCTCCAGGCGTCTTGCCGGTGTTGGCCCAGACAACCGCCACGTCGGCCACGGACCCGTTCGTGATCCACATCTTCGTCCCGTTGAGCACCCAGTCGTCCCCGTCGCGGACGGCCCGGGTGCGCATTCCGCCCGGGTCCGAGCCGAAGTCCGGTTCGGTGAGACCGAAGCACCCGAGGAGCTCGCCGCTCGCCAGGCCTGGCAGCCACTCCTGTCTCTGCTCCTCGCTGCCCCAGTGGTGGATCGCGAACATCGCCAAGGACCCCTGCACCGAGACGAGTGACCTGATGCCCGAGTCGCAGGCCTCCAGCTCCATGCAGGCGATGCCGTATGCGGTGGCGCTTGTCCCCGCGCAGCCATAGCCCTCAAGGTGCATTCCGAGGAGCCCGACCTCGCCGAAGGCCCTGGCCAGCTCCCTGGCCGGGATGTCGCCGGTCTCGTACCAGGTGTCCAGATGCGGTCGCACCGTGTCCTTGAGGACCGCCCTGACGGTGTCGCGGATCGCCTTCTCCTCGGACGTCAACAGGTCGTCGATCCCGAAGAGCTGGTCCGGTGTCTGACGTGGGCTGGGCATGGTTCTCCTAGAGGGAAGCTGGGCTTAGACGAAGGCGTTCACGCCGGTCTCGGCGCGACCGATGAGCAACTTCTGGATCTGCGAGGTGCCTTCGTAGAGGGTCATCACCCGGGCATCTCGCAGGTACTTCTGGGCGGGGTACTCGTCGATGAAACCGTACCCACCGAAGACCTGCATCGCGAGGTTGGCCGCCTTGACGGCGGCCTCCGAGGCGAAGAGCTTCGCCTTGCTCGCCTCGACGCTGAACGGCTGGTGCGCTTCGACCAGAGCGGCTGCCCGCCAGGTGAGCAACCGGGCGGCGTCGGCGTCGACGGAGATCTCGCTGATCATCTCCTGGATCAGCTGGAAGGATGCGATCGGCCGGCCGAACTGCCTGCGTTCCTTCGAGTACTTCACCGCTTCCTCGAGGCAGCCCTGGATGATGCCGACGCAACCGGCCGCCACCGAGACGCGGCCCTTGTCCAGCGAGGCCATGGCGATCGCGAAACCCTGGCCTTCGTTGCCCAGCAGGGCCGAAGCCGGCACGCGGACGTCGTCGAGGAAGATCTCCGACGTCGCCTGGCCCCGCAAGCCGAGCTTGCCATGGACCTCGCGGCGCTCGAAACCGGGCGTGTCGACCGGGACGATGAACGCCGAGACCCCCTTGGGACCAGGACCGCCCGTCCGGGCGAAGACGAGGCAGTAGTGGGCCCAGGAGCCGTTGGTGATGAAGATCTTCTGGCCGTTGATGATGTAGTCGTCGCCGCTCCTGACGGCGCGCGTCGTGAGTCCGGCCGGGTCGGAGCCGTTACCCGGCTCGGTGAGCCCGAAGCAGCCCATCTTCTCGCCCGTGGCGATCTCCCGAAGGATCGTCCGCTTCTGCTCCTCGGTGCCGAAGTCGAGGATCGGCTTGCCGAAAAGGCCCATGGACACCGAGACGATGCCCCGGATCGAGGAGTCGGCCCGCCCGAGCTCCTCCATGCCGAGGCAGTACGTGATGTAGTCGCCGCCGACGCCGCCGTACTCCTCAGGGATGGTGAGCCCGAAGAAGCCCATCTCGGCGAGCTTGGGGATGATCGCGAGGTCGACGGACTCGGCGCGGTCCCAGTCGCGCCGATACGGCAGAACCTCGGCGTCCAGGAAGTCACGGGCTACCTGCCGGAACGTCCGCTGTTCCTCCGTGAGGGTCAGGTCCATCAGCTGTCTCCGTTCTGTCCGCGCAGACCTCGCGCAGGTGGTCCTTGTGAGTGTTCCCGCTTGGCGTTGGCTGCCTCGGCGGGAGGTCTGTCAGGGCGCGTACTTGCGCCCGAGGAGGTGGCGCGAGATGACGAGCTTGGAGACCTGGGCGGTCCCGTCGCCGATCTCCAGGCCGATGACGTCCCGCAGCCGCTGGCCGATCGCGTGCTCGGTCGAGTACGCGACGTGCCCGAGGGTGAGCAGGCATTGGTGGATGACCTCGGCGGCCAGCTTCGGTGCCCAGAACTTCGCCATGGCGGCCTCGGCGCTGTGTTCCAGGCCGTTGTCCTTGCGCCACAGGGCTTCGAGACAGATGTGACGTGCGCCCTTGAGGTACGTCGCGCATTCGGCGAGGGGGAAGGACACGCCCTGGAAGGTCCCGATGGGCGCCCCGAAGGCGACCCGGTCGCGCGACCACTGCAGGGCCTCGTCGAGTGACTTCTCGGCTGCGCCGAGGCAGGCCAGCCCGATGATGGCTCGTGAGTAGTCAAAGCCCTGCATGACGGAGACGAACCCCTCGCCCTCTGCGCCGATGAGGTCGTTGCGACCAACGGGCGTACCGTCGAAGTGCAACGAGGCTCGTCCGATGGCTCGGCTGCCGAGGTCGTCGAACGCCGACCTGGTCACGGTGGGATGTTCCAGGTCGACCCAGAATGCGCTGACGCCGCGGGCGCCCGGACCGCCGGTGCGGGCCAGGACCACGGCCCGGTCGGCGGCCATACCGAGGGTGATGGACGTCTTCTCCCCATGCAGGGTCCATCCGTCATGCGTCCGGATCGCCTTGGCCTGCATGGCGGCCGCATCCGTGCCATGTTCGGGCTCGGTGATGCAGATGCACGGCACCGTGTCGCCGGACGCGATGCCCGGAAGCCAGGCGGCCTGCTGTTCGGGCGTCGCGTTACGCGTGATGACGTCGGAGATCAGTGCGGTGTTGATGATGAGGTACGTCGCGTTGAAGTCCTCCCGGCCGACCTGCTCCGCGGCCAGCCCGGCGATGACGGCGCTGGCCCCCTGGCCGCCGTGCTCCTCCGGGATCCTCAGCCCGGTGAGACCCATCCCGGCCATGTCCTTGGCGAGCTCTCGACGGAACTCGGCGGCCTTGTCGTCGCTTTGGTAGTGGGGTGCGAGGACCCTGACGGCGAACCGGCGGACCTCGTCGGCAAACGCCTGCTGATCCTCGTCGAGTGCGTAATCCATCGGGCTCCGCTTTCGGTGGCTCGGTCAGTGCCAGTTGACGTGTGAAGCGAAGTCCGGTGTGCGCTTCTCGGCGAAGGCCTTTGCGCCTTCCATGCCTTCGTCCGATGTCGCGAACGAGTCCAGGGCGGTCATCGCCATGTTCGAGAAGCCTGCCTGGTGCTCGGTGTCGGCGTTGAAGGACTGCTTGCAGAACTTGATCGCCGTTGGGGAGAGGGCGACGATCTCCGCCACCCACGCCTTCGCCTCGGCCATCAGCTGGTCCGCGGGGACCACCTTGTTGACGAGGTTCATCGCCAGGGCCTCCTGCGCCGAGTACTGGCGGCAGAAGAACCAGATCTCGCGCGCCTTCTTCTCACCGACGACGCGAGCCAGGTATGCCGTGCCGAAGCCGGCGTCGAACGAGCCGACCCGCGGGCCAGCCTGACCGAAGCGTGCGTTTTCACTCGCGATGCTCACATCGCAGAGCACGTGCAGGACGTGTCCTCCACCGATCGCGAGGCCGTTGACCGCGGCGATGACGGGTTTGGGGATGTCACGAATGAGCCTCTGCAGATAACCGATCTCGAACATCCCCGACGCCGTCGGGCCGTAGTCGCCGGTCTCCGCGCGCTGCTTGACGTCGCCGCCGGTGCAGAACGCCTTCTCGCCTGCGCCGGTGAGGATGACCGCACGAACGGCGTGGTCGGCCCACGCGAGCCGGAACGCCGCGATGAGCTCCTCGACGGTCCGGCCGCGGAACGCGTTGTAGCGCTGTGGCCTGTTGATCGTGATGATCCCGGCGCCATCCTCGATGACATACGTGATGTCGGTGAACTCGGGTGCGGACATCGTTGGCCTCTCTGGTCTGGACGAACCTCTATCTGAATGTCTATTCAATGAATACACGTTCAACGGGTAGGGTGTCAAGGGTGAGCAGCAACTCGACCCGCACCGTCCCCCAAGCGGACCGCATCGCCAAGCGTCGCAGCCAGATCCTCAAGGCCGCCTCGCGGACCATGACGAAGAAGGGCTACTACGGGACGTCGATGCAGTCGGTGGCTGACGAGGCCGGTATGAGCGTCGGGCTGATCTACCAGTACTACGCCAACAAGGACGAGGTGCTCGAAGCGGTCATCATCGACATCCTCGGGGACTTCGACCGGGCGGTGCCACCAGCCATGGCAGCGGCAGGCGATGGTCCGGAGGCGCGGATCCGCGCCGGCTTCGCGGCCTTCGTGCGGATCATCGACCGCAAGCGCGCCGCATCCCTCCTGGCATACAGGGAGAGCCAGACCCTTGCACCGGCCGCCGCCCGTACGATCATGCGGCTTGAGACAGAGACGATCGACCCGTTCCGTCAGGCGGTCGACGACGGAATCGAGCTGGGCCTCTTCCGTCCCGTGTCAGCGCGCCTCGTCGCGCACAACGTCAAGATGCTCGCCCACGGCTGGGCGCTCAAGCACTGGGACCTCGTCTCGCACGTCACCCTCGACGAGTACATCGACCAGGAGCTCGACATCCTCTTCGCCGGCCTGCGGTCCGGTGGCCGCTGAACGGGGAACGCCCGAGGCGCCGTCGGGACCCGGATGGACCGGCACCGCACCACCCGCCGGCTGCCCCGCAAACCTGGCACTGGGGGGCGCACGCCTGCGCGGATACGCCCACACGTGCGGGCTGTCTTCGCGACCACCGTGCTCGACGCCGGCATCCGACACTGCGATGCGTCACGACCGGGGCCGCAGGAACGTGGACGGCGATACCGGCAACGACATCCCCGCCGCGTACATGACCCCGGACCCCGACGACGCCCAGACCGAGGTGAGCCCTGTCTCCCCACCCCCTCGCCGAGCAGTACCTCCTCGGGCCAGCTCACCTGCAAGTGAGTGAGACCGTACCCGCCGTACCCGCCGTTCTCTCCGTCACAGGCGCTGCCGCGCCGCGTCCCGTATCTGGGACACGAACGCACCGCCAGCCATACTCCCGCAGTCCCGCCGTCTGATGTGATGGCCAGTGCCCCGCCATAACCATCGAGGAGCCTCGACATGACAGCCGCCAACCCGTGCACGTCAGGCGCGGCACGTCGGCACCCCAGCCGCAGGACGCAGGAGCGTCCGTGAGCGCACCCTTCGACTGGACCGGACGTGACGACGGGGCCGGGCCCCAGCACACTCGCTGGCACGACGTCGTCCGCCTGGCCACCGCCGGTGAGGGACCACCGGGAGGCCTGGCCATCGTCGGGTTCGCCAGCGACGAAGGCGTGCGGCGCAACCAGGGGCGGACCGGCGCGGCCGCGGGACCGGCCGCGCTCCGTCGGTCGCTGGCGGACCTGGCCGTGCCTGCCGGCTCCCGGATCACCGACGCCGGCACGGTCACCGCGGCGGGCACCGAGCTGGAGTCCGCTCAGGCGCAGCTCGGCGCCGCCGTCGCGACCCTCGCCGACCGCCACGACATCGTCGTCGTCCTCGGCGGCGGCCAGGAGGTCTCCTGGGGCAGCTACCTCGGGCGAGCAGCCAGCTCCCGGCTGCGGGACGCCGACGTCGGGGTCGTCAACCTCGACGCGCACCTCGACCTTCGCACAGCCGACCGCCCCACGTCGGGGACCCCCTTCCTCCAGATGGCGCAGGCCGACCGCGGCTGTGGACATCGCTTCGACTACACGGTCATCGGAGCCGCCGGCGCCGCCAACACTGCAGCCCTGTTCGAGACGGCCGCGGTTCTCGGCGCGCGCATCGTCCGCGACGTCGACTGCGGCTGCGAGCCGTCGGGCGAGCTCCTGGCCCACCTGGACGCCGTCGCGGCGCGCAACGACGCGGTCCACCTGAGCATCGACCTCGACGTGTTACCGGCGTCCGTCGCGCCCGGGGTCAGTGCGCCGGCGGCATACGGCGTGCCTTTGCGCTTCGTCGAGCAGGTGTGCCGGCATCTCGTCCGCTCGGGAAAGGTGGCCATCGTCGACCTCGTCGAGCTCAACCCGGCATACGACGTCGACGACCGGACCGCGCGCACCGCCGCCCGGCTGGTCCACTCCATCCACGCGGAGGCGACCCGGTCCACGACCTGAGCGAGCGCAACGCCGGGTGTGATGCTCCAACTCCGTGTCAAGCCTCAGGCTGTGGTGAGCCAGTTCGCGGTGGCGCGGGGCGAGCTCGTCGCGGGCTCGACGCCCGAGCCCCGGCTCGCCGGTCCGGGCAGCCCACACTCCCACGTGCTCGGCGGCAGCGAGGGGAGGCTCTTGGCTCGGCGGGCGGGCCGTAGGTCGACGTAGTCGCGCGGGCGCAGTGCCCGGCCAGGGCTTGGTGGCCTGCGGGCCATGACCGCGGACCGTCGCGCCACCGTCAACGCCCGCAGCGGTTCAAGTCCGGCCCGCCGCGGGCCGGTGCTCGCCTCCCCGAGCAGCACCGACCGGGCCGCCTCGGAGGCGTCCAGGCGGTCGGGCTTGACCTGCTCGCCTCGCTCGGCCGGTCGGCCCGACTGACCTCGAGGCGAGCCTCTCGCGGCGCGACTGGGGCCCGCCACCTCAGGTGCGACGCGCCTGCCAGGTGACGCACAACCACCACAGGTCGACCGCCTGGAAGGGGTCGCGGGCGTCGAGTCCGGTCGCGGTGGCGAGCGCGGCGACGCGGTTGCGCACCGTGTTGGCGTGAACGTACTCGCGCTCCGCGGCGCGCTCGGCGTCGCAACCGCACTCGAGCCAGGCGCGGACGGTTGCCACGGTGTTCGCGGCGACTCGGCCGAGGCCGTTGATGGCCGACGCATGGCGCTCGACGAGGAGCGCGGCGAGGTCGCCCCGGTCCTGCTGAGCCGCGAGGGTGGCGACGTCGGCCACGTCGATGCAGCCGGTGCGCCCATGTGCCTGTGCGGCCCGTGCGGCCGCGGCCGCCTGTCGACGCAGGGTCGCGACGTCCTCGGGGGCGCCTGGGCCGGCGACGCCCACCGGGCCGGCGGCGTCAGCGAGCCCGCCAGGCAGTCGGCGCACGACGGCCACGGCCTCTGCCGCCGTGGTCGTGACGACCCCGGCACGGGCGCGGCGTACGGCCCGGGTCAGGCCGGCCCGGTCGGGGTACGGTGACACGAGCACGTGCAGCCCCGTGGCGGGCAGCCCCGCCGCGGCCGCGGCGAGCGAGGCGGCCGACCCGCCCTGGAGCAGCCGCCGGACGGTGTCGGCGTCGCGGTCGGTCGCGCGCTCGGTCACCTCCGCGCTGCCGTGCGCCTGGAGCAGCCGTGCGCGCACCTCCTGTGCCCAGTCGTCGTAGAGCTCGCGGGCGTCCAGGACCAGTGCCGGGTCGACTCCCGTCTCGGCGGCCACGGACTTGGCGCGGGCCCAGATCCTGCGTTCGGCGACGTGGATGGCCGAGAGCACTGCGTGGATCGGCACCCCCTGACGGGCCCGGGTGACGGCGAGGTCCTCGACGAACGAGAGCTCGGCCTCCGTCGGGCCGCTCCGGGAGGCGATCGACCGGGTGGCGGCGGCCAGCAGGGCGCGCGTGTGGCGGGCGACGTCGGAGGCCTCGAGGCCGGAGACCTCCCGGATCGAGGTGCGCACCTCCTCGACAACGTCGTCCATCAGCTCGGGAGCGGCGACGACCCGCTCGATGAGGTCGGCGATCTGATCCCACTCGGCCACGGGCCCAGTCTGGTTTGTGGCGAGCCACAAGGGAAGGGCGCATTCTGGGCCCGTCCACAGGACGCCTGCGCGGAGTGGCTCCTACGTTGTGGGAACAGCCACAAGGAGGAGTACCGATGGCCAAGGGCCTGACCGGGGGACAGCTAATCGCCAGGATGCTGGCAGCCGAGGGTGTCGAGCACCTGTTCGGCATCATCGACGGCACCTACTTCGGCCTCTACCGCGCGCTGGGAGAAGCGGGCATCACCCTGCACTCGCCGCGGCACGAGGCAGCGGCGGCCCACATGGCCGGTGCCTACGCCCGGGTCAGCGGGCAGCTCGGCGTGTGTATGGCCTCCAACGGCCCGGGCGTGGCCAACGTGCTGCCCGGGGTGGCTGTCGAACAGGGAGAGGGCAACCGGATCCTGCTCATCACGAGCGGCCGGCGCGTCGGGATCACCCATCCCGACCGCGGCGGCGCCTACCAGAGCTTCGACCAGACCGCGGTCACGGCGCCGATGACGAAGTGGTCGTGCCAGGTGCCGAGCGCCGAGCGCATCCCGGAGATCATGCGGCGAGCGTTTCGGGTGAGCTTCATCGGCCGTCCGGGGGTGGTGCACGTCGACGTCCCCGAGAACATCCTCAACCAGGCGACCGGTATCGACGCCGACGCCGTGCAGGCGCCGGAGTCCTACCGGAGGACGACGCCGCTGCAGCCCGACCCGGTGCTCGTCGAGCGGGCCGCGCGGATGCTCGCGGACGCCGCATGTCCGATGATCCACGTGGGCTCGGGGGTCTACCACGCGGGCGCAGAGGCCGAGCTCGCACGCCTTGCAGGCCTGCTGGCGGCTCCGGTGACGACCAGCTGGGCGGCTCGCGGGGCGCTGCCGGAGACCCGGCCCGAGGCCATCCCGATGACCGCCCTCGGTCTCAACGACGAGGTGCGCAACGCCGCCGACGTGGCCCTGGTCGTCGGCAGCAGGCTGGGCGAGACCGACTGGTGGGGCAAGGCGCCAAACTGGGCGCCGCCGGCGGCGCAGAGGACGATCCAGGTCGACGTCGACGACGAGAGGCTGGGCGTCAACAAGCCCGTCAGCGTGGCGATCCTCGCCGACGCCCGCGAAGCCCTCCGGGACCTCGCCGACGCCGTGGAGCGACTCCGGGTTCCTGGGCTCGCCGGACGCCAGGAACGGCTCGCAGGGTGGCGCGGCAACGTGGCCGACGCGCGAGCCAAGCTCGCCAGCGCGCTCAAAGACGGGGCTCCGGTGCACCCGGGTCACGTGCCGACGGTGGCGCAGCAGGTCATGCCCGACGACACGGTGTGGGTCTTCGACGGCGGCAACACGGTCGTGTGGTCCAACTTCTACCACTCCGCCGACGTGCCGAGAAGCATCCTGTCGACGTACAAGTTCGGCATGCTCGGCGCGGGTATGGGCCAGGCTCTCGGGGCCGCGGTCGCGGCGCCCGACCAGCGGGTCTGTGTGCTGATCGGGGACGGCGCCTTCGGCATGCACCCGACCGAGGTGGAGAGCGCGGTGCGCCTCGGGCTGCCGGTGGTCTTCGTCGTCCTCGTCGACGGCGCCTGGGGGATGGTGAAGATGAGCCAGCAGATCCAGGCGCACCCGGTCGCGACGGTGGCCCGCAAGAAGCTGACGAACACCAACCTGCCGCCCGACCAGATCGTGTATGCCGACTTCGCACCATGCCGCTACGACCTGATGGGCGAGGCGATGGGGGCCCACCCCGAGCTGGTCACGGACTCGGCCGACCTGCAGGGCGCGCTGGAGCGCGCGCGCGACTGCGGCCGCGCCGCCGTGGTGCAGGTGCACGTCGACACGGTGGAGCACCTCTGGGCGCCGGGTCTGCAGTCGTTCAAGAAGATGCACCAGGAGCCGAAGGGCTGAGCGTCGATGACCGTACTCGTCACCGGTGGCACCGGCTACGTGGGCTCCCTCGTCGTCCGGAGGCTGGCCGAGCAGGGGGTCGCCACCGTGTCGGTCGACGTGCGCACGGCCGCAGACCCGGTCCCCGCGGTCACGTATGTGACCGGCGACCTGCGCCGCCTCGACCTCGCCGCCCTCATGCGCGAGCACGAGGTCGACGCGGTCGTGCACCTGGCCGCGATCGTCGAGCCGCCCAAGGGGATGAGCGAGGCCGAGCTCGAGGACATCGAGGTCGGCGGCACCCAGCGCGTCGTCGACGCCTGCGTGGCAGCCGGGGTCGGGCACCTGACCGTGACCAGCTCGGGGGCCGCCTACGGCTACCACGCCCGCAACGACGGCCGGCTGCTCACCGAGGACCAGCCGGTCACCGGAAGCGACGCCTTCGCCTACTCCCGCCACAAGGCCGCGGTCGAGGCGCTGCTGGCCCGGGCCCGCCGACTTCACCCCGCCCTCGGCCAGCTGGTGCTCAGGCCGGGCGCGATCCTCGGTGCGCACACCGACAACCAGATCACCGCGCTCTTCTCCGGGCGGGTGGTGATGACGCTGACCGAGACCGAGGGGCCGTTCACCTTCATCTGGGACCACGACGTCGCCGAGATCATCGTCACCGGCCTGCTGGCGCGGCGTACCGGCGCCTACAACCTCGCCGGCGACGGTGTCATGACCCTGCGCGACATCGCCGCGGTGGAGGGCTCGCGGGTGGTGGCGGTGCCGTCGGCCGTCGTGAGGACCGCCTTGGCGGTGATGAGGCGCGTCGGGATCGGCCGTTACGGTCCCGAGCAGGTGGACTTCCTCCTGCACCGCCCGGTGCTCGACAACACCCGGCTGCGTCGCGACTTCCCCGGGCTACCGAGACGGACGACTCGGGAGACCTACGAGATATTCCGCCTGGGCCGGTCGGGGCGGGGCTGACGTGACGACCGCGTCCACGCCACCGGTGGCGGTGGTCACCGGTGCCAGCGGCCGGATCGGCCGGCACGTGGTCGACCTGCTGGTCGGGCGCGGGTACGAGGTGCGGGGGCTCGATCTGGTGCCGGGGCCACGGACGCTGGCCTGCGACCTGCTCGACGAGCGAACCGTCCGGGCCGTCGTCAGCGACCTGGCTCGGATCGACCTGCTGGTGCTGTGCGCCGGGTTGTCGGCGATCGGTGCCGTCGACGACCATGACGTGGCGGCTCACCGGCGAGTCATGGACGGCACCCACTTCTCCGCCGTGACCCCCCTGCTGGCCACCTTGCCGGCACTGCGCCGTGCACGGGGCACGGTCGTGCTGGTGGGATCGGTGGCGGGCTTCGCGCCGGTGCTCGGCCGGCCGGCATACGTCGCGGCCAAGCACGCGGTCACGGGTCTGTTCACCGCCCTCCGGCCCGAGCTCGCCGCCCAGCACGTGCGGGTGACCATCGTCCACCCCACCTTTGTCACCGGTGGCATGGGGGTGGCAGGCCCGGTGGGACCGGGACGGCGCAGGACCACCGGCAAGGAGATCACGCCCGAACGAGCAGCCCGGGCCATCGTCGAGGCGGCCGAGGGACGACGCGACGTCGTGCTCGTGGGTCGTACGGCGCGCCTCTCATGGACGATCAGCCGCCACGCCCCGAGGATCTACACCAGCCTGATGACCCGTCGGCTGCGCCCCCCGACAGGAGAGCCTTCATGAACCACGTGCTGATGCCCCTGGCGGTGATCGCCCACAACGTCGACGACATCAAGATCGCCTTCGACGAGCGCTCCCAGATGCTGCTGCGCGTCATCATCGCCTGCATCCTCTTCGGCATCGCCCTGGACACCACCGTCGACGACTTCAGACGAGCCGCCCGCAGGCCGAAGGCGATCGCCGTCGGGGTCGGCGCACAGTTCCTGATCCTGCCCGCCATCACGTTCGTGCTCACGCTTCTGCTCCGGGTGAGCGGGTCGGTCGCGCTCGGCATGATCCTGGTCGCCTGCTGCCCTCCCGGCAACGTCTCGAACATCGTCACCCACCAGGCGCGCGGCGACGTGGCTTTGTCCGTGTCGATGACGGCGGTGAGCAACCTGCTCGCGATCGTGCTCATGCCGCTGAACTTCGCGCTCTGGGGCAACCTGCATCCCACCGGCGGCCCGATGATGCGCTCCATCCACCTCGACGTGGTCGACATGCTGCTAGAGGTATTCGTCGTCATCGGGCTGCCCTTCGCCCTTGGCATCGCGGCCGCCCACCTCTGGCCCCGAGTGGCGTCCCGCTCGGGCAGGGTCATCGGCCCGGTCGCCTTCGGCGCCCTCGGGCTGCTGATCCTGCTGGCGTTGGTCAAGAACCTCCACCTCTTCATCACCTGGATCGGGGTGGTGGCGGTCGCCATCCTCCTGCACGACGCGCTGGCGCTCGGCCTCGGCTACGTGATCGCCCGGGGGTTCCGGCTGCCGACCGACGCCACGAAGGCCATGACCTTCGAGGTCGGAGTGCGCAACGCGGGCCTGGGCCTGCTGCTGGTGTTCAGCTTCTTCGACGGCCTGGGAGGTATGGCGCTCGTCGCGGCCTGGTGGGGGATCTGGGACATCATCGCCGCACTGGCCGTCGCCCGGGTCTGGCGCGCCCGCACCCGCACGCCCGTGCCGGCATGAGTCACACCCTGAGCGTCGGCGCCGGACTCGCGGGAGGGGTGCACGGCCACTGCGGCGAGCGTCTCGGCGGCGTCCCGAGGCGGTACTGCTGCCGGCCACGACTACACTGCGGGGAGTACGACGGACTCGGTTGGTAGGGTTCATCAGGCCCACCAAGCCGGCCAGACCGTCGGCGTAACCCGGTTGCGACCCCCGCCCAAGCAGGCCACGTCGCGGCGCTCGACCGAGAGGACCCCCGCGGCATGACCCCCCTGCGCCAGCTGGACGACCGGCTGTTCCTGTGGATCAACGATGTCGCCCGGCACACGCCGTGGCTGCACACCACGATGCTCGCCTACGCCACGTATGGGGTCGGCCTTTTTGGGCTCCTGCTCCTCCTCGCCCTGGCCGTCAACCGGCATGCCCCGTCCCGGCGGCTGGCGGCGACCGGATGGGCCGCCGTCGCCACTCTGCTCGCGCTGGGCCTGAACCAGCCGCTCGGCCACTTCTTCGCGGAGGCCCGCCCGTATGCGACCCACCCCGGGATCCTCCGGCTCGCGTCCGTCACCACGGACTTCTCCTTCCCCTCCGACCATGCCGTCATGGCCGGCGCCGTCGCCGCCGGCCTGCTGCTGGCCAGCCGTCGGCTCGCCCTGACGGCGACCGTCCTCGCCGTCCTGCTCGCCTTCGCCCGTGTCTACATCGGCGCTCACTACCCGTGGGACGTGCTGGCGGGGCTCGCTCTGGGTGCCGCCGTTGCCCTGGGCGGCTGGTGGGCCCTGGGCCGGCCGCTGACCGGCCTGGTCGGGTGGCTGCGCCGCCTGCCCGGCCTGCGCCGCGTGTTCGACGAGCACCCGGCCGCCGGCCCCCAGCACACACCCCGCGAGGTCTCCGCGCGGTCCTGAGCGGTCCGCCGGGCACCCTGTCCGACCCACCCACCTCGCCGGCCCCGCCCGAGGGGCTGTCCGCGCAACGGTGACCGAGACACTCGAGGGCTCGTGCTCGATGCCCGAGGATGCGCTGTCGCAGTCGTCATCGACCGCGCCACCGAGTGAGCGGGGTGCGATCAGCCCGTTGGTCACGCCGCCCGGACGCTGCGCCTCAAAAAGCCGCTCCCCGGCCCGTTCGGCTCGTCGGTGTACGAGGGCCTGGTGGGACTGCGTCGTCGCTGCCGGTGCCGTGCGGCACACGGCACCAGCAGGCACCGGCTGGCTCAGCCGAGGTTGACGACGGTGTAACCGCCGATGACGGCACCGTCCTGTTCGGCGGTGACCCGGTAGACGTGGGCCTGTCCCGGCGGCGGGTTGGCGTCACCCGTGGCGAACAGCACGTGCTGCCCGTCGCCGGTCGCCGTGACCGGGCCGGCACCACCGGCGGTGCCGGGCAGGCCGAGGGCAAGAGCACCGGTGCCGACGGCCTGGCCGGGGAACGCGCCACGGGTCATCGTGTGCAGCTGCAGCCACGGCATGGTCGCGGGTGCGTGCCGGGCCACGGTGACTGTCGCGGTGCCGCCGAAGAGCTGCCCGACGGAAAGCTGGATCGGCCCGCCGACGGACTGGCCCGGGGGGATGACGTGGATGTTGCGCTGGCCGAGGTGCCGGTTGACCGACGCATCCCATTCGGGGGTCGTCATCGGGTCTGCGGCGACGTCGAAGGCCCGGATGAGCAGGCATTCGTGGCCACCGTTGGTGAACATGGCCTGCCAGCTCCTCGGGCACTTGACGACCTTGTGGCAGTCGGGCTCGCTGCGGGAGCCGAGCCAGGTCGTCGCCGAGCCGATGAGGTGGGCGCCGACGGGGTTGAACCCCAGCGACGGGTCGCACCAGTAGAACTCGACGACGACGGCCCGGGCCGGGGCATGGCCCAGGTTCCAGACGTGGGCGTACACGGTGTTGTCCTGCCCGGCCAAGGCGGTCTGACCGAGCTGGGCCGGCACGTCGGGTGCCACGGAGGGGTGGACTCCGCCCAGGATGTAGACGTCGGGGCTCTCCCAGAACGGCTGGGTGGTGGGCCGGGTCCCGGTGTCGCCGGGGAAGGCCCTCAGGAACAGGTAGGGCACGTGCATGTCCTTGCGTGGCCCGACCCACTGACCCGGCTCGACCGGGTGGTCCAGGTCGCCGGGGGTCAGCGGGGTTCCGAGCCCACCCGTCGAGGTGCCGGGGTCCCGCGTGGGACGACCGCCGCCACCGTGCCCGGGACCGCCGTGACCGCCGTGCCCTCCGTGCCCTCCGTGCCCTCCGTGCCCACGGTCGTCCTGGTCGTGGTGATGGTGGCCGGCCGGGCGTCCGCAGCCGCAGCCGCAGACAAGGTCGGCAACGGCCGCGACGAGGTCCTGGACCGCTTGGGTGCGGTCCCGGCATCCGTCGGGGTGGTCGTTGTCCCTGTCGTGGCGTTCGGGTGCCATCACTGGTCCCCTTTCCGGGTCGCGCGGCGAACTCGACGGGCCGGCGCGGGCGGCGGCGGCTGCGGCAGCCGGATGCCGCGGGCAACGCCCTCGACCGCCGTCAGGGTGATGCCGCGAGCGAGCGGCCCGTGGGTCGGCGGCCCGCCCTGACCACCGCCGGGTCCGGACAGGTACCGCAGCTGGATCGGTGTCTGGATGCCGTCGGGGGCGGCGCCGTGCCAGTCGGGGCTGCCCTCGGACTCCACGACCGGTTTGTCATAGGTCTGACCGCGGGCGTTGGTGCCGGTCGCGTCGCCGCGGATCCAGTCCCAGCAGCGATAGCCGTAGCCGCGGTCCGCGTCCAGGTTGTAGTCCGTGACGGGTCCCTCGTCCGGGTCCAGGACGCGACCGACCAGATAGGCAGCGAACGGGATGGCATCCCCCAGAGGGCTGTGGTCGGTGGCCGGGTCGCGGCCGATGACCAGCTCGTTGATGGCGTCGGTCACCGCCGGCGACTGCGCCACCTCGTATGCCGTGCGCTCCCCGGGCGTGACCGGCTGGCCCGTGCGGAAGAAGACATCGTGCGGTTGCGCCCCGGAGGGGTAGGGGCCCGAGACGGTGCGGCCCTCACGGCCGCCGAGGGTCTTGTGGACCCAGGCGCCCATCCGTTGGTCGATGCCGGTGAGGGCGAGCTCGGCAGTGACGTCGGACAGCTCGGTCGGGGTGACGTACAGGCTCTTGTCATCCCTTCGGGAGATCAACGGGTAGGCCCACGGACGTTCGAACTCGTTGGCGTCCCTGCTGCCCAGCTGGGCGGCCCGGACCGGCAGGAACGGGTACTGGTCGTTGCGGGGGTTGGTCGGCTCGACGATCAGCCCGGGGTCGCGGTCCAGGTTGCCGAACGGGTCGGTCGCGTCGGACAGGGCCTGCAGGAACGCCCCGTCGACGGTGTTCCCCAAGGTGACCAGGGCGTGGTCGATCTCGTTGGGCTGGACCAGCTCCCCGTCCTTGGTGAGCTCACCGTGGGGGATGACGAAGCCCGTATGGGCCATGATCTCGTGGGTGGTGGTGGTGATGTCCCAGGCCCACATGGCCAGCTGGTACAGGCCCCAGCGCACCGGGTAGGTCCCCGGCGAGGCGACGGCCTTGATGAGGTCGCCGACCAGCTTGCCGATCGCCTCCGCCTCATGCTCCAGCCAATCGAAGAACGACTTGATGGCCGAGCAGACGTCCTGCAACGGGTCGCCGCTGCTCGGGCCGGACAGGTCGGGCAGGCTGGCGAGGTCGGTGAGGTCGCTGGCCGGGGGCCAGATGACGACGTCCGGCGCCTTGGGCTTGTCCAGGTCGAAACCACCCCAGAACGAGAGCCGGTAGAAGCTGATCATGAACCGGTAGGAGGTCTGCACCTCCCACGGCAGCGGGTAGCCGTGCGGGACGTCGAAGCCCGGGTCGGGCGCGACCGCCGCGATGACCTCGCCGATCGGCCGGTCCAGGCTGATCCCTGCCGCGTCGAGCAGGTCCTTCAGGGCCCCCTGGGCCGCGCCGAGCCCGTTCTGGAAGTCGCGCCCGCCCAGGTTGTTCGGCTGCGGCTCGCCCTCCACGTGGTAGGTCGCCACCAAGGCCCGGACGATCCCGTCGGCCAGCCAGCCCGGCATGAAGCCGTCCTGGTCGACGGCGTCCTTTGCGGCGGCCCGGTCGGCCGGCAACGTCGGCGGCCGCTGGAAGCCGTTGGGGTTCTCCTCGTCCAGGGCCACGGCATACACGAAGGCGCTGCGCGCCAGGTCTGGGTACACCTCGGTCGCCGCCAGGTCGTCGTGGGCCAACGCCCCGCCATCGCCGACCTGCCGGTAGTTCCACGCGTCGATGTGGTTCTCGATGAGGTGGTGCCGCTGCCAATGCGTCCGGAACGGGCCACCACACTGCTCGTTGACGAAGGAGTGGTCGATCGTGTCGGTGCCCAGGTGCGCGACCCAGCCCAGGGCAAACGCCTGGAACTGCTCGAGCTTCTCGGCGTCGCCGTCCTGCTCGAACTGGCGCCGGGCCTCCAGGAACAGGTTGCGGGCCATCAGCGTCGTCTTGCGGTAGTGCAGCATGTCGCTCCACACGAACGACTGCTCGTCCATGCCGGCGCGCATCTTCAGGGAGAACCAGGAGAAGATGTCGGCGAAGGTGACCAGCTCTTCCTCGGCGACCTGCTTCAACGCGGTCACCAACTCGGTCAGCGCGTCGCCCAGAGCGCTCAGCACCCCACCGGTCAGGTCATCCAGGGCCTGCTCCGCCGCGCTGACGATGGGACCGATCGTCGCATCCCACGCGGCGACGAAGTCGTCCCAGATCTTCTTGAGCTTGATCAGGACCCGGACGATTTTGGCGAACGTCTGGTCCACCTCGGCCAGGATGAGCAGCAGCGGCTCCCACTCCTCGTCCTTGGCGTGGTCGATCCAGTAGTAGACGGCCATGCCGAGCATCAGCAGGTCGTCCTCGAACTCGAACGCGGCCAGCGGGCCGCTGCCGTAGTCCTGGCAGAAGAAGAAGAGGTCCGGGCCGATGGCGCCGATGTTGGTGTAGATCGGCCACTTCGTCATCACCTCGCTGCACCGCCTCGGGTCGAGGTCCTGCAGGCCCCCGAACAGCCCCGGTATGCCGTCCCCGACGTCCAGGGGGTTGAACCGGTCCTGCTCCCCGAGCCACTGCGCAAGGCGCCGGGCGGTGTAGACGTGGGTGAAGTGGCCAGGCATCGCGTCTCCCATCGGGTCGACTCGTGTCACGCGCCGGCGTGAGAGTCCCGCACAGTGGTGGGCTTGGAGGTCATCTCGATGCCGACCGGTCGCCCCTCGGTGAGGGCGACGGTGTCATTGTCGTGGCTCGTGGCGATCTTGGCCATGGATTCCTCGCAGATCCAGCGGCGTTCGTCGGCGGCCGACTCGTCGTGGGTGTCGGCCGGGACGGCCCCGATGGGGCGGATGACGTCGGCCTCGTTCGGGACGAGGCCCGGGCCGCGGGCGCGCCTGGCGTGCCTGGACAACCGTTCGGTCTCCTCGGCCATCACTTCCAATACCGCCTGCCGGCGACCGAGAACCTCTAACCGTCGCTGCCGGTCCACTCAGCCCGTAGGCCACCACGGGGACCAACCCACCCACACCGACCCCCGTGGACTTGACCGACGCCATCGCACCTGGCTTGCCAGGGGCTGGTTTCCGGATACTCCCCGTGCCCCAGGATGGGCGCAGGGCGGGACGCCGCGTGGCACGGAGGTGGCACGAGACCCGCGACACCGACGGTTCCGTGCGTAGAGGGGGGTGCGCGAGGCGGGACTCGAACCCGCACACCCGAAGGCGCCAGGACCTAAACCTGGTGCGTCTGCCAGTTCCGCCACTCGCGCGCGGGGTTCACTGTAACGGCAGCATGCGGCGGAGGATGGGTTCCAGCGCCCGGAAGGCGTTTCCTCGGTGGGAGATCGCGTTCTTCTCGGCATCCGAGTGCTCGGCGAGTGTCCGAGTCTGCCCGTTCGGGACGAAGACGGGGTCATAGCCGAAGCCGTTCCCACCGACGGGCTCGTAGGCGAGGTGGCCGTTCACTCGGCCGACGGCCGACTCGACGCGGCCGTCGGGCATCGCGAGGACGGCGGCGCACACGAAGGCCGCCTGACGGTGCTCGGGGGGGACGTCGGCGAGCTGGTCGAGGAGGAGGCGCAGGTTGGCCGCATCGCGCTGCCGTCGGGTCAGGTCGGACCCGCCGAGGGAGCCGGACCAGCGGGCGCTGAACACGCCTGGGCACCCGCCGAGGACCTCGACCGCGAGGCCGCTGTCGTCGGCGACGGACGGCAGGCCCGTCGCCGACGCCAGCGCGACCGCCTTGAGCCGAGCGTTGCCCTCGAATGTCACCTCGGTCTCCGTGACGTCCGGGACGTCGGGGAAGTCGGCCGCTCCGACGATGGACAGCGCCAGGTCCTCGACGACGCGGGCGAGAATCTGCCGCAGCTCGTGGACCTTGTGCTCGTTCCGCGTCGCGAGGACGAGCGTGTGCCGCCCAGCGGTCACGGAACGCGCTCGCGGGGTGTCTCGGCGAGGGCGTCCGTCTGTAGCCGGGAAAGCTCCGCGCAGCCTGCGGCCCCCAGATCGAGAAGCCCGTTGAGGAGGACCCTGTCGAATGGCTCACCTTCGGCCGTCCCCTGGACCTCGACGAACCGGCCGTCGCCCGTCATGACGATGTTCATATCGGTCTCGGCCGTGGAGTCCTCGGGGTAGTCCAGGTCGAGCACCGGGCGCCCCCCGACGATGCCGACGCTGACCGCGGCGACGGAGCCGGTGAGCGGTTGCGCGTTCCTGGCGATGAGGCCACTGGCGCGGGCGTCCTCGATGGCGTCGACGAGTGCGACGTAGGCTCCCGTGATCGATGCGGTCCGCGTTCCGCCGTCGGCCTGAAGGACGTCGCAGTCGAGGACGATGGTGTTCTCCCCCAACGCCTTCGTGTCGATGATGGCGCGCAGGCTCCTGCCGATGAGCCGGCTGATCTCGTGCGTCCGGCCACCGACGCGACCCTTGCGCGACTCGCGGTCGCTGCGCGTGTTCGTGGACCGGGGCAGCATCTCGTACTCGCTCGTCACCCAGCCGGTCCCCCGGCCCTTGAGCCAGCGCGGCACCCCCTCGGTGAAGGACGCCGCCACGAGGACGCGGGTCCGGCCGAACTCGACGAGGACGCTCCCCTCGGCGTGGTCGAGCCAGTTGCGGGTGAGGCGCACCGTGCGCAGCTCGTCGGGGTTGCGGCCGTCGTGCCGCGGGGTTGAGTTCGTCGTCTCGGTCACGACTGTGAGCGTATGCGGTGGCGCCGGCCGCCCACGGCTCACGGGTCGGTGAGCCGGCTTCTGCCCCCGAAGACCACCCCGAAGTCGTCGCGAACACTGGCGACCGTCCATCCCCGGTCCTCGGCGGTTCTGCGGATCTCGTCGTCCGCGTAGGCGTACTCACGGACCGGGTCGTCGTGGTCGACGACCAGCGCGAACCGCGCCATGTCGAGCATGTCGATGTCGGTGTGGGCGTTCCCCGCGGCGAGCAGGGGCACGCCCCCGCTGCGGTCCCATAGGTGGGACGGCTTGCCCGCGCCGAGGTCGACGTCGTGCACCGTGGCCGTCCGGACGAGGCGTCCGTCACGGTAGTCGACGTCGACCTCGGTACCGACGATGTGCTCGCGGGTCAGCCCGTAGGCCGTCTGCGCCATCGCACGCAGGAAGTCTCGGGAGCTCCCTGAGACGAGGAACACGGTGAAGTCGATCCGGAGAAGCACGTCGAGGAGCTCCCGCATCGGGGCGTAGACGAGGTCGGGCCACGTCAGTCCCCACCGCGGGTGCCGGTCCTCGGACAGGAAGCGCGACGCTGTCGCGTCGAACTGCTGGACGGTCCACCCCTTCGTCAGCTCCGCGAGGCGGTCCTCGGCGCCCGGCCCGAGCCCGGGACTCGCTCGGCGCTCGCCGTCGGCGAGCGCTGCGAGGGGACCCGCCGACTCGCCGCTGATGCGGCTGGCGAAGGCGGCAATGGAGGTCTGGGGCTTCTCGCAGGCCATCGTCCCGTCGTTGTCGAATGCGGCGATCCTGGCCGCAACGGGAACGGCTGTCTCACCGTTCGTGCTTCGCAGAAGGAAGTCGACGAGGGCCTCGCGGGTCCGTCCGGCCCGCCACGACGGTAGCTGCTCGAGCAGCGATGCTGTGCTTTCCACCGCCTGAGCCTAGAGGCCCGCAGGGTCAGGCCGAAGGGGCGACGTCGTAGGTCGCCTCCGGCTGCGCCATCTCGACGTCTCCGGGCCAGACCGCGGCAGCCTCCGCGTGGCAGACGGCGGGGTCGTTCCATGCGGGGAGATGGGTGAGCATGAGACGGCGCACCCCGCCGGCATCCACGGCGGCCTGGGCCGCACGCGAGCCGCTCAGATGGATGTCGGGCAGCGGGTCGCGTCCGTCGACGAACGCGCTGTCCATGAGGGCAAGGTCGGCGCCGGTGAGCAGCGGGGAGAGGTTCGGCGTCGTGTCGGTGTCGCCGGTATAGGCGATCACCGTCTCTCCACAGGCGATCCTGAATCCATAGGACTCCACCGGGTGGTTCATCCGGAACGGCGTCACACGGAACGGCCCGACCCGGAACGGCTCGGCGTCCCGCACGACCCGGTAGTCGAAGTACCGTGCCATGTCCTTCGCGTCCGGGGACCCGTACGCCACGGCCAGCCGGTCGTCGGTGCCTTCGGGGCCGTAGACCGGCAGCCGCACCGGCGGAGGTCCCCCGGGCCGGTACTTGCGCATGACGAAAAGGCCGCACATGTCGGCCAAGTGGTCCGGGTGGTGGTGGGTGAGGAGAACCGCGTCGAGCAGCTCGGGTCTCGTATGCCGCTGAAGAACGCCGAGGGCGCCGTTTCCGAGGTCGAGAACGATCCGCCACGCGCGGCCGGCGTCCTCGTGCTCGAGGAGGTAGCAGGAGGCGGGTGAGGTGGGCCCGGCATACGAGCCGCTGCACCCGATGACGGTGAGCCTCATGCGATCTCCCGGTTGCCGAAGAGGTCGGCGACCTCTGGCCCGAGGAACCGCCGGGCGAGCCGGCGGAACTCCTCTGGGTCTCCTGTCGTCGTCCAGCTGTGGCCGGGCTCGGGCAGGTCGTCGGGCCGGAGCGTGTCGGTGTCGGCGAGCACCCGATAGACGTCCTTGGCCGTCTCCTCGGCGGAAGAGACGAGCGTGACCCCGTCGCCCATGACATAGGAGATGACGCCCGTGAGAAGGGGGTAGTGGGTGCAGCCAAGGACGAGCGTGTCGACGTCCTTCTCCTGCAGCGGCTCCAGATAGCCGCGCGCGACGTCGATGAGCTCCGGGCCGCCCGTGACGCCCGACTCGACGAACTCGACGAAGCGGGGGCACGGGCGGCTTGTCACGTCGAGCTGGGGAGCCGCGGCGAACGCGTCGATGTAGGCACCCGAGTTGTGCGTGCCCATCGTCGAGATGACACCGACGCGCCCGTTGCGTGTCGCCGCGGCGGCGCGGCGAACAGCGGGACGGATGACCTCGACAACGGGGACGTCGTATCGCTCACGAGCGTCGTGGAGGACCGCCGCGCTCGCCGTGTTGCACGCGATGACGAGGGCCTTGACGCCATGGTCGACCAGTCTGTCGAGGCACTCGAGGGCGAACTCGCGCGTCTGCGCGATCGGGCGCGGGCCATACGGCGCTCGCGCGGTGTCGCCGAGGTAGGCGATGCCTTCGTGCGGCAGCTGGTCGAGCACCGCTCGGGCGACGGTGAGCCCGCCGAACCCGGAGTCGAAGATCCCGATGGGTGCGTCCGCCACGGCCCCAAGGTACGGGCCCGGCGCCAAGCGGCTCGGCGGCTTGTGATCGCCGCCACCGGTCTCGTGCGTCACGTCTGGAGCGCCTCAGCGAGGGTCTCCTGAAGCCACGCGAGGAACTCGTAGACGGCCGCGGCGTGAACGAACGACACGTCGTGCCCGTCCGCCGGACTCGCGCCGGCGACGACGTCGTGCACCCTGCCCGCATCGTCCTCGGTGTCGACGCCGAGCCGGTCGGCGAGCACGAGCCGGACATCGGTGAGGGCGACGACGAGGGCGACGGCTTCGGGCTTCCCGAGGCGCACCTGCCCGGTCGTGCCTGCGCCGAGCGCGGCTATGGCGGTGTCGAGGTTGGCGACCTTCCGGGCAACGAGCGACTGTTCGGTCCGGGCCCGGAACTGCGCGGCCAGGTCTGGGTCTTCCGTCGTCCCGGTGGGCAGGAGGCGGTGCAGGGCCGGATCCCGCGCGTAGGTCGGGTCAGCACGTCCGGGTGTCTCCGCCGAGTCGAACCCGGCGACGATGCGGTCGAACTCGTCCCCCGTGAGGTCCACCGCCTGGACGGGCGCCGCTGCCTCGACGGTGGACAGCAGCTCTCGGACCTGAACGAGCAGGCCGACGATGACGGAGCGCTCGACGTCGTCCAGCCGGGCGGCATAGGTCGCCCCCGTTCCCCTGCCTTTGCGGCGAAACCCCTTGGCCACTCAGGCGTCCTTCTCGAACGTCGCCCACAGCCCGTATCCCTGCATGGCCTCGGTGTCGACCTCCATGCGCTCGCGGGAGCCCGACGAGACGACGGCGCGACCCTTCGTGTGGACGTCCATCATGAGGCCGTCGGCCTTGGCCTTGGAGTAGCCGAAGTAGGTCTGGAAGACGTACGTGACGTAGGACATGAGGTTGACCGGGTCGTTCCAGACGATCGTCACCCAGGGGGTGTCGGGCTGGACGGTCAGGTCAGGAGCGGCACGCTCTTCCTCGACCGGGGCGACGGACATACCTCCCACAATATGGTGACTTCTATGCCGAACGACGCCCTGGCGCGCGCCAGAGCCCTTGACGAGGCCGACCCGCTCGGGGCGTACCTCCACCGTTTCCTGACCCCGGAAGGCAGCGACCTCGTCGCCTACTTCGACGGGAACTCCCTCGGTCGCCCACTCGCCCGCACGGCCGACGCGCTCGACAGGTTCGTCCGCGTCGAATGGGGTGGGCGGCTTATCCGCGGGTGGGACGAACGCTGGATGGATCTGCCCCTGACCCTTGGCGACCGCCTGGGCTCCGTGGCGCTTGGCGCCGCCCCCGGCCAGACGTTCGTCGGTGACTCGACGACTGTCCTGCTCTACAAGCTCGCGCGGGCCGCCGTCGACGAGCAGCTCGTCCGCGGCCGTGACGAGATCGTCCTCGACGTCGACAACTTCCCGACCGACCGCTACGTCCTCGAGGGCATCGCCGCCGAGCGCGGTGCGCGCCTGGTCTGGGTCGAGCCCAGCCCCGTCGACGGCGTCACCCGCGAGCAGATCGCCGAGCGCGTCGGCCCGCGCACCGCCTTGGCGGTCTTCAGCCACGTCGCCTATCGGTCCGGCTGGCGTGCAGACGTCCCCGGCATCACGGCTGCCGTCCACGAGGTCGGCGGCCTCGTCCTCTGGGACCTCTGTCACTCCGGCGGCGCCGTACCGGTCGCCTTGGACGAGTGGGACGTCGACCTCGCCGTCGGCTGCACCTACAAGTACCTCAACGGCGGCCCCGGGTCACCGGCCTACGCGTATGTCGCGACCCGGCATCACGGCGTGCTCCAGCAGCCTGTGTGGGGCTGGCTCGGACGGCAGGATGCGTTCGCCATGGCACCGGGTTACGTGGCGGCACCGGGGATCCGGTCGTTCGTCAGCGGCACTCCCCCGGTCCTCGCCATGGTGCCGCTCGAGGCCTACCTCGAGCTGCTGGCCGAGGCCGGAGTCGACGCGGTGCGCGCGAAGTCGCTGGCCCTGACCGACTTCGCCCTCAGCGTCATCGACGCCCGGCTCGCGCCGCTCGGCGTCGAGGTGGTCTCTCCTCGCGACCACGCCCACCGGGGTGGCCACATATCGATCCGGCGCCCCGGGTTCCGCGAGGTGACGCGACGGCTCTGGCGCCAGGGCGTGATCCCCGACTACCGCGAGCCGGACTCGATCCGCATCGGTCTGGCGCCGCTGTCGACCTCGTTCGCCGAGGTGGCCCGCGGGCTCGCCGCCCTCGAGGCGCAGCTGCGCTGACGCGCTCGCTCAGAGGGGGCGGTTCGTTCGGTGCGGAGTCCGGCTCGTCGGGCGGCGAGGTCGGCCTTGTGGCGCCGGCGGCTCTGGAGGCCCTGCGTGAGCGTCGGCTCGAGGATGCCGGCGGCCGAGGGGCTCGCGCGCCCGTGCCGGTCGGCGGGAGGCTCGTCAGGATGCGTCCGTCTCGACCGCGCGGTGGGCTGCGATGGTCTCCCCGACCAGGGCCGCGGTCGCCTCAGCAACGTGCGGAACGTGCGCTGAGGCGTCACTGGTCCCGAAGGTGTCGCTGGTCGTCGATCCTCTTCGCCTTGCCCATCGACCGCTCGAGGTCATGCGGATGGAGGACCTCCGCCTTCACGGTGACGCCGACGGTGTGCTTGATGCGGGACTCCAGCAGACGCCCGGCCTCCGCGGCCGTCACATGGTCGACGTCGACCCGGCGCTCGACCCTGATCGTCAGCTCGTCCATCCGTCCGGGTCGGGTCAGGACGCACAGGTAGTGCGGCGTCAGGGCGTCGATCCGCAGGATCTGTTCCTCGATCTGGCTCGGGAACACGTTGACCCCCCGGACGCTCATCATGTCGTCCGAACGCCCGGTGACCTTCGCCATCCGGCGGAACGGCGGGTATGCCGTCCCTGGCAGGAGACGAGTGAGGTCCCTTGTCCGATAACGGCATACGGGCATCGCCTCCTTGGTCAGGGAGGTGAGGACGAGCTCGCCCTCCTCCCCGTCCGGCAGCACCTCGTCGGTGAACGGGTCGACGACCTCGGGGTAGAAGTGGTCCTCCCAGATGTGCAGGCCGTCCTGAGTTGTGCTCGCCTCCTGGGACACGCCCGGCCCCATGACCTCGGACAGCCCGTAGATGTCGACGGCGCGGATGTTGGTCCGCGACTCGACCTCTACGCGCATCTGCTCGGTCCATGGCTCGGCGCCGAAGATCCCGATCTCCAGGCTCGTCGAGCGGGGGTCGATCCCCTCGGCGGCCATCTCGTCGAGAATGGCGAGGAAGTAGGAGGGGGTGCCCATGAAGATCCGTGGCCGGAAGTCGGTGATGAGCTGCACCTGGCGCTCGGTCATCCCGCCGGAGACGGGGACGACCGTGCACCCGAGCCGCTCGGCGCCATAGTGGGCCCCGAGTCCACCGGTGAAGAGGCCGTAGCCGTAGGCGACGTGGACGATGTCGCCGGCACGGCCGCCGGCCGCCTCGATCGAGCGGGCCATGAGCTCCGCCCAGGTGTCGAGGTCCGCCTTCGTGTACCCAACGACGGTCGGGCGGCCCGTCGTCCCGCTGCTCGCATGGATCCGGTTGACCCGTTCGCGTGGCACGGCGAACATTCCGAACGGGTAGTTCTCCCTCAGGTCCGCCTTCGTCGTGAAGGGGAACCGGGCGAGGTCGTCGAGCGACCGCAGGTCATCCGGCGTCACGCCGGCCGCGTCGAACGCCGCTCGGTAGTGGGGGACGCTCTCGTAGGCCGACCTCAGGCTCGAGCGCATACGGCTCAGCTGGACGGCTCGGAGCTCCTCGGGACCGAAGGTCGGGACCCTGGACTCGCTCATAGCCCAGCGTCTCACGACCAGGGCGAGCGCCGCGAGGAGACGACCTCCGTCCCCGCCATCCGGTCGTGGAGCGCCTGACGACGGGGGTCGAGCAGCGGCATCGCGTGGTCGGCGGCCCACAGGAAGGCGAGGAGGGTGGCGAGGAGCGGGACGAAGGAGAGGGCCGTCGCCGCGAAGGGGATGAGGTAGCGCCGCACCGCCATCGCGACGTCGACACGCCCGTCGTGCCCCAGGGGTCGCACGCGGATCCCGACGGCGAGCTTGCCTGGGGTGGCGCCGCGCCGGACGAGGAAGACCGTGCTGTAGGTCAGCCCGACGACGGCGACGAGGAGGACGTATGCCGACAGCCAACGCGCGTCGCCCGCGCCGACGTCGAAGGGGGGCACGGTCGTGCCGTTCCTCGCGGCCGTCACCATGGCGTCCATCTGCGGGCGGAACGCGAGGTAGAACGCCCACCCGGCGAGGACGAGATCGAGAACGATCTTGATGGCCCCGTCGACGAGGAAGGCGAGGACGCGCTGGCCGTAGGTGGCATAGGGTCTCCCGTCAACGCTCGCGGAGGCACCTTGGCGACGCCCCGGGGCCCGCGGCGTGGACGGCGGGGCGGCCGGCGGCACCGGCGGCGCCTGGGGGCTCGTCGCTGGGACCGGAGCCACCGGTTCGACCGGTGCAGGCCCCTTGGAGACGACGTGCGCGCTCCAGAGGATCCCGTCGAAATAGCGCAGGGACCCGGGCTCCTCCGGGTCGTCATACCAGCCCGGCGTCGGCGGGACTGGCGGCGGCAGCGTCATGGAGCCAGCCTCTCATGCTCGCGGCAGTAGACACGATGCGCAGTCCGATGGCCGTATTCTGGGCATCATGTCCGTCATCGACGCGCTGGACCGCCGCATCCTCTCGCTGTTCACCGCGGAGCCCGGGGTCGGGGTCCTCGGCGCCAGCCGTCGGCTCGGCGTCGCCCGGGGAACGGTCCAGGCGCGGATCGACCGCCTCGAGGAGCGCGGCGTCATCGCCTCATGGGCGCCGCGGGTCGAGCCTGCCGCACTCGGCTACCCGGTGACGGCGTTCATCACGCTGGAGATCCGTCAGGGTCGCGGGCATTCCCCCGTCGCCGAGCACCTCGCGGCCATCCCCGAGGTGCTCGAGGCGCATACGACGACCGGGGCTGGCGACCTCATCGTCAGGGTGGTCGCCCGAGACAACGCCGACCTCCAGCGCGTCATCGACCGGCTCGTCGACGGCACCCACGTGACGCGGGCCAACACCGCGATCTCCCTCGCGGAGCGGATCCGCTTCCGGACGGACGCGCTCGTCGCCCAGGGGTGACGCGGCCGCTACTGCGAGCCCTCGGGCTTCTCGGGCCAAAGCCCGTCGAGGATCTCCTTGCACGTCGGGCACACGGGGAACTGCTTCGGGTCGCGGCTCGGCACCCAGACCTTGCCGCACAGGGCGACGACCGGGGTGCCCATGACCATCGCCTCGGTGATCTTGCCCTTCTCGGCATAGTGGGAGAAGCGCTCGTGGTCGCCGGGCTCCTGCAGCTGCTCCGTGGGAACCGTCTCGGTGCGCTCGAGCACCGCCGTCCTCGTGTGAGGCCCGCCCGTCGACGGGTCGTTGGGGTCATCGAGCGGGATCTGCGACATGCCCGACAGTGTAGGTGGGCTCAGTTGGCCTCGGGGTTGGCCGGTAACGTCGACAGCAGCGCGAGCCCCGACGGCTGGCGGCGCAGGACAACCCGCCAGAGGTGCCTCGGGTCGAGGGTGAAGGCGTCGTCGGTGAGGGCGTCGACGACGAACCAGCTGCCCCTCGTGAGCTCACCGTCGAGCTGCCCCGGTGACCACCCGGCGTACCCGACGAACACCCGCATCCCGCAGACGAGGGGCGCGACCACGTCGGGATCGGCGTCGAGGTCGACGACCCCGATCCCGTCGAAGAGCATCCGTATGCCATCCGCCGCCGCCGGTTGACTCCCCAGGCGCACGAGCCCGATCGCCGAGTCGAGCCCGACGGGGCCGCCCTGGAAGACCGCCGACGGCTCCGAGGCGACCAGCTGCCATCCGGGCAGGATGGCGTCCACGCCGGACTCGAGGGGGCGGTTGAGGATGACACCCTGAGCGCCCGTCTCGTCGTGCTCGAGCATGAGAATGACCGAGCGTGCGAACACACCCTCGGTGATCTGCGGGGTTGCGACGAGCAGCCGGCCTCCGGTCCCACTCTCCATACATCCCATGATGTCCAGGCTCGGCGAGGAAGGGAACCGGGCCGCCCTAGACTGTGCCGCAGGTCGCCGGTCGGCCCGGCGAGAACCCCCTAGGAGAAAACTCGCATGACCTCATACGTGCACGACTTCAGCGAAGGCAACAAGGACCAGAAGGATCTCCTCGGCGGCAAGGGTGCGAACCTGGCCGAGATGACCCGGCTCGGGATCCCCGTTCCTCCCGGCTTCACGATCACCACCGAGGCGTGCCGCGCGTATCTCTCCACGGGTGCCGCACCCGCCGAGCTCGACGCCGAGATCGACGAGGCCCTCGTCCGCCTCGAGAGGACGTTGGGCCGCACGCTGGGTGACGCGGACGACCCGCTGCTCGTCTCCGTCCGCTCCGGGGCGAAGTTCTCCATGCCCGGCATGATGGAGACCGTCCTCAACGTCGGCCTCAACGACGCCTCTGTCGAAGGCCTGGCTCGTCAGACGGACAACGACCGGTTCGCCTGGGACTCCTACCGCCGGCTCATCCAGATGTTCGGCAAGACCGTTCTCGACCTCGACGGTGAGCACTTCGAGGACGCCATCGACGCGGCGAAGGCCGCCAAGGGGGTCACGAACGACGTCGACCTGACCACCGAGGACCTCAAGGGTCTCGTCGCGGCCTACAAGGCCATCATCGAGACGGAGACGGGCGAGCCGTTCCCTCAGGACCCGAAGGAGCAGATGCGGGCCGCGGTCCTGGCCGTCTTCAACTCGTGGAACGCCGACCGGGCGGTCCTCTACCGGCGCCGCGAACGGATCCCGTCGGACCTCGGCACCGCCGTCAACATCCAGGCCATGGCCTTCGGCAACAAGGGCATGGACTCCGGGTCCGGCGTCGCGTTCACCCGGGACCCCTCGACCGGCGCCGTCGGCGTCTACGGCGACTACCTTCAGAACGCCCAAGGCGAGGATGTCGTCGCAGGCATCCGGAACACGATCTCGCTCGCCGACCTCGAGGGCATCGACAAGACGTCGTACGACGAGCTCCTCGGCATCATGCAGCGGCTCGAGGAGCACTACCGCGACATGTGCGACATCGAGTTCACCATCGAGCGTGGCAGGCTGTGGATGCTTCAGACGCGGGTCGGGAAGCGCACGGCGGAGGCCGCCTTCCGGATCGCCCTCGACCTCGTCGACGAGGGCAAGATCAGCGAGGACGAGGCCCTCCAGCGCGTCACCGGCGACCAGCTGGCTCAGCTCATGTTCCCCCACTTCGACCACTCCGGAGGCCAGAAGCCCGTCGCCAAGGGCATGAGCGCCTCACCGGGCGCGGCCGTCGGCAAGGCCGTCTTCGACTCCGACACCGCCGTGACGATGGCCGAGTCCGGGACGCCGGTCATCCTCGTCCGGCGCGAGACGAACCCCGACGACCTGCACGGCATGGTCGCGGCCGCCGGCATCCTCACGAGCCGTGGCGGCAAGACGTCGCACGCCGCCGTCGTCGCCCGCGGTATGGGCCGGACGTGTGTGTGCGGTGCCGAGGCCCTCGACGTCGACACGAAGGCCGGCCAGTTCACCCTGCCCGACGGCAGCGTCGTCAGGCAGGGTGACACGATCTCGATCGACGGCTCGACCGGGGACATCTACCTCGGTGAGGTCCCCGTCGCCTCCTCCCCCGTCGTCCGCTACTTCGAGGGCGAGCTCGACCCGGACAGCGCCGATGCGCAGCCCATCGTCAAGGCCGTCGACCGGCTCATGAAGGTCGCCGACCGGACCCGCCGGCTCCGGGTCCGCACGAACGCCGACAACGGCCCGGACGCCGAGCGCGCCCGTCGCTTCGGTGCCCAGGGCGTCGGCCTCTGCCGCACCGAGCACATGTTCCTCGGGGAGCGCCGGGAGCTCGTCGAGCGCCTCATCCTCGCCGACACCCCGCAGGCCCGGCAGTCGGTCTTCGACGAGCTCCTGCCGCTCCAGCGCGGCGACTTCGTCGAGATCTTCGAGGCCATGGACGGGCTGCCCGTGACGATCCGCCTTCTCGACCCGCCACTGCACGAGTTCCTCCCCGACCTGACGGAGCTGTCCGTCAAGGTCGCCGTCCAGGAGGCCACAGGCAAGGTCGACGCGCACGACAAGGACCTCCTCGCCGCCGTGCGCCGCCTCCACGAGGCCAACCCGATGCTCGGCCTCCGCGGGGTCCGCCTCGGCCTGACGATCCCCGGCCTCTTCGGGATGCAGTCCCGCGCCATCCTCGAGGCGGCCGCTGCGGTCATCGAGAACGGCGGCCACGCCGAAGCGGAGATCATGATCCCGCTCGTCGGCGCGATCCAAGAGCTCGCGACGATCAAGCAGGAGGTCACCGACGCGGCCGCCGCGGTGGCGGAGAAGCACGCCGCCGTCGAGCACCTCGTCGGGACGATGATCGAGCTCCCACGAGCGGCCCTGACGGCCGGCGACATCGCCACCGAGGCTGAGTTCTTCTCCTTCGGGACGAACGACCTCACCCAGACGACGTGGGGCTTCAGCCGCGACGACGTCGAGGGCTCGTTCTTCAGCCCGTACATCGAGAAGGGGATCTTCTCCGTCTCGCCGTTCGAGTCGCTCGACCAGGCCGGTGTCGGGCGCCTCGTCTCCATCGCCGTCGAGGAGGGCCGCAAGACGCGTCCCGACCTTCACCTCGGCGTCTGCGGTGAGCACGGCGGCGACCCGGAGTCGATCCACTTCTTCAACAAGGTCGGACTCGACTACGTCTCGTGCAGCCCGTTCCGCGTCCCGGTGGCCCGGCTCGAGGCCGGACGGGCGGCGGGCGGCGGCGGCTCCGACACGCGCTGAGCGCACGCGTCCCCTCTCCCCCGTGCGTCTGCTGGCCGAGCACCGTCCACTGGGTGCACGCAGGGCCGGGCCGTATGCGGTGGCATACGGCCCGGCCCTGCGTGCGGGACGAGAACCGATGGTGGAGGTGGCGGGAATCGAACCCGCGTCCATCGACGGAGCGCCAGGGCTTCTCCGGGCGCAGTGCGCTAAGGAGTTTCTCGGCCCCGGGGCTCGCGCGCACACGTTCCCCGACAGGCCCAGTCGAGTAGGAGTCCCGCGTCGCCCCTCGGCATGACGACGCAGCAAGTTCCCTAGCTGACGCCAGGCACTGAGACGGGAACTAGCTCAGGCTGACGGACTTCGAGGCTCGCTCAGGCGGCGAGGGCGAAGTCGGTGCGCGTGTAGTTGGCACCTGTTGTTTTGCAGGGAGCGTTGACGAGATAACCCTGCATCCTCGACCCGCTTCCCCTGACCGACCGACCGATGTCGAAACCGATCACCCCCGTGTGGGGCTCTTCGTCCCGCTGTTCAGTTGTGCAACGTCCAGACTATCGGTCTAACGTGCGCCCGCCCAGCGGGATTCCGATCGCGCCACCGGTGGGAACGGATGCCGTCACCACGAGCCGCCCATGCTGCCGCCACCACCACCGCCGGAGAACCCGCCGCCGATGGAGAACCCGCTCGACCCGGACGAGCCCGGGGTGGACACGAACGTGCCTGCCGCCGTCGTCGAGAAGTCGTCCATCCCGGCGGCCAGCGTGCCGAACCCGTTCATCGCGTCCCACGCCCCGACATACCACAGGGGCGGCGCAAGCGGGTGCCCGCCGGCGGCTGCGGCGGCCGCGACCTGCTGGAAGACGGCGGCCCACCGTTCGGCGAGCCCGAAGACGATGGCATACGGCAGGTAGCGGCTGAAGACATCCTGAGCCTCCTCCCACCGGATCGTCTCCGCGTCGGCCGTCCGGAGGTACTCCTCGAACCCGCGGCTCTGGGCGAGCACGGCGCTGCCCTGGGCCGTGCGGGCCGCCATCCGCCGCCCGAGAGCGGCAATGACGAGACCCGCCAGGACGACGCCTGCGCCGAGCACGACGACGCCGGAGCCTGCCCCGCGCAGCGCGCCGATGACGACGAGGCCGGCGACGCCGACCGCCATGCCCAGCCCCTGCCACCCCCGGCGCTGCGCCTCCGGCGACCGACGGAACCAGCCGCGCCCGACGACCTCCTCGTAGACCGCGCTGCGCACCGAGGCGAGTGTTGTCGCGAGGTGGTCTCTCAGGCCGGACAGGCGCACGACATCCGCGGACTGGAAGACCCCGTCCAGCAGCTGCTGCTCGTAGGGCGCCAGCGGTGCCGCCGTCGCGGGCGGACGGGTACGGGTCAGCTCCCAGTCGTCGGTGCGCGAGGTTCCCCCGTCGACGCGACCGATGGTCAGGTAACCGCGTACGGCGAGGTCGATGAGGGTTCCCGTCACGTCGACGAGATCGGCCCGCTCATCGATAATCGTCCCGACCATCCCCGGCTGCACGCCCGCGGGTGGCGTGAACTGAACGGCGGCGGTCGGTTGCCGCGTCACGGGAACGGCCACGCCCGCCTGGCCGAGGCCGGGAGCCAGGCCCGGGGTGAGCCCGGCATACGCCTCGTCCCGCCCGCGGGACCAGACGAGCAGGGCCATTCCGGCCGCGGCAAGTGTGGGGAAGAGGATCCCGAGACCCATCTGCAGGTGGTTGAGCCAGGACGCCGTCTGAGTCGAGAAGGACCCCTGGTCGGCCGAGCCCGCCGACCCGGCACGCAGGTCCGGGCTCAGGGTCGTGAACGCCGACCGGGGGTAGGACGCGAGGATGCTCACCCCTTGGCCGGCGGCGACATCGGGCGCGCGGTACCGGCTCGTCCCCCCGGCCATCGCCTCGCACGCCGTCGTCGCCCCGCGCTTGGCGTAGAAACAGGCCGCCTTCGTCGCCGGCTGTGGCGCCGTGACGCTCGCCGTCACGTTCCTGTAGACATCCGTGTTCGCGGGGTCGATGAGGTTGTCGTAGAACTCGGCCGTCCCGTCGCCGATGTCGTTGACGTAGCTGCCCAGCGTGTACGACACAACGTAGTCCTGGGTTCCGCTGACCGTCCGGGACGGATCACCGACCCGTATGCGCTTGAACGCCCCGTCGTCGGTGACAAGGAGGTCGGTCGGTGCCCCGGTCGGCGATGTCACGCCGACGTTGCTCAGCGCGTAGTAGCGGTACCTGCCCGGCGTCTTGTCCGAACCCGCGCGGACCGTGACGAACCGCTCGATGCCATGGCGGCTCTCGCCGGCGGGGAACTCCCACGA
>JAJXUB010000161.1 GCA_021783215.1 Actinomycetes bacterium | reverse complement strand
AGCGCACCGACGTCGGCCTCGGTGGCGCCCGGGGCCAGTCCCCCGGCGTCGTATGCCGCGACCGCCGCCGAGGCCGCGACGAGGAACGCCCTGGCGCAGTCGATCACGGCGGCGGCGGCCGCCCACGCCCCGATCGTCCTCCCGATGGGGGACCCGGATGTCGCCGCGGCCCGCGCGACGTCGGACACGGCCGCCGCGATGGCGAGCGCCGTGACGAGAGCCAAGGCGTCGACGACCCTCGTCAACGGCAGCCTGGGGGTCGCGTGGCCTGCGGAGGGATCGTGGAGCCCCGGCGTCACCGCCGGCATACGTGCGGCGTACGGCTCCAACCTCACCGCCATCCTCATGTCCGGCCGCCAGCTCGGGACACCGCCGACCCTGCCGACGGCGCTTCGCACGGCCTCGGACGGGACCCTGCTCGTCGCGACGGATCCCGGGCTCGACACCCTGCTCACCGGGACCCACCAGCAGGGGGCCGGTCCCGGCCTGGTCCAGCTCCTCCTGGCGCACACGGCGGCCGTCCTCAAGGAGCGGCCCGGCACCAAGCGCGACGTCGTCGGCGTCGCCCCCCGCCTGCTCGATCCCGACCCGACCGCGCTTGCCGACGTCCTGGCCGCCAGTACCCATGTCCCGTGGCTCGCGCCCATCGCCGTTCCGGCCGTCCTGACCGGGACGCCCGCCGACGGCCCCGCCCAGGTGACGAGCCCCGTGGCGACGCCGCCGACGCGGCTCGACGCGTCGGCGGCCGCGAGGGTCGGCTCGGACAGCCGGAGGATCCGCGCCGTCGCCACGGTGCGCGGCGACGGCGCGGCGTGGCTCTCCCGGTGGAGCGACGCGACGACCGCGCTGCTCGCGACGGCATGGCGTGACCGTGTCGGCGGATGGTCCGTGCTGGCGACGGCCGTGCACCGGGCCGGCGAGTCACTGTCCGCAGGCGTCCACGTCGCCCCCCGCCAGATCAACTTCCTCGCCGACACCGGCCGCATCCAGCTCGTCGTCGTCAACGACCTCGCGGTTCCCGTCTCGAACCTTGTCCTGTCCCTCGTCCCGTCGAGCCCGATCCTGCGGCTCCACGGTTCGACCGTCCCCCTGTCGATCGCCGCGCGGAGCCGGACCACGGTCACCCTCCGCGCCGACGCCCTCGCCGCGGGGCAGGTACCCGTCCGGGCGATCCTCGCCTCGAGGGACGGGACCGTCCTGTCCGAGTCGGCGCCGGTCGGTGTCCATGTCACCCCGACGGGTAACTGGATCTACTGGGTCCTCGGGGGCGTCGGGGCACTCCTCCTCCTCGCAGGGATCGCCCGCTCGCGCACCCGACGGCACGCCGCCGCGTGACGCCGCACCGGGTCCGGGACGGGGGATGATGGCCGCGATGACCTCCCCACCCTCGGCCCCCCGGAGCACGGCCACCGGGTCGGGTCTGGCCCGCTCGAGCGCCGCCATGGCGTCGGGAACCCTCGTCTCCAGGGTCCTCGGGATGGTCCGCGGCATTCTCCTCGCCGCCGTCATGGGCCTCGGCCTCACGGGCAGCACGTTCACCGTGGCGAACACCCTGCCGAACAACCTCTACCAGCTCATCGCCGGCGGGATCCTCGGGGCGATCCTCGTCCCGCAGATCGCCAAGGCCGCCTCGCACGACGACGGTGGGGACGACTTCGTCAACCGCCTCCTGACCCTCTCCATCACGCTCATGGCCGTCGCGACCGTCGTTGCGACGGCGTTGGCGCCGTTCCTCGTCCGGCTTTACGCCTCCTCGAAGTGGGGCGGACAGGAGCTGGCCCTGTCGACGACGTTCGCCGTCATCTGCCTGCCGCAGATCTTCTTCTACGGGCTGACCGCCCTCCTCGGACAGGTCCTCAACGCGCGGGGCCACTTCGCGGCCTACATGTGGACGCCCGTCCTCGCCAACGTCATCGCCATCGGTGGCCTGCTCGCCTTCCTCGCACGGCACCTCCCCCGCAACGCCGCCGCCGGAGCCTGGACGCCACAGATGGTGTGGCTCGTCGCCGGGACGACGACGCTGGGGATCGCCGTCCAGGGGCTTTTCCTCTTCATCCCCCTGCGCCGCTCGGGGTTCCATTTCCGGCCGACGTGGGGCTTCCGCGGGGTTGGGCTCGGGGCCGCCTCCCGTGTCGCCGCCTGGAGCTTCGCCGCGGTCGGTGCGAGCCAGCTCGGCTACGTCGTCACCTCGCAGGTGCTGACGCACGCCGACAAGGTCGCCGAGATCCGCCACGTCCAAAGTGCCGGTCAGGCCGTGTATGCCAACGCCTTCCTTCTCTTCGGCCTGCCGCACTCGATGATCACGATGTCGCTCGTCACGGCCCTCTTCACCCGGCTGTCCTACTCGGCCCAGGCCGGGCGGACCGAGGACGTCCTGCACGACTTCCGACGCGGGCTCCGGATGCCTGCGGTCCTCCTCGTCCCCATCACCGTCGGTGGTGTCCTCCTCGCACCACTGGCCACCCGCGTCATCTTCTTCGGCAGCGCGAGGGCAGGCACCGACGCCATCGCCCGGGTCATGGCGGCGATGCTCCTCGGCCTCGTGCCGTACGGCTGGAACTACCTCGTCCAACGCGTCTTCTACGTCTACGAGGACGCCCGGACCCCGTTCTGGCTCACGGTGGCCATCACCGTCGTCGCGACCGGCGTCAACCTCGTGGCGCTCACGCTGCCACCGCAGTGGGTCGGTGTCGGCGTCGGGATCGGGCAGAGCCTCAGCAACGCCCTGGGCGCCGGCCTCGGTTTCTGGCTTCTACGGCGGCGGTTCGGCGCCCTCCACCTGGGCCCGACCATCCGCCAGAACGTGCGGATCCTCATGTCATCGCTCGTCGCCGGCGCTCTCACGTGGCCCGTCGTCCTCGGCATCCACGCGGGTCTCGGGCAGGCCTATGCAGGGGCGGCGGTCGCCCTCGTCGTCGGAGGCACGTTCTTCTTCGTCGTCGCCCTCCTCATGGCGGCTCGGCTGCGGGTCCACGAGGTCCACGACCTCCTCGCTCCCGTCGTTCGTCGCCTGCCCGGCCCGGTGAGCCGCCTCCTGTCATAGGCCGACCGCCCCTAGCATGGGGGCCCAAAGACGAAGGAGGAGGTCGGCGTCCGTGGACGGAGTTGGCCCGGGCACTGTGCTCGGCGGTCGGTACCAGCTGGCCGAGCGTCTGGGCTCCGCCGACGGTGGCGAGCGTTGGGGAGCGCACGACGACCACCTCCGGCGTGACGTCACGATCCTCGCCTTCTCCGTCGACCATCCGCAGGCCAGCGCGGTCAGGGACATCGCGCTGAAGGTCTCCCTGCTCGACCATCAGCATCTTGCCCGGGTCCTCGATGCCGGCGACGAGCCGGGTGTCTCCTACGTCGTCGAGGAGGGCCTACCGCAGGCCCGGTCCCTCGGCGCGCTCGCTCGGGGCGTGGGCCTGCCTGCGGCGGAGGTGCGTCGCCTCGTCGGCGAGGCTGCGCTGGCGCTCGAGGCGGCCC
>JAJXUB010000040.1 GCA_021783215.1 Actinomycetes bacterium | reverse complement strand
CTGTCACCGCGGGTCCGGCCTGCGAAGGTCTCAGGACAGCAGGAGGCGTCCGATGCGGCGGGAGGCGCCGACGACACCGAGCAGGCCGAGGACGAGCAGGTACGCGACGTGCCAGAGGAGGCCCACCCCCACGCCCCCCAGCATGACCGCGCGCTCGATGGCGACGCCGTGGTAGAGGGGGGTCGCCTCGACGACCCAGCGGAGCCCCGTCGGGTACGTCGACAGGGGGAAGAACGTCGCCGAGAAGAGGAAGAGCGGCTGGATCGCGAGGGTCACGTAGTCGAAGTCGACCCACGAGCGCATGAACGTCGTGGCGAACATCCCGACGGCGGCGAAGGCGAAGCCGATGAGCACGGCGACCGGCACCGCGAGCAACGCCCACCATGAGCGGACGAAACCGCCGGCCACGGCGACGAGGAGGAACGCGGCGGCATACAAGGCACCGCGCAGCAGGGCCCACGCGATCTCGCCGACGGCGACATCCCGGGCCCCGAGGGTCGTCGCGAGCATGCCGTCGTAGATCCGCGAGTACTTCAGCTTGTGGAAGACGTTGAACGTGCTGTCGAGGACGGCACCGTTCATGGCCGACGTCGCGAGCAGCGCCGGGGCGACGAACGTCGCATACGTCACGACGCGCCCGGAGTCCGCCGTCACGTGCGGCACGAGGTGGCCCACTCCGACGCCGAGCGAGAAGAGGTAGAGGACCGGCTCGGCGAAGCCCGACAGCAGCGTCAGCCACCCGTGCCGGAACGACGTCACGTTGCGTTCGAGGACGCTGCGCCACAGCCCGGCGGCCACGGGGACCGGCAGGGCGCGAGCAGCGGTCGCGGCGCTCATACGACGAGTCTGCGCGTGAAGGACCACCGCGCCCACACCCAGCCGAGCCCGATGAAGAGCAGCAGCGCGCCGGCGTGGACGAGGTCGGCCCCGTGGACCTGTCCGTAGGCCGCGTCGCGGCACAGCTCGACGCCGTGCCACAGGGGCGTCACCCAGGCGATCGGCCGGAGGAAGGGCGAGAGCTGGTCGACGGGGAAGAACGTGCCGGAGAAGAGCATGAGCGGGGTGACGACGAACCGGAAGAGGACGTTGAAGCCCGTGTCCGTCTCGAGCCGGGCCGTGTAGCCGAAGATCGGGATGGCGAAGGCGAGCCCGGTGAGGACCGCCGCGGGCACCGCCAGGATCACCCACCACGACGTGAAGGCGCCGAGACACGCCGCGACACCGACGAAGAGGACGCTCGCGAAGACCAGGTGCAGGGCGACGGCGAGCAGATGACCGGCGAGGACGTCGGTGACCGACAGCGGGGTCGCGAGCATCGCGAGGTACATCTTGTTCCACATGATGTAGCCCATGACCTGGTAGGTCGACTCCCCCAGGGCCACCGACATCGCCTGGGTCGCGATGATGGCGGGTACGACGAAGTGGAGGTAGTCGTGGCCGCCGACACCGCCGGAGGAGTGGTCGACGAGGCTGCCGAGCCCGAACCCGATGGACAGGACGACGAGGAGGGGGTTGAGGAACCGGCCGATGACGCTCCCCCGCCAGACGCGCCTGTAGACGACGGCGTAGAAGGCGACGACGGCGCGCAGGCGGGTCCCGACGGTCATCGGGGCGGGTCCCCGCGTCGCCATGGTCGCGCCCATCAGTCGACGAGGGTGCGGCCCGTGAGGTGGAGGAAGACGTCCTCCAGGGTGGACCGGCGGACGAGGGACGACATGGGCCGGACGCCCCGCGCGGTCACCTCGTCGAGGGCGACGTCCCCGTCGTCGGTGTAGATGAGGAGCCGGTCGGGCAGGACCTCGACCCGCTGTCCGATGCCGTCGACGTCCCCCGCACTGCCGAGGTGGTCGTCGACGTCGAAGCGCAGCTCGAGGACCTCGCGCGTCGAGTGCTCGTCGATGAGGGCGCGCGGCGAGCCCTCGGCGACGATGCGGCCCTTGTCCATGACGACGAGCCGGTCGCACAGCTGCTCCGCCTCGTCCATGTAGTGGGTCGTGATGATGAGGGTGACCCCCGCCCGCTTGAGCCGGAAGAGCCGGTCCCAGAGAATGTGCCGGGCCTGCGGGTCGAGACCGGTCGTCGGCTCGTCGAGGAGCAGCGCCTCGGGGTTGTTGATGAGGGAGCGCGCGATCGTCAGCCGCCGCTTCATCCCTCCCGAGAGGGGCTCGACGCGGTCCGTGGCCCGCTCGGTCAGCTGGGCGAAGTCGAGCAGCTCCCTCGCGCGCTCGGCGACGACGGCGCCGGAGAGCCCGAAGTAGCGGCCGTAGACGCGCAGGTTCTCCTCGACGGTCAGCTCCTCGTCGAGGTTGTCCGTCTGCGGCACGACGCCGAGGCGCGCGCGGATCGAGGCACCGTCCGTCGCCGGGTCGAGGCCGAACACCCGCAGCTCACCGCCGCTGACCGGGGACACGGCGCCGATCATCCGCATGGACGAGGACTTGCCGGCACCGTTGGGACCGAGGAAGCCGAACGCCTCGCCCCGGCGCACGTCGACGTCGATGCCGTCGACCGCGGTGAAGTCGCCGAACTCCTTCCGGAGGCCGCGGGCGCGGACCAGCAGCTCGTCGTTCACCCCGCGACGCTATCGAAACGCCCCGACACGGCCCAAGAGGTTTCCCGCCGGTCGTCAGCCCGGGCCGGCTCGGCCCGGCCTCACGTCGCGTCCGAGGCGCCGTTCCTCGGGAACGTCCATGTCGTCGCACAGCGCGAGCCAGACGGTCCGCGGCGGAACCCCGGACTCGAGCGCCTCGTCGACGGTGCGGCTGTCGAGGGCGTGGACGTGGTGGGTCCGGGCGAGGCTCGCGGCATACGACGCGCCGAACTCCTCGACCAGCAGGGCCCGGAACTGGCTCAGTCGCACCCGGGGAGTCTAGGCACACGGCCTCGGTCTGCGGACCGCCGTGCCGCTCGTCGCGACCGGCCGGTGGTGGACACAGAGTGTCCGGGGGGCGGGCAGGAGAGCATGCTCCGGGCCCGGAGCGTGCGGTCGCTGACGCACGGACGACTGTCAGTGGTGGATGAGAGGGTGTCATCCGACATGTCCGGCGAGGTTCTCGACCGCTTCTCCCCCGCGACGGCCGCGTGGTTCCGCGGGTCGTTCGTCGCGCCCACACCCGCCCAGAAGGGTGCCTGGGACGCGATCGGCTCCGGCCACCACGCCCTCGTCGTCGCGCCGACCGGGTCGGGCAAGACCCTCGGCGCGTTCCTCTGGGCGATCGACCGGATCGCCACCGAGCCCCCGCCGACCGACCCCCTCAGACGATGCCGGGTCCTCTATGTCTCCCCCATGAAGGCTCTCGCCGTCGACGTCGAGCGCAACCTGCGCAGCCCGCTGGTCGGCATACGGCACGCAGCGGACCGGCTCGGTCTGCCGCGACCGGACATGACGAGCGCCGTGCGGTCCGGCGACACCCCGGCCGCCGAACGCCGCGCCTTCGCCAGGGCACCGGCCGACATCCTCATCACGACCCCCGAGTCGCTCTTCCTCATGCTGACCTCGAGCGTCCGGGAGTCACTCACGGGCATCGAGACGGTCATCCTCGACGAGGTCCACGCCGTCGCCGGGACGAAGCGCGGGGCGCACCTCGCGGTGACCCTCGAACGCCTCGACGCGCTGCTGGACAAGCCTGCTCAACGCATCGGGCTGTCCGCGACCGTCCGCCCCGTCGAGGAGGTCGCCCGGTTCCTTGCCGGTGGACGCCCAGTCGAGATCGTCCAGCCGCCGTCGGAGAAGGAGTGGGACCTCACCGTCGTCGTCCCCGTCGAGGACATGGGCGCGCTGGGGGAACCCACCGGCGACCTGTCCGGCAACGCCGCGGGCGAGGAGCGCCGGGCCTCGATCTGGCCGCATGTCGAGGAACGCGTCGTCGACCTCGTCGCGGCGCACCGGAGCACGCTCGTGTTCGTCAACTCCCGTCGACTCGCCGAGCGGCTGACCGCGCGGCTGAACGAGATCTGGGCGGAACGGCTGGAGGCCGCGGCGCCGGCGCAGGGCGGGGCCTGCGGGACGGGCTCATCCCGCAGGGATGCGAGCCGGACCCCGGCCCAGGTGATGGCCCAGTCGGGCGAGTCCGCGGGCGCACCAGCCGTGCTCGCACGGGCCCACCACGGCTCCGTGAGCCCCGAACAGCGGCGCGCCATCGAGGAGGACCTCAAGGCCGGGCGGCTGCCGGCCGTCGTCGCGACGAGCAGCCTCGAGCTCGGCATCGACATGGGGGCGGTCGACCTCGTCGTCCAGGTGGAGTCGCCACCGTCCGTCGCGAGCGGGCTTCAGCGCGTCGGCCGCGCGGGACATCACGTCGGCGCCGTCTCCACGGGTGTCCTCTTCCCGAAGTACCGGGGCGACCTCGTCCAGACGGCCGTCGTCGTCGAGCGGATGCGGTCCGGCGCCATCGAGCGGCTCCGTGTTCCGGCCAACCCCCTCGACGTCCTCGCGCAGCAGGTCGTCGCCATGTGCGCGATGGACGCCTGGACCGTCGAGGGGCTGGCGGCACTGGTCCGTCGCTCGGCGCCGTTCGCCGGCCTGACCCCGGCCGCCCTCGAGGCGGTCCTCGACATGCTCGCCGGGAAGTACCCCTCGGAGGACTTCGCCGAGCTGCGCGCCCGGATCGTCTGGGACCGGCGCACCGGCGTGCTGACCGGCCGGCGCGGCGCGCAGCGGCTCGCGGTCACCAGTGGCGGCACCATCCCCGACCGCGGCCTGTATGCCGTCTTCCTCGCCTCCGGCGAGGGGCCCGGCCGGCGCGTCGGCGAGCTCGACGAGGAGATGGTCTACGAGTCGCGCGTCGGGGACACGTTCACGCTCGGCACGTCGACGTGGCGGATCGAGGACATCACGCACGACCGCGTCCTCGTCACCCCGGCACCGGGCATGCCGGGGCGTCTTCCGTTCTGGAAGGGCGACGGCCTCGGCCGACCCGTCGAGCTCGGCGAGGCCGTCGGTGCGTTCGTCCGCGAGGTGGCCACGCTGCCCGAGACCAAGGCCCTGCACCGAGCTCGAACCGCGGGCCTGGATGCGCTCGCCGCGGCGAACCTCACGGCATACGTCAAGGAGCAGAAGGAGGCGACCGGACGCGTCCCCGATGACCGGACGATCCTCCTCGAGCGCTTCCGCGACGAGCTCGGCGACTGGCGCGTCGCGGTCCACTCCCCCTTCGGCGCCCAGGTCCACGCGCCGTGGGCCCTGGCCATCGCGGCCCGTATGCGGGAACGGTTCGGCGTCGACGTCCAGGCGAGCCACGCCGACGACGGGATCGTCCTGCGCCTCCCGGACGTCGAGTGGGACGCCGAAGCCGGTGCGTCCATCGGGGCCGAGATCCTCGACCTCGTCACCATCGACCCCGACGAGGTCGAGGCCGTCGTCACCGACCAGATCGGCGGCTCGGCGCTGTTCGCGAGCCGGTTCCGGGAGTGCGCCGCCCGCTCCCTGCTGCTGCCTCGTCGCCGCCCGGACCGGCGCCAAGCCCTGTGGCAGCAACGGCAACGGTCCGCCCAGCTGCTGGAGGTGGCGAGCCGCTACCCCACCTTCCCCGTCATCCTCGAGGCGGTCCGCGAGTGCATCCAGGACGTCTTCGACGTGCCGGCCCTCACGGGTCTCATGCGGCGCATCGCCACCCGCGAGGTGACCCTCGTCGATGTCGAGACCCGGGCACCGAGCCCGTTCGCCCGCTCGCTCCTCTTCGGTTACGTCGCGCAGTACCTCTACGAGGGCGACTCCCCGCTCGCGGAGCGGCGCGCCGCGGCCCTCTCGCTCGACCCCGTGCTGCTGGCCGAGCTCCTCGGCCGGGGCGAGGGGCTGTCCCTCCGCGACCTCCTCGACCCCGAGGCCATCGAGCGGACCCGGCTCGAGCTGCAGCACCTGGCCCCCGAGCGGCGATGCCGCGACGCGGAGGACGTCGTCGACCTCCTGCGCGCCCTCGGCCCGCTTCCGCTCGACGACGTCGTCGAGCGGTGCACCGACGGCGCGCAGACCTCGGTCGTCGCCGGCTGGCTCGTGGACCTCGAGTCGGCGCGGGAGCTCATCCGCGTCCGGGTCGCCGGGCAGGAGCGGTTCGCCGCCGTCGAGGACGCCGCGCGGCTGCGCGACGCGCTCGGGGTTCAGCTGCCCCCCGGGCTGCCGGAGACCTTCCTCGCCGGGCCGGACGACCCCCTCGCGGACCTCGTCGGACGGTACGCCCGCACCCATACGCCCTTCACCGCCGCCGAGTGCGCGGCATGGTGGGGGGTCGGCGTCGCCGTCGCCGCCGGCGCCGTCGGTCGGCTCGTGGCCTCGGGCCGCGCCGTCGAGGGTGATCTCCTGCCGCCGTCCCTCGCGACCGGCACCGGTCGCGAGGTCTGCGACGCCGGCGTCCTGCGCCTCCTCCGCCGCCGTTCCCTCGCAGCCCTCCGCGCCGAGGTCGAACCGGTCACGCCTGACGACTTCGCCCGGTTCCTCCCCGCGTGGCAGGGCATCGGCGGGCAGCGACACGGCATGGAGGGGCTGCTGCGCGCCGTCGAACAGCTCGCCGGAGCCAGGCTACCCGCGAGCGCCGTGGAGTCGCTCATCCTGCCGAGCCGGGTCGCGGCCTACGCCCCGGGGCTCCTCGACGAGGGAACGAGCACGGGCGCCGTCCTCTGGCAGGGGCACGGCGCGCTGGGCGGGGCCGACGGGTGGGTGTCGCTGCACCTCGCCGAGACCGCTGCGCTGACCCTCCATCCCCCGGAGGCGGCCGAGCTCGACGACCTCGACCGGGCCGTGCTGGGGACCCTCGACGGGGGCGGCGCGTACTTCTTCCGGACCATCGCCGACCAGCTGGACGCCGGCGACACGGACATCGCCGACGCCATCTGGCGGCTCGTGTGGTCTGGGCGCATCTGCGCAGACACGGCGGCCCCGCTCCGGGCCCTCCTCGGCCGGGGCCGGACGACGCACCGGCGTCCTCCGGCCGGCCCGCTCTCCGGGCGGTATGCCGGACGCCGGCGCCTGCTCGGCACACTCGGGACCGCCTCGCGCGGGCTACCGCGCGTCGCCGCCCCGCCGACCGTCGTCGGGCGCTGGTCCCTGCTGCCCGTGCCCGAGAGCGACCCGACCGCCCGGGCCTACGCCACGGCAGAGCTGCTCCTCGACCGCTACGGCATCGTCACACGGGGCTCGGTCGTCGCCGAGGACGTCCCCGGGGGCTTCGCCGGCGTCTACCGCGTGCTGGCCGCCGCCGAGGAGTCCGGGCGCGTCCGCCGGGGCTACTTCGTCGAAGGCCTCGGGGCGTCGCAGTTCGGCAGCGGCGGAGCCGTCGACCGCCTCCGGGCCGGGACGAGCGCCGCGCCACCCGGCGGGCCCCGCCGCGAGCCGCGGGTGGCCGGCACGTCGGCCACCGTCCTCGCGGCGACCGACCCGGCCAACCCGTGGGGTGCCGCTCTGCCGTGGCCCGAGCGCCCCGCCACCGACACCGAAGGCCGCGGCCACCAGCCGGCCCGGAAGGCCGGGGCTCTGGTCGTCCTCCTCGACGGCCGGCTCGTCCTCTACGTCGAACGCGGCGGCCGGACCCTCCTCACGTGGTCCGACGACCCGGCCGACCTACGCGCCGCCGCCGACGCCTTGGCACTCGCGGTCCGCGAGGGCGCCCTCGGCCGGCTCACGGTCGAGCGCGCGGACGGCTCACCGGTCCTCGGCTCCGACGAGCCTCTCGCGGTCGCCCTCGCCGACGCCGGCTTCCAGGCGACCCCGCGGGGACTCCGGCTGCGCCGGTAGGACGGAGGCCGTATGCCCGAAGGCGACACCGTCCGCCGGACCGCCGACCGGCTGAACCGGGCCCTCGCCGGGGAGCGGCTGACCGTCGTCGACCTTCGCTGGCCGAGCGTCGCGACGGCCGGAGGGGACCTCGTCGGGCGCACGACGCTCGAGGTGACGTCCCGCGGGAAGCATCTCCTCCAACGGCTCGAGGGGGGCACGAGCCTCCACACGCACCTGCGGATGGACGGCGTCTGGCGGGTGGCGGCGACCGGCGCGGAGGAGGCCGGGCGCCTGGGACACCGCCCGGAGACCCGCGCCGTCGTCGGGACGGCGACCTGGACGGCCTACGGGCTGCGCCTCGGCATGGTCGACGTCCTCCCGACCCGCGAGGAGGTCACCCTCGTGGGCCACCTCGGTCCGGACATCCTCGACCTCGGCGAGGACCGGGACGAGGCGCTGCGCCGGCTCCACGCAGCACCCGGCCCGATCGCCGCGGCGCTCCTCGACCAGCGCAACGTCGCCGGCATCGGCACGCTGTGGGCCAGCGAGTCCCTCTTCCTCGAGCACGTCCACCCGTGGGCCCGGGTCGACCCCGAGACGGCCGCCCGGGTGCTCGACCGGGCCCATCGGCTCATGACGGCCGCGACAAGCCACCCGATGCAGACGAGCACGGGCATCCGCCGCCAGGCAGAGAACACCCACGTCCACGGCCGCTCCGGGCGACCGTGCCGCCGGTGCGGGGACACGGTCCGGGTCGCCGCGGCCGGGCCCCCGGGCCGTGAGCGGACGATCTTCTACTGCCCGACCTGCCAGGGAGGGCTCCCGCCGCACGACGACGGGTCGCCCCAGAGCCCGCTGGGCGCGCGTCGGGACGCAGACGTCAGGCGGCGGGAACGCTGACGAGCGCGGCCGGCCGACCCTCGACGGCGGCAACGCGCTCGGCGACCGACGCGAGCACGGCCGACAGCGGCGCACCGAGCGCGGCACAGATGGCGAAGAGGAGCTCGCTCGAGGCCTCCTTGGCCCCCCGCTCGACCTCGGACAGGTAGCCGAGCGAGACGTTCGCGGCCGCGGACACCTCCCGCAGCGTGCGCCCCTGGTCGGTGCGCAGCTCGCGGAGCACCTCGCCGAGCTCCTGACGCAGGAGGACGACGGCCGTCGGGCGGCCCGGGGTCAGCTGCGTCGTCACGGAGCCCACGCTACCCCGCGGACGCGACGGGCGAAGGTTCGCCTCCCCGAAGACGAGGTGCCCGTATGCCGACCCTCACGCCCCAACGGTCTGCGCCAGCAGCTCGAGGACGGCGTCGACGGCCCCGCGACGGACGGCCGCCCGGTCTCCTGACAGGTGGAGCGCACGCCGGCGGACGAGCGAGCGCTCCGGCCACACGACGGCGACATGGACCTCGCCGACGGGGTGCCCGTCCTGCAGGTCCGGACCGGCCACGCCCGTCGTCGCGAGGCCGAGTCCCGACCCGGTGACCCGGCACACGCCTCGCGCCATCGCCGTGGCGACGTCCGGGTCGACGGCGCCGCGTTCGGCGAGGAGGGCCGGCTCGACCCCGAGGACCGAGGCCTTGAGGTCGGTGGCATAGGCGACAACCCCGCCTCGCAGGACCGACGACGCACCCGGCACGTCGGCGATGGTCGCCGCGACAAGGCCGGCGGTCAGCGACTCGGCGCACCCGAGGGTCAGCCCCTGGCGCGTCATCGTCTCGACGAGGTCAGCCCACCGGTGCTCGGGCGCCGCGCTCACGAGGGGCCCCGCCGGCGACGTGCGCGTTTCATCGCCGCACGAGCGCTCGTCCGGCGCAGGACGAGGGCCGAGGCGACGATGTCGATCCCGGTGAGGACCGTGACGGCGACGGCCACCCAGAGAAGCGCCCACGCGAGGACGGACCAGAGCCCGGCCCACGGGTACGTCGACAACGGCAGGACCAGCGCGAAGAGGGCGAACGCCTGGAGGAACGTCTTGAGCTTGCCGCCGCGGCCGGCGGGCATGATCCCGTGCCTGATGACGACGAGCCGCATGACGGTGACGCCCCACTCGCGCACGAGGACGACGACGGTGACCCACCACGGCACGATGTCGAGCGCGGACAGGCCACCGAGGGCCATCGTCACGAGGGCCTTGTCGGCGATGGGATCGGCGACCTGGCCGAACGGCGTGACGAGCCCGCGCCGGCGAGCGACGGCACCGTCGACCCGGTCCGTGAACATCGCGACGGCGAAGCACGCGGCGGCGAGGTGGCGCAGATGCGCCGAATGCCCGCCGTCGGCGAGCAGCAGCCAGCCGAACACGGGAACAAGGAGCATCCGCAGCACGGTCAGCCCGTTGGCGACGTTCCACGCGCTCGGTGTCGCGACGGAGGAGGCCTCGCCACGCGGGGCGGTCATGGGCCGGGCTCCGCGACAAGGTCGACCCCCGCGCTGCCGACGACGACGGCGTCGAGGCGACGGCCCACGGCGTAGGGCTCCCGGCCGGGCCGAAGCGTCGTCGTGCCGTCGACCTCGGGCCCCTGATGGCCGGCCCGCCCCTCGGCCGAGCCGTCCGAGGCGACCTCCTCGACGAGGACGGTCACCCGTTCGCCGACCCGGTCCTCGGCGCGCTGGGCGGTGAGCTCCTCGACGAGGTCGGTGACCCGTTCGACCCGGGCCGCGACCTCGTCGGGGTCCACGTGGTCGGCCAACGTCTCCGCCTCGGTGCCCTCCTCGTCGCTGTAGCCGAAGACCCCCACGACGTCGAGCCTCGCCTCCACGAGGAACGCCTCCAGCTCGGCGACGTCGGCCTCCGTCTCGCCCGGGAACCCGACGATGACGTTGCTCCGGATGCCGGCCTGCGGGCTCAGCGCCCGCACCCGCCCGACGAGGTCGAGGAAGGCGCCGCGTCCGCCGAACCGGCGCATCCTCCGGAGCACCGTCGGGGACGCGTGCTGGAAGGAGATGTCGAACCACGGCGCGACCCCCGGCGTCCTCGCCATCGTCTCGAGCAGCCCCGGACGGATCTCGGCCGGCTGGAGGTACGACACGCGGACGACGTCGATGCCGTCGACGGCGACGAGCTCGGGCAAGAGGCGCTCCAGAAGGCTCAGGTCGCCGAGGTCCTTGCCGAACGACGTCGAGTTCTCACTGACGAGGAGCAGCTCGCTGACGCCCTCGCCTGCCAGCCATCGGGCCTCGTCGAGGATCTCGCCCGGCGGGCGGGAGACGAACGACCCACGGAAGGAGGGAATGGCGCAGAACGCGCAGCGCCGGTCGCACCCGCTGGCGATCTTCAGCGGCGCCCATGGCCCGGCGCCGAGCCGGCGTCGGGCGAGGCCGTGCCCGGGCACGGCGACTGCCCCGGTACCGACCGAGGCGCCACGCTCGACGGGCGTCAGCGGGAGCAGCTGCCGCCGGTCGCGCGGCACGTGCGAGGCGGGTCTCTCCCCCGCGAGGACGGCGGACAGGTGCGCGGAAAGGTCGGCGTACGCGTCGAACCCGAGGACAGCGTCGGCGTCGGGGAGCTCCCGCGCCAGCTCGTTGCCGTACCGCTCGGCGAGACACCCGACGGCGACGACGGCCCGGGTGCGCCCGGACGACTTGAGGTCGGCCGCCTCCAGGATCGCGTCGATGGAGTCCTTCTTGGCCTGCTCGATGAACCCACACGTGTTGACGACGGCGACATCGGCGTCGGCGGCGTCGGCGACGAGGGTCCACCCGGCGTCGGCGAGACGGCCGGCGAGCTCCTCGGAGTCGACCTCGTTCCGAGTGCACCCGAGGGTGACGAGGGCGACCCGTCGTCCCGCGCCGCTCATCATGCGGCCCACTCTATGGGGCGCAGCAGGGCTACCGTTCGACCGTGCCCACCGCACCGGACCAGGCCCGTCGGACGACCGACCGCATCCGCCGTCTCCTCGCCGAGGCGCCCGTCATCGACGGCCACAACGACCTTCTGTGGGAGAGCCGCGTCCTCGCGGGGTACGACTTCGACGCCCTCGGACTCGACCGCGGCTGCCCGCGCCTCCAGACCGACCTGCCGCGGCTGCGTGCGGGCGGCGTCGGCGCCCAGTTCTGGTCCCTGTGGGTCCCCCCGACCCTGCCCGGCCCCGAGGCCGTCGCCATGACGTTCCAGCAGTGCGACGCCGCCGACCGTCTGGTGCGCCGGTACCCCGACACCCTCGCCCCGGCCCGGAGCGCCGCCGGCGTCCGCGCGGCCTGGGCCGACGGTCGGATCGCGTGCCTGACCGGCGCCGAGGGCGGCCACAGCATCGACGGCTCCCTCGACACCCTCCGCGGCCTCCACGAGCGCGGCGTCGCCTACCTCACCCTGACCCACGAGGACACGACCGGCTGGGCCGACTCGGCCACGGACGAGCCCCGGAACGGGGGGCTGGCACCGTTGGGGCGCGACGTCGTGGCCGAGCTGAACCGGCTCGGTATGGTGGTCGACCTCAGCCACGTCTCCGACGCCACGATGCGCGACGCCCTCGCCGTGACGACGGCGCCCGTCATGTTCTCCCACTCCTCGGCGCGCTCGGTGTGCGACCACCCCCGGAACGTGCCGGAGGACGTCCTCGCGACGATGGCGGCCGGGGGCGGGGTCTGCCTCGTCACCTTCGTCCCGCGGTTCGTCAGCCAGGCCGTGCGCGACTGGGACCGCGGGTACCGGGACGACGCCGCCGCCGCGGGGATCGCCCGCCACGACGAGGCGGCGATGCAGTCGTTGCTGGAGGCCTACGAGGCGAGCAACCCCAGGCCCCACGCGACCGTGGACGACGTCGTCGCCCACGTCGAGGCGGTCCGGGACATCGCCGGCATCGAGCATGTCGGCCTCGGCGGAGACTACGACGGCACGGCGCACCAGCCGGACGGGCTGGAGGACGTGTCCGGCTATCCCGTCCTCTTGGAGCGCCTCGCCGAGCGCGGCTGGTCCGACGAGGACCTGGCCAGGCTCACGTGCGGTAACGTCCTGCGCCTCCTTGACGACGTCGAGACGGCCGCCACCTCGACGGGATGACCGGCCGCCGCGCGGCGGGCGGTCGGTACCCTTGGCCGTATGCCACCCTCCGCCGCGGTCGTCGCGCCGCTGGCCGTCGTCGTGACGCTGCTGCTGAGCGGCGTGGCGAAGTGGCGTGAGATCCAGTCGACCCGCTCGGTCATCGTCCTTCTGCGCCTGCCGAAGGTCCTTCAGTCGCGTTGGGTCGCGTGGGCGCTCCCCGTCGGTGAGGTCGTGCTGGCGCTCGTCCTCCTGCAGCCCTGGCTGCCGCTCTTCAGGGTCGGCGCCGAGGTGGCCGTCCTGCTCTTCCTCGCGTACTGGGTCGTTGTCGCCCGGGCCCTCCGGTTCGACCCACGCCCCTCGTGCGGGTGTTTCGGGCGCATCGGGGACCAGACGATCCGACCGAGGACCCTGGTCCGCAACACGGTCCTCGTCGCGCTCGCCGCGGTGACCCTGTGGCTCGCGGTCCGCGGCGACACGACGTGGTCGGTGCTGCGCGACGGCGGCTCGACGACCGCGTGGTGGCTCGTCGGTGCCGTCGCGGTCGCCACGCTCGCGGTCCTCATCGGCGGCTCGCCGGTCGGCGACTCCGGCCGGCCGTCGAGCCCACCCCCTGCTGCGGCCGAGGCGACCGGGGAGGACTACGTCCGTCGGCCGATCCCCGAGGCCCTCCTCGTCGCGCCGTCCGGGTCGGTCATGACCCTCGCGGAGATGGTGCGCGAGCGTGCCCAGCTGCTCGTCGCGACGAACTGCACGTGCGGGTCGACGGGGGCGACGGTCGAGGCGATGGGACGGTGGCGTGGCACGCTCCCTCGGCTCGGCGTCCGCTACGTCTCCGCGGGCGTGCCGCTCGAGCGCATGAGCGAGGTCTTCGCCGGCCTGCCGGACGACGCGCTCTACGACCACCACGGGCTCGCCTGGAAGACCCTCGGTATGCAGGGGTCACCGTCGGCGGTCCTCCTCGGTGCGGACGGGCTCCTCGCCGGCGGCCCCGTGACGGGCCTCGAGCAGATCGAGGACTTCGTCGCGGAGATCGCCGAGGCCCTCGCCGCAGAGCCCGAGCCCACCGGGGAGACCGAGGCTCAGGACCTCCCGGTGAGCGACCAGGCGTCCTCGGACTCCTCGCCGCTGCCGCCGTCGGAGTCGACCCAGACGTCGCTCGCGTCCTCCTCGTAGGAGGCCCCCTCGCCGTGGCCCACGGCCACCGCCCGGGCGTCCCCGTCGAGCGGGGTCCCGTCGCGCTCCTCGTAGCGCGGCAGCACGGGCACGTCCTCGCCACGCATGAGCGCCAGCGTCGTCGGCAGGTCGTCCGGCTTGACGAGCACGTCACGGGCCTTGGACCCCTCGGACGGGCCGACGACGCCGCGGGACTCGAGGAGGTCCATGAGCCGGCCCGCCTTGGCGAAGCCGACGCGCAGCTTGCGCTGGAGCATCGACGTCGAGCCGAACTGGGTCGTCACGACGAGCTCGGCGGCCTGCAGGAGCAGGTCGAGGTCGTCGCCGATGTCGTCCTCGACGACTCGCCTGGTCTCGGGCGCGGCGACATCCTCGCGGTAGGTCGGCTTCAGCTGCGTCTTGACGTGGTCGACGACCGCGTGGATCTCGCTCTCGGTGACCCACGCCCCCTGGACGCGCATCGGCTTGCTGACACCCATGGGGAGGAAGAGGGCGTCGCCCTGGCCGAGGAGCTTCTCGGCTCCGGGCTGGTCGAGGACGACACGGCTGTCGGCGAGCGAGGACGTCGCGAACGCCATCCGTGACGGGATGTTGGCCTTGATGAGCCCGGTGACGACGTCGACGGAGGGCCGCTGGGTCGCGAGGACGAGGTGGATGCCTGCCGCCCGGGCGAGCTGGGTGATCCGGACGATGGAGTCCTCGACGTCACGTGGCGCCACCATCATGAGGTCGGACAGCTCGTCGACGACGATGAGGAGGTAGGGGTAGGTGTGCAGGACCCGCTCGGACCCGGGGAGCGGCTTGAGCGTCCCGGCGCGGACCGCCTTGTTGAAGTCGTCGACGTGCTTGAACCCGAACCCGGCGAGGTCGTCGTAGCGCATGTCCATCTCGCGGACGACCCACTGGAGAGCCTCGGCGGCCTTCTTGGGGCTCGTGATGATCGGGGTGATCAGGTGCGGGATCCCTTCGTATGCCGTCAGCTCGACCCGCTTGGGGTCGACGAGGACCATGCGCACCTCGTCCGGCGTCGACCGCATGAGGATCGAGGTGATCATCGAGTTGACGAAGCTCGACTTGCCCGAGCCCGTCGCGCCGGCGACGAGCAGGTGGGGCATCTTCGCGAGGTTGGCGACGACGTAGCCGCCCTCGACGTCCTTGCCGACGCCCATGACCATGGGGTGCTCGTTGGCCCGGGCGGCCTGCGAGCGCAGGACGTCGCCGAGGGAGACGATCTCCTTGTCCGCGTTGGGGATCTCGATGCCGATGGCACTCTTGCCCGGGATCGGGGACAGGATGCGGACGTCCGCGGAGGCCACGGCATACGCGATGTTCTTGCTCATCGACGTGACGCGCTCGACCTTGACGCCGGGGCCCAGCTCGACCTCGTACCGGGTCACCGTCGGTCCGCGCATGAAGCCCGTGACGGCCGCGTCGATGCCGAAGTCGTCGAGGACGTGCATGAGGGCCTCGACGACGGCGTCGTTGGCGGCCGAGCGCGCCTTGTGCGGCGCGCCCTGCTTCAGGAGCGTGCTGCCGGGGAGGGTGTAGGTGACGTCGCCGGCGAGGGACAGCTGCTCGACGCGCTGCGGGAGCTGCACGGTCGGGGGCGCCTGC
>JAJXUB010000039.1 GCA_021783215.1 Actinomycetes bacterium | reverse complement strand
ATGGCATCACCTGCAGGTCGACGCCTGCCGCGGCGAGCTCGTCGAGTGCCGCCGCGGACGTGTCGGGGGCGACCCCGGCGTGCAGGCCGTCCAGCAGACGGACGTGGAAACCCGCCGCTGCCGCATGGAGCGCGGTCGCGCGGACGCAGTGGTCGGTGGCGAGGCCGCACACGTCGACCACGCGGATCGCTTTGCGGCGCAGCACATCCAGGAGGGCTTCGCCGGTCTCCGTCGCCCCGTCGAAGGCCGAGTACGCGGGACGACCCTGGCCCTTGCGGACGTGGACCTCGACCCGTGAGGTGTCGAGGTCGGGCGCGTAGTCGGCGCCGGGCGTCCCGGCGACGCAGTGGACCGGCCAGTCCTCGAAGTGGCCGCCGTTGTCACTGCCCGCGTCGTGCCAGTCCCGGCTCGCCACGACGAGGTCGTAGGCCGCGGCCTCGGGGGCGCGGAGCAGCGCGGTGACCTTCCGCGCGACCGCGGTCCCGCCGGTCACGGCGAGGGCTCCCCCTTCGACGAAGTCGCGTTGGACGTCGACGATGACGAGGGCCTTGCGGGTTGGCGTCATGCCGGTCTCCTCTGCGTGCACGTGATGGCCGGCGCGCCGTCGGCGACGAGGCGGGCGTCGGGGGGTAGGGACGACAGCGCGGCGGCCGCATCGACGCGAAGCTCGTCGAGCGTTCGACGGCGAACCACCCGCCCGGCCTCGACGACGCGATGCTGCACCGGGGTCGCCCCCGCCGGCACGGCGCCGCCGACGGAGAACTCCTCGCGGCCGTCGGGCCAGCGCCAGGCGACCTTGCGCCCGCCGACGGACTCCTTCGCTGCCGAGAGCTTGGCGACGGGCCGGACCGGTCCGTGGACCGAGTCGCCGACGCCGACGAGCTTGTAGACCATGCCCGCCGTCGGATGTCCGGAGCCGGTCGCGACGCGGGTGCCGGCGCCGTAGCCGTCGATGGGCGCCGTCGACAGGGCCGTCATGACGTACTCGTCGAGGTCGCCGGTGACGATGATCCGGGTGTTCGTGGCGCCGAGCGTGTCGAGGAGGTTCCGCGCCCGCCGGGACTCGATCTCGAGGTCGCCGCTGTCGATCCGTATGCCGCCCAGCTCCGTCCCCGCGACGGCGACCGCCGTCCGGATGCCCTGCTCGATGTCGAACGTGTCGACGAGGAGGGTCGTGCCGACGCCCTGGGCCTTGACCTGGGCGGCGAAGGCCTGCTCCTCGCTCCGATGGGCGAGGGTGAAGGCGTGCGCCGCCGTCCCCATGGTCGGAACGCCGTAGACGCGCCCAGCAGCAAGGTTCGAGGTGCCCGCGAAACCCGCGACGTATGCCGCCCGGGCCACGGCGACGGCGGCCTCCTCGTGGGTGCGCCGTGACCCCATCTCGATGATGGGCCGTCCGTTGGCGGCAGTCACCATCCGGGCCGCCGCGCTCGCGACCGCCGTGTCGTGGTTGAGGATCGACAAGGCGAGGGTCTCCAGGAGGATGCACTCGCCGAGTCGGCCGCTGAGCGTGAGGATTGGCGAGCGGGGCCAGTAGAGGTCGGCTTCGGCATACGCGTCGATGTCGCCCTCGAAGCGGAAGTCGCGCAGCCAGGCTGCCGCCTCCGGGGTGAGCGACCCGACGCCGACGAGCCAGTCGAGCTCGTCCGCGTCGAACGTGAAGGTCTCGAGGGCGTCGAGCAGGCGGCCGAGACCGCCGAGCAGCCCGAAGCGCCGGCCGGCGGGCAGGTGGCGGGCGAAGAGCTCGAAGACACTGGGGTGGTCGGCATACCCGTCGGCGACGAAGGAGCTGAGCATGGTGAGCTCGTAGCGGTCGGTCAGCAGGCCCGTCGTCATCGCCGGTCTCCCTTGCGTGGTCGCTGCGACCGTAACACCGGGGTCGGGCAACAAGTCAGCCGGGCCAGCTCACACCTGGCCCGGCGATCTCCTTTATAGGCCGGGCACGGCGAACATCGCGTGACCGACACGCGACGGGACGAAGAACGGTGCGCGTGCGCAGGGCCCGTTCCGTGGGCACAGGGTCCTTGACCGAACCTTCATAGAAGCCATCGTCGTTGCTTCACACCTGAGGATGAGAGTGGGGATCGAAAGGCGCGCAGGACTGCCGTTCTGCGAGCGACAACAGACCCGGGCCCGAGGGCCCGATGCGGCAAGGAGACCAAGATGATGGGTTGGTATGGCGGATGGGGCGCCGGACAGTGGATCTGGATGGTCCTCGGCATGCTCGTGTTCTGGGGCGTCGTCATCGCGCTGATCGTCGCGCTTCTGCGCTGGGCCGGCCCAGGACGCTCCGAGCACGTGCACGCGGACGCCGGAATGCAGGGCCCGGGCCACCCGGCGCCGAGCGCCGGCCGGGCACTACAGATCCTCGACGAGCGGTTCGCCAGCGGCGAGCTGACCGAGGAGGAGTACCAGGCCCGCCGGGCCGTCCTGCAGGGCCGGTGACAGCAGATGCGAACGAACATCAAGACCGTCCTCGCCTCCGCTGCCGTGGTGGTCTCTCTGGCCGGCGGGTCCACGGTCGCGCTCGCCTCGATGAGCGGGGGGTTCGCGCCCGGCTCGACCGGCGCCTCCGGACCCTTCGGGTCGGCCTTCCGGCCGAGGACCAGCCAGGCGTGCACCGTTCCGTCCCCGCCGGGAACGGTCGTGAACGTCACCGAGACCGACATCGGCGCCGCCATGGGTGGCTTCGGACCGATGATGGGCGGCTCCGGCTACTCCGGCGGCTACGGCAGGGGCTACGGGATGATGAGGGGCGCCATGCGCCTGCAGGCCAGCCCGACCACGCTGCGGGCCGGAACGGTGTCGATCGCGGTCGCCAACGACGGCTCGATGACCCACGAGCTCGTCGTCCTGCCGCTGGCGGACGGCGCCCAGGCGGGCGCGCGGCCCATGGGGTCCGACGGGAAGGTCTCCGAGAACGCCAGCCTCGGCGAGGCGTCCGCCAGCTGCGGCGCCGGCGCAGGGGACGGCATCACCGCGGGGAGCGCCGGGTGGGTCACCGTGACCATGAAGCCCGGACGCTACGAGCTCGTCTGCAACATCCGGGGCCACTATGCGGCCGGGATGTACGCCGAGCTCGACGTCACCACCTGATCCCTGGCAGCCGCCGGGCCGGCTCGGGCCGCGGCCTCCTGAGCACGGTCCGGACCTTGGCGAGCAGGATGCGCGGCGAGAACGGCTTGGTCAGGTAGTCGTCGGCGCCGGCCGCCAGCCCGGCGAGTGCGTCGGTCTCGTCGGACCGCGCCGTAAGCATGATGACGAAGGCGTCGCTGAAGGTCCGCAGCCGCCGACAGGCTTCGATGCCATCGAGCCTCGGCATCGCGAGGTCGAGGATGACGACATCGGGCCGGTGCTCCCGAGCCGCGGCGAGCGCCTCCACCCCGTCCACGGCCGTGAACACCTCGAACCCGTCCCTCTCCAGGTAGGCCGCGACCACGGTGACGAGGTCCGGTTCGTCGTCGACCACAAGCGCTCGGAGTGCTGTCAGGGGTTCGGGTCGGCGGCCCGCGTCGGCCGGCCCCGCGGTCGGTGCGCGGAGGGCCGTGGGCTTCTTCGCGGTTCGGACCATCGTTTCCCTCCTGACGATCTCGTGACGCAGAGCGGCGGGCCGCTCGGGGTGCGACCAGCAGGCCTCAGCTCGGGTTTCCCGTGCCACCGGTGCACTCGCCGCCGGGTTCGGGAGCGGTCGAGCTGCCGGCGAAGGCGCGGACGAACTGGAGCAGGCGGGGGTCCGAGACGCCGTCGAGGACGACCTGCTTACCCCACGCGCTGGCCACGACCGGCCCCGGCAGCCCGGCATACGGGCTGGCCAGGACGTACGTCCGGCCGTCCAGCTCGCTCTTCAGGGTCGCCCGGTCGGCCGCGCTGAGGTCAGGACGGTAGGTGACCCACACGGCGCTGTGCTCGAGGGAGTGGACGGCGTTCTCGTTGGCGATGGGTGCGTCATACCAGCCGCAGTTCTGCCATACGGCCGAGTGCGCGCCACCGACCGGTGGGTTCTGCGGGTAGGTGACCCGCGCCGTCGTGTGGTCGCGGGAGAGCCCGGTGTAGGTGCGCAGGCCCGAGATCGCGGTGGACGACGAGCTCACCGACGGGGCGGCCACGACGGCCCACACCACGAGGGAGACCACGGTGGCCACGGCCGCGATCGCGACGCCGAAGATGATGACCCGCGATCGGCGTTCGCGGCGTCGCTGCTCGGCACGCACCTGGTCCAGACGTGCCTTTCGCTGTGCGGCTTTACTGACCATCGTGTGTCGCTCCCTTCACGCCACGGGGCGGTCGGCGTGGCTCTACATGGAGCCTGGCCCAGCGATCCGAAGATCCGGGCGCGAAACCACGATGTTTCGATGAAGATCGGTGGCCGCACGCGGACTCCGGCGGTCACGCACTACCTCCCCGGAACGGACCCGGGCCGAACCCGGAGGCTCGTGGAGGCCACCCGGGCAGCCTCGCCCATCGTCAGCAGGGCCGGCACCGTGGTCGCCGGGTCTGGCTCACCCTCCACCGACCCCGACGGCCGGACCGGACCTGCCCGTCTTCGCGACACCCATTGCATCCCGGATCTGCTCGACCGTGGGCGAGCCCCTCAACCCCTCGGGCGTGCGATAGACCCGGCACGACAGCCCGACCCCGGCCCCCGGCCCGGCGAAGACGTCGACCCCGTCGACGAGGATGCTCGGCGAGCCGTGGAAGCCGAGCCGCTCGGCCTCCTCCTGCGTCTCGACGCGGCGGCGCGAGACCACGATGTCGGGCCGTTCGGCGGCCACGGCCGCCAGCCGCTCGTCGGTCACCTTCCAGTTCGGGCAGTCATCGACGTAGAGCAGCGTGACATCCATGAGCACGACGGTAAGCCCTGCCTGCTCATTCCCTTGGCGCGGCGACTCTCGCGATGCTCATGGCCGCGTCGTCGACCTCCTGCGCGCTCGTCCAGCGGCCGCCGCTGAGCCGGATCGCGGTCAGTGCCTGCTCAGGAGGGAGGCGCATGGCGGTCAGCACGGGCGACGGGGCGGCGGCCCCGGCGTGGCAGGCCGAACCGGCGGAGGCAGCGACGCCGCCCGAGGCGGCGTCGAGCAGGCCGAGGGCCGGGGCGCCGTCGATCCTCACGTTTAGGGTGTTCGGCAGCCGGAGCGTGGGGTGGCCGTTGAGGTGGACCCGGTCGGGCAGCAGCGACTCGAGATCGTGCTGGAGCCGGTCCCGCAGGGCGGACAGCCTGTCGCTCTCGCCGTCGGCCAGGGCCTCTGCGGCCAGCTGCGCGGCCCGTCCGAGGCCGACGATGGAGGCGACGTTCTCCGTGCCGGCCCGCAGTCCAAACTCCTGTCCCCCGCCACCGACCAGTGGCCGCAGCCTCACGGAGTCGGCGACGTAGAGGGCGGCTACGCCTTTCGGGGCATACATCTTGTGACCGACGAGGGTCAGCAGGTCGACACCCAGCTCCGCGACGTCGACCCCGATCTTCCCGACCGACTGGGCCGCGTCGCAGTGGACGAGCACCCCGCGCTCGTGGGCGACCCGGGTGATCTGCGCGACCGGCTGGATGGTTCCCGTCTCGTTGTTGGCATGCATGACCGAGATCAGGACGGTCCTGCCGGTGATCGCCTCGGCGAGGTCGCGCGGGTCGACCAACCCGTCGCCGTCGACCGGCAGCACCGTCACGTCGACGTCGTGGAGCTCGGCCAGGTCCGCGCAGGCGGCGAGCACCGCCGGATGCTCGGTGGCCTGGGTGATGACGTGCCGTCGCCGCCCAGGGGGTGCCGGCACGGCGAGCGCCGCGCCGCGGATCGCCAGCGCGTCCGCCTCCGACCCGCTGCCCGTGAAGACGACCCGGCCCGCAGCCGCTCCGAGCAGAGCGGCGACGTCGGCGCGAGCAGCCTCGACCGCCGCGGCCGCGGCCGCCCCGTACGAATGTGCGGAGGACGGGTTGCCGAACGCGACGCTCAGGTACTCGGCCATCGCCTCGACCACCCGCGGGTCGACCGGCGTCGTCGCGTTGTAGTCCAGGTATACCGGCCGGCCCTTCAGGCCGGGATGCGGGCTGGTCACCTCGCTCTCCTTCCTCGTGCTGGCGGTGCTCGAGGGTGTGCCCGGCGCCGGCGGCAGCCCAGACTAGAAGACGAGGACCTTGTCCGCCGCCAGCGTGTGGTCGGTCAGCTCCTCCATCGTGGAGCGGCGTGCCCCGTCCATGAGCATGTCCTCGCGGATGCCGCGGGCATCCATGCACGTGCCACAGCAAAGGACCGACCCGCCGCGCCGGGTCACCGACCCGAGCATGCGGTCGAGCTTGTAGTACCCGTCGGGGCTCTTCTGACCGGCCAGCGCGGCCGTCACACCGTCGCCCATCAGGAAGACCGTCGTCTCGACGCCCTCCCGCTTGGCCGTGGCCGCCGCGAGCCGCACCGCGTTGTACGTCGAGTCGAGCCCGTATGCCGACCCGTTGATGACGATCAGGACCTCCACGAAGCCCTCCTCCTTCGGGACCAAGACCAAACCAGTCCCGACCATTATCGCTATCCGGCCACGTCGACGGCGCCGTCAACATCCCCGTGACCAACCTGGCCCAGCGCCTCGCCGAGCTCCCGAGGGACACCCCGATCGTCGCCTACTGCCGCGGTCCCTACTGCGTCATGGCGGCGACGGCCGTCTCCGCCCTACGCGGCGCCGGACTGGACGCCGCCCGGCTCGACGGTGGCTACCCCCGGGCTGCGCGACGCCGGCCATCCCACGGTCACCGGGTGGCCCGTCCACGCTCGGCGCCCGGGGCCTCGCTCGCGGGAGTGGCCGTGCTCACCGCCACTCTGTGGGGATACGAGGAGCCGGATGGTCGCGTTGGGTCAGTGTCCCCGAGGCAGCTCGCGCCCGGCCGGTGAGGCGTACCTCGAGACGGCGGGCAGGACGTCCTCAACGATCGCAACAAGCGCCTCGGTGAGCAGCAGGTAGGCCTGCTCGCGGGTCACTGACCGCGACCGCAGCCACTCGCGCACGGTGCCTTTGACCAGCTGGCAGTATGCCCGCAGCACGGCTCGTTCCGGGGAGTGCTCCGTGCTGTCCCAGCCATAACCGACCGCCCGGAGAATCTTGCGTGCGGCAATGTCGTCGGCGACGGCGAGGATCCTCTCAACCTCCGGATCGCCGGCGATCCCCTCCGGGCCGGTGACAGCCACGTAGGTCCCGCCATGGAGGGCGACCGTGTCGAGGAACCAGCCCACGCTCTGTTCGACCCGTTCGCGCACCGAGTCGGCCGGCCCGCTCGCCTCGTCGAGGTTCGGCACGAGCACCATCGCCCGCACGACGTCGAGGTAGATGCCCCGCTTGGTACCAAAGTAGTGGTGGATGAGGCCTCGGGTGACTCCGGCCGCCTCGGCGATCTCCGCTGTCGAGACCTCGGCGTACGGCCGTTCGCCGAAGAGCCGGACCGCGCAGCGCAGAATCTCCTCACGTCGGATGTCCGGATCGAGACGGCGTGCTCGGCCTGCCTCGCCGTGGGTCACCATGGGAGAAAGTCCGGTATGCCGTCGGGGACCCTCCCCGGGAAGACCGGGTCGCGCCGCTCGAGGAACGACTGAACGCCCTCGACGGCATCAGCACTGGTCGCGCAGCTCGCGATGAGCAGGGAGTCGAGCCGGAAGGCCGCTTCGGGGCCGGTCCGGGCGCTCATCCGGTGCAGCGCCTTGCGGATGACCGCGGCGGAGACCGGGGCCACCCGCGTCGAGATGTCGGCGGCGAGCTCGAGGGCCCTGCCGAGCACCTCTGCCCGCGGGAGCACCTCGGTGACGAGCCCGGCGGCGAGCGCCTCGTCCGCGGCGATGAGCCGGCCGGTGAGCATCCAGTCGGTGGCCCGGCCGATCCCCACGAGTCGCGGCAGGAACCAGGTCGAGCCGCCTTCGGGGTAGATGCCCCGGCGTGCGAAGACAAAGCCGAACCGGCTGTCGTCCGAGGCGATGCGGAAGTCGGCCGGCAGGATCATCGTCGAGCCGACTCCGACGGCGGCGCCGCACACGGCCGCGATGACAGGCTTGTCGAGGTTGTACATCGGACGCGCGACCCGGGTCGCAGGCTCGACCCAGCTGCTGCCCGATCCCTCCTCGGTGACGGTGAGCGCTCCGCTGCTGAGGTCGGCGCCGACACAGAAGTCCCTGCCGTTGGCCGCGAGGACGACGACCCTCACCGCGTCGTTCCGGTTCGCGTCGGCCAAGGCGGCGGCGACCTCGTCCGCCATCTGCAGGGTGTAGCCGTTGCGCGCCTCCGGTCGGTTCAACGTGATCAGGCCGATCCGGTCGGCGACCTCGTAGGTGATCTGGGCATCGGTCATGGCATCCCCCGTTCCGGTTGTCGGGGTCATCGTGACCGGCTGTTGACACTGTGTCAATAGCGGGTCCATACTTGCGCCGACCACCCCGCGGCCTACGGTTCGGCGACTTCGGTGCCGCACCGGCCATGACCCAGCCCGAGTGGCCACGCGCATCCTTTCGCCCCCTGCACCACTGATCCCGTTCGGAAGGGACTGCTCGGCATGAGCATCGAAGCGTTCGTCTACGACGCGATCCGCACCCCCCGTGGGCGCTACCGGAACGGTTCGCTGCACGGCACGAAGCCGATCGACCTCGTCGTCGGGCTCATCGACGAGATCCGCAAGCGCAACCCCTCCCTGGAGGTCGACCGCGTCGACGACGTCATCCTCGGGGTCGTCTCGCCCGTCGGCGACCAGGGGGCGGTCATCGCCCGGACGGCCGCGCTGGCGGCCGGGCTGCCCGACACCGTGGCTGGGGTGCAGGTCAACCGGTTCTGCGCTTCCGGGCTGGAGGCGGTGAACACGGCCGCCCAGAAAGTTCGCTCGGGCTGGGACCATCTCCTTCTCGCCGGCGGCGTCGAGTCGATGTCGCGGGTGCCGATCGGCTCCGACGGCGGGGCTTGGGCGATGGACCCGGCCACCAACTACGACACCTACTTCGTGCCCCAGGGAGTGGGCGCCGACCTGATCGCCACGATGGAAGGGTTCAGCCGCGAGGATGTCGACGCCTACGCGGTGCGGTCGCAGAAGGCCGCGGCCCACGCGTGGGAGCACGGCTACTTCTCGAACTCTGTCATCCCCGTCGTCGACCGCAACGGGCTGGTCGTGCTCGACCACGACGAGCACATGCGCGCCGACTCCACCGTGGAGTCCCTCGGTGCGCTCAAACCGTCGTTCGCGACGGTGGGCGAGGTGGGCGGTTTCGACGCGGTCGCACTGCAGAAGTACCACGGCGTCGAGCGCATCAACCACGTCCACACCGCCGCCAACTCGTCGGGCATCGTTGACGGCGCCGCCCTCGTCCTCGTCGGCTCGGAGCGCATCGGCAGCGAGCTTGGGCTCACCCCGCGGGCCCGCATCGTCGCGACCGCGACCACCGGCGCGGACCCGACGATCATGCTCACCGGACCGACGCCGGCCACCAGGAAGCTCTTCCGGACCGCCGGCATCACCGCCGCCGACGTCGACCTCTTCGAGATCAACGAGGCGTTCGCATCCGTCGTCCTGAAGTACCAGCGCGACTTCGGCATCCCCGACGAGAAGCTCAACGTCAACGGCGGCGCCATCGCCATGGGTCACCCCCTAGGCGCGACCGGCGCGATGATCCTGGGCACCATGGTCGACGAGCTCGAGCGCCGCAACCTGCGCACCGCCCTCATCACGCTCTGTATCGGTGGCGGCATGGGCGTCGCCACCCTCATCGAGCGCGTCTGAGTGCCCCCTTCGCCGAGCCACAGGAGCCTCCAACCATGACCACGCCAGAGACGATCCGCTACGACAAGGGCACGGACGGCGTCGTCGTCCTCATCCTGGACGACCCGTCCCAGTCGGCCAACACGATGAACGCCGCCTACGTCACCTCGATGCGCAAGACCGTCGACCGGCTCATCGCCGAGAAGGACAGCATCACCGGCGTCATCCTCACCTCGGCCAAGAAGTCCTTCTTCGCCGGTGGCGACCTGGACGACCTCATGGCGACGACGAAGGACCAGGCCCAGGAGTTCTTCGAGGGCGCCACCGAGATCAAGGCGCAGCTGCGCACTCTCGAGACCCTCGGCAAGCCCGTCGTCGCAGCCATCAACGGTGCGGCCCTCGGCGGCGGCCTCGAGATCGCGCTCGCCTGCCATCACCGGATCCTCGCCGACGTCAAGGGCGCGCAGGTCGGGCTGCCCGAGGTGACCCTCGGGCTGCTTCCCGGTGGCGGCGGTGTGGTGCGCACGGTCCGTATGCTCGGCATCTCCGACGCCCTCATGAAGGTTCTCCTCCAGGGCACCTCGTACTCGCCTACCGCGGCGCTCGAGATCGGGCTCGTGGACGAGCTCGTCGGGAGCGTGGAAGCGCTGCTCCCCGCGGCCAGGGCGTGGATCGCGGCGAACCCCACACCTGTGCAGCCGTGGGACACCAAGGGCTACACGATCCCCGGAGGCGCCCCGAGCACCCCGGCGCTGGCGGCCACCCTCCCGGCGTTCCCGGCCAACCTCCGCAAGCGGCTCAGGGGCGCGAACTACCCGGCGCCACGCGCGATCCTCGCCGCTGCCGTCGAGGGCGCGCAGGTGGACTTCGAGACCGCCCTCGTCATCGAGTCCCGTTACCTCACCGAGCTGGTCACGGGCCAGGTCTCCAAGAACATGATCAAGGCGTTCTTCTTCGACCTCCAGCACATCAACCGCGGTGGCAGCCGGCCCGCAGGCCACCCGACGTCGACCTTCCAGAAGGTCGGCGTGCTCGGCGCGGGCATGATGGGCGCCGGGATCGCCTACGTGTGCGCCCGCGGCGGCATGAACGTCGTCCTCAAGGACGTGTCGCTAGAGGCGGCCGAGCGGGGCAAGGCATACTCGGCCGGCCTGCTCGACAAGGCGGTGTTCCGCGGCGGGTCGACCCGGGAGCAGGCCGACGAGACGCTCAGCCGCATCACCCCGACGGACGACCCTGCCGACCTCGCGGGCTGTGACCTGGTCATCGAGGCGGTGTTCGAGAGCGTCGACCTGAAGCACACGGTCTTCCGGGAGATCGAGGACGTCGTCGACGGGCACGCTCTGCTGGGCTCGAACACCTCGACGCTGCCGATCACCGGCCTGGCCAAGGGCGTGAAGCGTCAGAAGGACTTCATCGGCCTTCACTTCTTCTCTCCCGTCGACAAGATGCCCCTGCTGGAGATCATCGCCGGCGAGAAGACGAGCGACGAGGCGCTGGCCAAGGCCTTCGACCTCGCCCGCCAGATCAGGAAGACGCCGATCGTCGTCAACGACGGCCGCGGCTTCTTCACCAGCCGCGTGATCGGTACCTTCATGAACGAGGCCATCGCCATGGTGGGCGAGGGGGCCAACCCGGCGTCGGTCGAGCAGGCCGGTCTCCAGGCGGGTTACCCGGCGGCGCCGTTGCAGCTCGCCGACGAGCTGAACCTGACGCTCCTGAGCAAGATCCAGAAGGAGACCCGCGCCGGCCTGGAGGCGGACGGCAAGGGCGACACGTACTATGACCACCCGGCGTATGCCGTCGTCGACGCGCTCATCGCCGACGGTCGCACCGGCAGGCTCGGGGGCTCCGGCTTCTACGACTACGCGGACGGCGCGCGCTCCCGCTTGTGGCCGGGGCTGGCGGAGAAGTTCGGCGGCGCCACGGAGCTGCCGTTCGAGGACATGAAGGAGCGGATGCTCTTCGCCGAAGCCCTCGAGACCGTCAAGTGCTTCGACGAGGGCGTGCTCAGGTCGGTCGAGGACGCCAACATCGGCTCGATCCTCGGCATCGGCTTCCCGGGCTGGACCGGCGGCGTCGTGCAGTACATGAACGGCTATGCGGGCGGGCTTGCCGGTTTCGTCGCGCGTGCTCGCGAGCTCGCTGACCGCTACGGCCCGCAGTTCACCCCGCCCACGTCGCTCGTCGCCAAGGGCGACGCCGGCGAGGCCTACTGACGCCTCACAACCTGCCGCGACGGTCGAGCCGGTTCCCGCACGGCGCCGCTGCAGCAGCCACTCCGGGAAGTACGCTCCATCAGCTCGCGCAGGTGGCTTGGAAGATCTCGAAGATCACGCGGTGACCGCACCGCGCTGACCACCTGGTGTCCGGGCTCGCGTCGAAGCCGCGTCCCGGGCGTGCAGCGGGCTGCGTCTATCCGCCGGTGACCGCATCGGCACGGCTCCGGTTGGACCGCGCGACGGAGGTATCGGGCGGCAGCGCGGGGCCTAGGGTCGGACACATGCACGAACACGAAGGATTCGATGACGAAGCAGCGACGTGGGACGACAAGGCCGGCCATGAGGAGCGGCAGGTCGCGGTGGCCCAAGCCATCGAGGAGGCCCTTACCCTCACCCCTCGGATGAGTGCACTCGACGTGGGTGCTGGCACCGGTCGGCTGAGCATCTTGCTCTCCGGCCGGGTCGGCTCTGTTGTCGTGACCGACCCCTCCGCCGGGATGGTGCAGGTAGCACGGGAGCGGATCCAGGCGGCCGGGCTCAGTGACCGCCTTCGCGCGGTTCAGGCAGACCTCACGACTGACCCGCTCGACGGCGCCTTTGACGTGGTGTGGAGCTCCATGGCGTTGCATCACGTTCGGGACCTGGACGGGCTCCTGCGGTCCGTGGCGGAGCTCCTGGTCAACGGTGGTCAGCTGGCCATCGCGGACCTCGACGAGGATCGCGACGGTGCCTTTCACGCCGACAGGGTCGACTTTGACGGACATCACGGATTCGACCGGCGGCGTCTCGCCGAGCAGTTGGCAGACGCCGGATTCGCCAAGGTCCGGTTCGTTGACGCCACGACCATCCTCAAGGGCGACCGCGAGTTCGGCGTGTTTCTGTGCACGGCGACCAAAGGTGCCTGAGCCCACCGGAGATCGCTGAGTGGGACGACCCCGGCGGACGTGCTCCAGCCATACATCGGTATGCCTGAGCTGAACCTTCCGGAGGTGCCCGGGGACATTGTCGGGGCCATCGCCGCGTCGTCACATCTGACGGATACTGCTCCTGTGGCAGTCCCCGTTCCCTTTGGCGTGTCGGTACGCCGGCGGCGCCGGGCCATGGACCTGACCCAGCAGCAGCTCGGCCAGCTGGTTGGCTGTGCGACGATCACCATCCGAAAGATCGAGGGCGGGGAGCGGCGACCGTCGCAGGCAATGGCCGGCCGGCTCGCTGACGTGCTCGACGTCAGCCCCGACGAACGCGGCCGCTTCGTCGCCGCGGCGCGATCGTGGTCCACGCCGCCTCATCTCGACCCGGCCGATGACCCGCCGGCGCCGAGTCCGCTCCCGGCCTCGCTCACGGATCTGTTTGGACGGGATCGGGAGGTGGCCGACCTCGCCCACATGCTGGCAATCACCGGAGGGTCGGCGCGACTGGTGACCGTCACCGGACCCCCGGGGGTGGGGAAGACGCGGCTTGCCATCGAGGTGGCACGGTATGTCCGGCGTCAGTACGACGTGTGGCCGGCCTTCGTGCCGCTGGCTGCGGAGACTGAGCCCGGTGAGATCCTCGACCAGCTGGCCGGCGCCTACTCCGTTCCCGCCGTTGCGGGCAACCCCCGACGAGACGCCGTGGGAGAGCGGCTCCGTCGCCAGCCTGAGCTGGCGGTCCTGGACAACCTCGAGCATCTGGCAGGGGTTGGCGAGGTCATCGTGAAGCTGCTGGAGGAATGCCCGGATCTGACGTGCCTGTGCACCAGCCGGACACGCCTCGACGTCTACGGCGAGTACGAGTTCGTCGTGGACCCGCTGGCCGTTGACGGAGACGACGGAAGTCCAGGTCCCGCGGTGGCGCTCTTCGTCGAACGCTGCAGTGCGGTTGGACGCCGAGCGTCGGTGGCGACCGACCTGAAGGGCGTGGCGGAGGTCTGTAGACGGCTCGACGGCCTGCCGCTGGCGATCGAGCTCGCCGCACGTCGGACCCGGGCTCTCACCGTGGCCGAGCTGTCGGAGGACCTCGATCGCGGCCTTCCTGTGCTGGACGCCGCGGGAGGGGGCCGCGACCAGCGCCACCACACGATGTCCGCCACGATCGGATGGAGCTATGACCTGTTGGCACCGGTGGAACGGCGCGTCCTGCGAGCGCTGGGCGCAACCACGGGAAGCATCTCGGCAGCCGCCCTGCCGGACGTCGCGGCGGTCCGCCCCGAGGATGCGGCGCGTGCCGTCTGCGGGCTCGAGGCCACGTCGTTGTTGAGGTTGCAGCCCGGCCGCGTGGCTGTGCTCGAAGTGGTCCGTGGCTTCGCAGAGAGTCATCTTCGGAACGAAGATGAGGAGCCAGCCGTGCGGAATCGACTGGCCTTGTGGCTCATGGGAGTCGCCGAGCGGGACGTCGGGAACCCGGAGGCGTGGCCGGGGCTCGAGACCGCCCGTTGGCTGGCGGCCGAGGACGCCAACCTTCGAAGCGCCCTGAGATGGACCCTGCTCGGGCCCGGCGACCGCGAGGTGGGCTTACGGCTCGTCGGCGCCGTCGCCCTGCAGTGGTACTACCTCAACAGAGCCAGCGAGGTACGACGGTGGATCGAGACGGCGCTGCACGGCGACGTCGACCCAGCGGTTGCCGGACCGCTGGTCGTCCTCGACGCCGACGCGGCGTGGTCCGAGGGCGACACTGTCGGGGCACTGGCCCGACTCGACCAGGCGGACCTTCTCCGCGACGAGATGCCTCCGGCATGGCGGTCGGAGGTCATCGGCCTGCGAGCAATGACGCACCTTGTGCGCGGGGACCTCCACCGGGCGCGCGTCTTGCTCGAACGCAGCCTGGCCGTGGCCATCGAGCACGGGTCGACCCACGGTCAGGCGATGAGCCAGCTTCGGTTGGGGCGCGTCGCTCTCACACAGGGGGACGTCGACGCCGCACAACGTCACCTCGACCGTTCGCTGACCCGATTTCGGGAGATGCGCTCGCCGTGGGGGATCGCCAACGTCACCGGCAGCCTTGCGGAGCTGTCGCTCGCCCAGGGAGACTCTGACGCCGCCATCGAGCGCGCTCTGGACGCGTTTGCCGGGATGGTCGGGGCGGGTGCCGAGGCATACGCGGTGTTCCGGCTGACGACTGTGGCAAACGCGTTGAGCGGTGCCGGGCGGCACGAGTTGGCCGCGCAGGTCGCCGGCGTTGTCGAGGAGTGGCTCGAGCACCTCGGGATGGCGCTGTTCCCGGTAGCCGCAGAGCCCTACGCGACGTATCGGGCCCGTACCCGGGAGGCCCTGGGAGCCCGGGACGCTCTTCTGGTGGCCGAGGGACGACTCCTGCCGCGAGACCCCGAGCAGCTTCGCCGTCTGGTTGCAGAGTCGGGCTGAGCTGTATCGGTAACGGTATCGCTCGTCGCTCCCCAGGTGTCCGCCCGTCGCGGTTGGCTGGCGTCAGTCGGACCAGAGCGACGCAGGCGCCCGGCGTATGGAGTGACTGACAGCGACAGGACCGCCTGATCGAAGGCCACTGCGCGGCATCTGGCCACGGTCATGGCAGCGAAGGAGCCTGACATGGCCCAGCAACTAGGACGCGAGCCGGCGGACCAGGCGGCAAGGTCGGTTCGGGAGAGCTTCGTCCAGCATCAGCAGAGGCTGCTGGAGCACTACCGGGTGGACGCGGTGTCTCGTTTCGTCGAGATCGAGTCCCCAACCCTGCGGGTGCACGTCTTGGACGCCGGGCAGGGTGAGCCGGTGGTCGTGTTGCACGGCGGTGACGGCGAGGCCGTGGACTGGGCGCCGCTTATGGCGGTGCTGCAGGACCGC
>JAJXUB010000160.1 GCA_021783215.1 Actinomycetes bacterium | reverse complement strand
CCGACGATGTGCCGCGCCACGGACACGGTCCCCTCCTGCACCGGAAGCATCGGCACGTGGGCGTTCGCGTACTCCTCGCGGAACGCCATGGACAGGGGCCAGTAGTGCGGCGGCGTCCAGAAGAAGACGACGAGGAAGAGGACGAGCGCGGGCCAGCCGACGCCGCCGGTGACCGCGGACCAGCCGATCAGCGTCGGCATGCAGCCGGCAACCCCGCCCCACACGATGTTCTGCGAGGTCCTCCGCTTGAGCACCATCGTGTAGCCGACCGAGTACAAGACGATGGCGAGCAGCGACAGGAGCGCGCTCGGCACGTTGACGACGAGCGCGAACCACGCGGTCGAGACGACCGTCAGCGCGGCGCCGAAGACGAGTCCCGCCTGTGGGGAGATCTCGCCCGTGACCATGGGCCGGTTCTCCGTGCGGTGCATGAGGGCGTCGATGTCGCGGTCGTAGACGCAGTTGAACGTGTTCGCGGCGCCGGCGCTGAGCACGCCACCGGCGAGCGTCGCGGCGACGAGGAGCAGCGAGGGGACCCCACGCGCGGCGAGGAACATGGCCGGCACGGTCGTCACGAGGAGGAGCTCGATGATCCGAGGCTTCATGAGCGACACGTAGCCGGCGACGGTGCGCCGCCACTCGGGCCGAGGGGTCACAGAGATCGCGTGCGGCGTCTCCAAGGTGGCCACGTGGTCCTCCGGTCTGTCGTCGGGTGCGTGAGTGTATCCGGGCGCCGTCAGACTACGGTGAATGCGGACCGCCTACTAGGCTCGAGGACGGAGAGCGCCGAGCTCCCCTGAACTTTCGACGAGGAAGGTCCGACCGCCTGTGAGTCCCGCCCGTCAACGCGCCGCTGCTCCGATCCCCAACAGGACCGGGGGTCTGCGTCCGGCCATCGCCAAGCACGTCGGCTGGTCCGACCTCGACCGCCGGGCCGTGGACACCGTCCGCGTCCTCGCCGCGGACGCCGTCCAGAAGGTAGGTAACGGACACCCGGGGACGGCCATGAGCCTCGCCCCCGTCGCCTACCTGCTCTACCAGCGCGTCATGAGGCACGACCCCAGCGACCCTAAGTGGCTCGGCCGAGACCGGTTCGTCCTCTCGTGCGGTCACTCCAGCCTGACCCAGTACATCCAGCTCTACCTGTCGGGGTACGGGCTCGAGCTGAAGGACCTCGAGGCGCTGCGGACCTGGGGCTCGCTGACGCCGGGCCACCCCGAGGTCCACCACACGAAAGGCGTCGAGCTGACGACCGGGCCGCTCGGCTCGGGCTTCGCCGCCGCGGTCGGCATGGCCATGGCACAGCGCCGGCAGCGCGGCCTGCTCGACCCGGACGCCAAGCCCGGCGCGAGCCCGTTCGACCACCACGTCTGGGTGCTCGCCTCAGATGGCGACATGATGGAGGGCGTCACCCACGAGGCGGCCGCCCTCGCCGGCCACCAGGAGCTCGGCAACCTCACCGTCGTGTACGACCAGAACACGATCTCCATCGAGGACAAGACCGAGATCTCCTTCTCCGAGGACGTCGCGGCGCGCTACACGGCCTACGGCTGGCACGTCGAGCGAGTCGACTGGCGCGCAAGCGGGGGTCACGCCGACTACGTCGAGGACGTGGATGCTCTCGACGCCGCGCTGGCCCGAAGCCGCCGGTCGCCCAGGCCCACGCTGGTCCTCCTCCGCACCATCATCGGGTGGCCCGCACCGACGCGGCAGGACACCGGGAAGGCCCACGGCGCCGCCCTCGGCGCCGAGGAGGTCGCCGCGACGAAGGTCCTCCTCGGCTTCGACCCGAAGAAGTCCTTCGCCGTGGAGCGCGCCGTCCTCACCCACGCCCGGGCCGTCAAGGCCCGCGGGAAGGCGCTCCACCGCGAGTGGAACACGACGTATGCCGCCTGGCGGCGTGCCAACCCCGACCGGGCTGCCCTGCTCGACCGCCTCGTCTCGGGGCGGCTGCCGGACGGCTTCGAGACGTCGCTTCCCACCTTCGCCCCGGACGCCAAGGGTCTGGCCACGCGCGCGGCGTCCGGGAAGGTTCTCGGCGCCCTCGCCGACGTCCTTCCGGAGCTGTGGGGCGGCTCGGCCGATCTCGCCGAGTCGAACAACACGACGATGGAGGGTCAGCCGTCGTTCATCCCGCGCGCCAAGCAGACCCGCGAGTGGTCCGGTGGCCCCTACGGCCGGACGCTCCACTTCGGTATCCGCGAGTTCGGGATGGGCATGATCCTCAACGGGATCGCCCTGGAGGGGCTCACCCGGCCGTACGGTGGCACCTTCCTTGTCTTCTCCGACTACATGCGGCCGTCGGTGCGTCTCGCCGCCCTGCAGCAGGCGCCGGTCACGTTCGTGTGGACGCATGACTCGATCGGTCTCGGCGAGGACGGACCGACCCACCAGCCCATCGAGCATCTCGCGTCGCTCCGGGCGATCCCGGGTCTCGACGTCGTTCGGCCGGCGGACGCCAACGAGACGGCACACGCGTGGGCCGAGATCCTCCGGCGGTCCCGGCCCGCCGGCTTGGCCCTCTCCCGCCAGAACCTGCCGATCCTCGAACGGGGACGCGGGAAGGACAAAGCCGCGTCCGCGACGAACACGGCCAAGGGGGCCTACATCCTCTACGAGGCCAGCACCGGCACCCCGCAGGTCATCCTCATCGCCACGGGCTCCGAGGTCTCCCTCGCCGTCGCCGCGCGCGAGCAGCTGGAGAAGTCCGGTGTCGGCACCCGTGTCGTCTCGGCACCGTGCCTCGAGTGGTTCGCCGAGCAGCCCGCCGCCTACCGGGAGCGGGTGCTGCCGAAGGCGGTCCGGGCGCGGGTCAGCGTCGAGGCCGCCGTCCCCCAGGGATGGCGGGACTACGTCGGCGACGTCGGCGAGTGCGTCTCCATCGACCACTTCGGCGCGTCGGCGTCGGCCGCCGTGCTCTTCGAGAAGTTCGGGTTCACACCGGAGAGGGTCGTCGCCGCGGCCCGCCGCAGCCTCACCAACGCATCGAGGAAGGACACCCGACCATGACCGACACCACGAGCCCCGTTGCCGCACTCGCCGCAGCCGGGGTCTCGATCTGGCTCGACGACCTGTCCCGGGAGCGGATAACGTCCGGCAACCTCAAGGATCTCGTCGACCACCGCGGCGTCGTCGGCGTCACGACGAACCCGACGATCTTCCAGGGCTCCTTGTCGACGGGAAACGCCTACGACGCCCAGGTCGCTCGGCTCGCCGCGGTCGGGACGACCGTCGACGACGCCGTCTTCGCCATGACCACCCAGGACGTCCGCGACGCGTGCGACGTCCTGCTCCCGACCTACGAGGCGACCGGCGGCAAGGACGGACGGGTGTCCATCGAGGTGGACCCACGCCTCGCGCACAACACGGACGGCACGATCGAGCAGGCGCGGACGCTCGCGACGGCCGTCGGGCGCCCGAACGTTCTCATCAAGATCCCCGCCACGCTCGAGGGCATCCCGGCGGTCACCGCCGTCATCGGCGAGGGCATAAGCGTCAATGTCACGTTGATCTTCAGCCTCGAGCGCTACCGCGCCGTCATGAACGCCTAC
>JAJXUB010000038.1 GCA_021783215.1 Actinomycetes bacterium | reverse complement strand
GGCGACCTCCTGGCGGCCGGCCGGGCGGCCGACTGCCTCGTCGCCGTCACCCAGAGGGGGACGACGAACCGGCAGTCCACGGTGACGACGACCCTCGGGGAGTCCGCGACGGCGCTGCGGGACGTCGCCTTCCCCGCTCTCGCTGTCGTCGGCCCGACCGTCGCCGTCCGCGAGACGATGTCCTGGTTCGAGTCCAAGCCGCTGTTCGGCTGGGACGTCCTCGTCCCGCGGACGAAGGACCAGGCGCGCTCGATGGAGCGCCGGCTCACGGCATACGGCGCCCGCTCGACCGTCGTTCCGACGATCTCCGTCGAGCCACCCCGTACGCCGCACCAGATGGAGCGTGCCATCAAGGGTCTCGTCACGGGCCGCTACGAGTGGATCGGCTTCACGTCGGTCAACGCGGTCCGGGCCGTCCGGGACAAGATCGAGTCGTTCGGGCTGGACTCCCGTGCCCTCGCCGGGCTGCGGGTCGCCGCGGTCGGCGGTGTCACGGCGGCGGCGCTGCGCGAGTGGGGCATCCACCCCGACCTCGTCCCGTCCGGCGAAAGCTCCGCTGCCGGGCTGCTCGAGGACTGGGCCCCCTACGACCCCGACCTCGACCCGATCAACCGGGTGCTTCTTCCGCGGGCGGACATCGCGACGGACACCCTCGTCGCGGGCCTCCACGACCTCGGCTGGGAGGTCGACGACGTCACGGCCTACCGCACTGTCCGGGCGGCGCCTCCGTCGGCGGAGATCCGCGGCGCCATCAAGTCGGGCGACTTCGACGCGGTCGTCTTCACCTCGAGCTCCACGGTCCGCAACCTCGTCGGCATCGCCGGGAAACCGCATACGTCGACCGTCATCGCGTGCATCGGGCCGCAGACGGCCAAGACGGCCGAGGAGCATGGCCTCCGCGTCGACGTGCTCGCCCCGACGGCGACGACCGAGGCGCTCATCGACGCGCTCGCCGACCATGGGCGGTCGCTCGCGCTCGCCGCCTCCGAGGCCGGCGCCGCGCTCACGCGCCCGTCGACCCGCCGGTCCAGCCACCGCAGGAGGGCAAGCCAGTGAACCTTGCCCAACCCAGCCCCGCGGTGCCCGTCATCCGTCCCCGACGGCTCCGTCGTAGCGCGGCGATGCGCCGGCTCGTCGCCGAGACCCGTCTCCACCCGGCCGAGCTCGTCCTGCCGGTCTTCGTCCGCGAGGGCATCACCGAACCACATCCCATCTCGTCGATGCCCGGGGTGGTCCAGCACACCCTCGACGGTCTCGTCGACGAGGCGCGGCGCTGCGTCGATGCCGGGCTCGGCGGGATCATGATCTTCGGAGTGCCGCTGACCAAGGACGCGACCGGCTCGGGGGCGGACGACCCCGCCGGCATTCTCAACGTCGCGACGTCGCGGGTCGTCGAGGCGGTCGGGCACGACATCGTCGTCATGACCGACCTGTGCCTCGACGAGTTCACCGACCACGGCCACTGCGGCGTTCTCGCCGCCGACGGCACGGTCGACAACGACGAGACGCTCGAGCGCTACGCCTCGATGGCAGTCGCGCAGGCCCGCGCCGGGAGCCACGCCCTCGGGACGTCGGGGATGATGGACGGCCAGGTCGGGTATGTCCGTGAGGCCCTTGACGCCGAGGGGTTCATCGACACCGCGATCGTCGCGTATGCCGCGAAGTACACCTCGGGTCTCTACGGTCCGTTCCGTGAGGCGGTCCAGTCCTCCCTCGTCGGCGACCGAGCGACGTACCAGCAGGACCCGGCCAACGCGACGGAGTCACTGCGGGAGCTCGAGCTCGACATCGCCGAAGGCGCCGACATCGTCATGGTCAAGCCGGCCCAGCCGCACCTCGACATCGTCGCCGCCGCGGCAGCGATGTCGCACGTGCCCGTCGCGGCGTACCAGATCTCCGGGGAGTACTCACAGATCGAGGCGGCGGCGGCCAACGGGTGGATCGACCGGGACCGCGTCATGATGGAGTCCCTCCTCAACATCAAGCGCGCCGGCGCCTCGATCATCCTCACGTACTACGCCCTCGAGGCCGCCGCGCGCCTCTGAGCGCGGTGCGCCCCCCGCTCGCCGGGGTGATAACGCGCGCTCTGCCGCGCGTTATCACCCCGGCAACGGCACGACACGGAGAACGCCCGCGGGGATGGTTCCCCGGCGGGCGTTCACTCTTGCGCGCTGCGCGCGCGGTTCCGGCGATGCCGGAGGTGGGTCAGGGGGTCTTGAGGAGCTCGACGTCGATGACGAGCTTGACCTTCTCGCCGACGAGGACGCCGCCGCCCTCGAGCGCGGCGTTCCACGTGAGGCCCCAGTCGGTGCGGTCGACGTTGGCCTCGGCCTCGAAGCCGGCCTTCGTGGCGCCCCACGGGTCGGCCTGGACGCCGCTGAACTCGACATCGAAGGTCACCGGCTTGGTGACGTCCTTGATGGTGAGGTCACCGGTGAGCTTCTTGCCGTCGAAAGACGTGCTCTTGAAGGTCATCGTCGGGTACTTCTCGATGTCGAAGAAGTCGGCGCTCTTCAGGTGGGTGTCGCGGTCGGCCGTGCGAGTGTCGATGGAGTCCATCTGCGCGGTGACCTCGACGGTCGACTGCTCGATGGGGTCGGTGACGGTGACGGTGCCGCTGACGTTGGTGAAGCGGCCGCGGACCTTGGCCACCATGAGGTGACGGGCTACGAAGCCGACCTCGCTGTGGTTCGAGTCGACGGTCCAGGTGCCGGGGGTGAGGCCGGGGAGGCTCGTGGTCATGGTGCATACTCCTTTGGGGGTTTTGCGCAGGCATGAGGGTTGGGGATGTCGTGCATCGTGTGCAACCATTGAAGAGTCAATCACATTCCCGACGCGTCGGGCAATGAACTGGGAAGTAGCCGGGGAGGACGCAGCCCATGCCGAGGATGTCCCGGCGCAGCCAGGAACCACGATGGCTCGACGCGGACGAACAGCGGTCCTGGCGGTCCTACCTGCGGGCGTCCCGGGCCCTGGAAGCCACCCTCGACCATGACCTGCGCTCCCGGGGCATCGGCCTGTCAGAGTACGAGCTGATCTCCATGCTGTCGGAGGCCCCCGGTGGCCGCCTGCGGATGAGCGCCCTCGCCGAGATCATCGTCCAGTCGCGCAGCCGGGTCACGCATACGGCGGCGCGCCTCGAGACGCGTGGGTGGGTCGTCCGCGAGCCCTGTGCCGACGACCGTCGGGGCGTCGAGCTCGTCCTAACGCCGGCCGGCCGGCGAGCCGTCGAGGAGATGGCTCGCATCCACGTGGCGAGCGTCCGGTCCAACTTCGTCGACCTGCTCACACCCGAGCAGCTGGCCGCCGTCGGCGGGGCGATGGAGGTCGTCGACCGGAAGGCCCTCGGCGGGAAGGCGCGGCTCGAGCCCGGGGACCTCGCCGACTGACCTGCGGCCCGGTCGCGCCAGGGACGGGCAACCGACGGGCGGTGGCGACACGCAACAATGGACGTATGCCGTCCTCTCAGATGCCCACCGCCGCGTCCGCCCTCCTCATGGAGCGTGCGTCCCGCGCCATCCCCGGCGGGGTCAACTCGCCGGTCCGCGCGTTCCGCTCCGTCGGGGGCACGCCGCGGTTCATGGCCAGCGCCAAGGGTCCGTGGCTGACCGACGTCGACGGCAACCGCTACGTCGACCTCCTGTGCAGCTGGGGACCGATGATCCTCGGACATGCGCACCCGGACGTCCTCACGGCCGTCCAGGAGGCGGCGGCCCGGGGCTTCTCCTTCGGCACCCCGAGCGAGAACGAGGTCGCCCTCGCCGAGGAGATCATCGCGCGGGTCGAGCCCGTCGAGCAGGTGCGCCTCGTCAACAGCGGCACGGAGGCGACGATGAGCGCCATCCGCCTCGCCCGCGGGTTCACCGGTCGCACCCTCGTCGTCAAGTTCGCCGGCTGCTACCACGGCCATGTCGACAGCCTCCTCGCCTCGGCGGGCAGCGGGGTTGCGACGTTCGCCCTCCCCGACTCCGCCGGCGTCCCAGCCGACTCGGCGGCCGAGACGATCGTCCTGCCGTACAACGACGTCGACGCGCTCGAGGCGGCCTTCGCCGCCCACCCCGAGGAGATCGCGTGCGTCATCACCGAGGCCGCCGTGGGCAACATGGGCGTCGTGCCGCCGGGACCCGGGTGGACCGAGGCCCTGCTGCGGGTCACCACGGAGTACGGGGCCCTCCTCATCAGCGACGAGGTCATGACCGGCTTCCGCTGCAGCGCATCCGGGTGGTACGGGCTCGAGGGCCCGTATGCCGCCGGCGCCCCCGACCTGTTCACCTTCGGGAAGGTCATGGGCGGCGGTTTCCCGACGGCCGCCTTCGGTGGCCGCGCCGAGGTCATGGCGCTGCTCGCACCGCTCGGTCCCGTCTACCAGGCGGGCACGCTGTCGGGCAACCCCGTCGCCACGGCCGCGGGTCTGGCGACCCTGCGCGGGTGCACCCCCGACGTCTACGCCCACCTCGACGCGACGGCGCACACGATCGCCGACGCCGCCTCGGCGGCCCTCGCGGGCGAAGGCGTCGCACACCGCGTCCAGTGGGCCGGGTCGATGTTCAGCGTCTTCTTCCGTGACGGGCAGGTCCGCACCTACGACGACGCCCGCGACCAGGACACGGAGGCGTTCGCGGCGTTCTTCCACGCGATGCTCGACGCCGGCGTCCACCTGCCCCCGTCGGCGTTCGAGTGCTGGTTCGTCAGCGCCGCCCACGACGCGGAGGCCGTCGACCATGTCCTCGCCGCACTGCCGGCCGCGGCCAAGGCGGCCGCGGCGACCCGGCATACGAGCGCGTGACCCGTCCGACGGACACGGAGGTCCACTGACATGACGACGTCCGGCGAGCACACCGTCGTCCACCTGCTGCGCCACGGGGAGGTGTTCAACCCCGGGCGGATCCTCTACGGCCGCCTGCCCGACTACCACCTGTCCGACCTCGGCCAGGAGATGGCCCGACTCGCGGCGGCCTTCCTCGCCGAGCGCGACGTCGTCGCCGTGACGTCGTCGCCGCTCGAACGCGCCCTCGAGACGGCGGCCCCCGTGGCGGCCCTTCATCGGGTGGCCGTGGGCACCGACGCCCGTCTCCTCGAGGCCACCAACCGCTTCGAGGGCGTCGACGTCGCCGGAGGCAAGGGGATCTGGCGCCACCCTGAGCTCGCCCGCCACCTCGTCAACCCGTTCCGTCCCTCGTGGGGCGAGCCGTACGACGACGTCGCCCGGAGGATGCGGGGCGCCATCGACGACATGCGGGTCGCCGCGGACGGGCACGAAGGCGTGCTCGTCTCTCACCAGCTGCCGATCTGGGTGGCGCGCCGGTCGCTTGAGGAGCGGCGGCTGTGGCACGACCCGCGCCGACGCGAGTGCTCTCTCGCGTCCGTGACGTCGCTGCGGTATGCCGGCGACCGGCTCGTCTCGGTGAGCTACGCGGAGCCGGCCGCTGCGCTCCTCGCCGGGGCCGCCCCCGGGGCCGGAGCGTGACCGTCATGATGCGCTACTCGCTCCTGCGGCTGCTCGTCTTCTTCGGGTGCTTCTTCACTCTCGCCCTCGTCCCGGCCCTGGCCGCGAACAGGGTCCTCCTCCTCGTGCTCGCGGCCCTCCTGTCGCTGCTCGTCTCGTGGTTCCTGCTCAAGCCCTTCCGGGAGCACGCCGCCCACCAGCTCCAGCAGAAGGTCGAGACACGGCGGGCGTCGCACGACGCCGTCGGCCAGGCCGACGCCGACGCGGAGGACGCCGAGTCGGAGGGCCGCTGACCGCCACGAGGGCGCTGCTCTACAGGCCCATCCCGATGGCGAGGGCGACGGCGTACGCGACCTCGAAGAGGCCGGTGACGAGGAGCACGGGGATGAGCCGCGGGCCGGTCGCGCCGGACGTGACGAGCCGGACGCCGCGCCACGCGAGCGGCAGGGTCACCAGCGCGAGGAGCGCCCCGATGTACCACCAGGCGGCGATCGCCCCCACCGCGAGGACGGCGATGACGACGAGGGTGACGTAGAGACCGCGCGTCCCACGCTCGCCCAGCCGGACGGCGAGGGTGCGCTTACCGTGGACGGTGTCGGTCGGGATGTCGCGGAGGTTGTTGGCGACGAGGATCGCCGTCGCGAGACAGCCGATCCCGACGGCGCCGAGCACGCCCGGCCACGTGAGCCGGTGCGCCTGGGTGTAGAGCGTCCCGAGGGTTGCGACGAGCCCGAAGAAGACGAAGACGAACACCTCGCCGAGCCCGCGGTACCCGTAGGGGTTGGGTCCGCCGGTGTAGCGCCACGCGGCGACGATCGACAGGGCGCCGACGAGGATGAGGATCGGCGTGTTGGACAGCCCGACGAGGGCGAGCCCGACGACCCCGGCCGACCCGAACGACGCGATGGCGGCGAACTTGACCGTCGACGGCGCGGCGAGCTCCTGGCCGACGAGACGGACCGGCCCGACCCGGCGTACGTCCGTGCCGCGGATCCCGTCGGAGTAGTCGTTGGCGTAGTTGACGCCGACCTGCAGGGCAAGGGCGACAACGAGGGCGAGGAGGGCGAAACCGAGTTTCGCCGAGTGCAGCGGCCACGCGGCCCCGGTGCCGACGATGACGGGGGCGACGGCGGCGGGCAGCGTCCGGGGGCGGGCGCCCTCGACCCATTCGACAAGTGTGGCCATCAGCGGCGGGGGGAGGACGACCTGAGCACGGCGTCATCCTCCCATGGGGAACCGCGCGACCAGGGCAGCCCGGTCCGGCTTGCCGGGGCCCGTCAGCGGGAGCGCGTCGAGGACGAGCAGGCGCGTCGGGAGCGCGTGCCGGGGCAGATGGGGGCGCAGGGCCTCCCGGACGGTGTCGACGCTCAGGGGCCCGAGCGCGACGACGGCGAGCGAGACGGCCTGGCCCCACTGCGGATCGGTTGTCCCGACGACGACGGCCTCGCGGACCCCCGGCACGTGGGCCAGGACTGCCTCCTCGACGGCGCGGGGCACGACCTTGAGGCCGCCGGTGTTGATGACGTCGTCCACGCGCCCGTCGATGTGGAGGACCCCGTCGGCCGCGAGGCGCCCGACGTCGTCGGTGCGGAACCACCGCGCGCCGTCCTCCTCGGTCAGGAAGGCGGCCTCGGTGAGGTCCGGGCGGCCGAGGTAGCCGCTGGCGAGCGTCGCACCGCCCAGCAGCACGCGTCCGTCCTCGTCCACCCTGGCACTGCTGCACGGGAGCGGGCGACCGGCATACACGCAGCCACCCGCGGTCTCGCTCATCCCGTAGGTCGTCACGACGTGGAGCCCGGCGTCGGCTGCCGTGTCGCGCAAGGGGACCGGAGTGTTCGCGCCTCCGACGAGCACGGCGGCGTAGGCCGCCGCCGCGGCGCGCCCCTCCTCGTCGGCGAGCAGCCGGGACAGCTGCGTCGGGACGAGCGCCGTGTAGGCGCGCCCGCCCGTGACGTGACGGCTCGCCGCGGCGAACGCCGCCGGGGTGAACCCGCTCGCGAGGTCGACGACCACGGGGGTCGTTCCCGCCGCGAGCGAGCGGAGGAGGACCTGGAGGCCGGCGATGTGGTGGGCGGGCATCGTCAGCAGCCAACGTCCGGCGCCGCCGAGGACGTCATGGGTCGCCGACGAGGAGGCGACGAGCGCGCTCGTCGTCAGGACGGCGAGCTTCGGGGTCCCGGTCGACCCCGACGTGCCGATGACGAGCGCCGTGTCGTCGGGGAGGTCGTCGCGCTCGTGCAAGGCGCCGGGCACCGCGGGGGGAGCGGAGGCGGCGGGGAACGGCAGGACCGGCGCGCCGCCGGCCAGCGCACGCTCGAGGTCGGGCAGGACGTCGAGGACCGCCGGCCCCATCGGCACCGCGAGCGGGCGAAGCCTCATCGCACCGTCAGAAGCGCCGTGGCGGCGACGCCGACCGCCGGGACGATCTCGGCGAGGCCGACAAGCTTGGGCGCCGCGCGGAACGCCGGCACGACCGTGGCGCGGATGGCGAGGACCGCGAAGACGAGCACGAGCCATGGGCTCACGGGGATCATGACGAGGGCCGCGAGGTCGTGGTATCCCGCGGAGAGCCAGTAGTGCGGCTCGCTGCCGCGCTCGCGGACCATCGTCTTGACGTAGAGGACCGTGCCGGCCCAGTACGCCGCGAGGACCGCCGTGAGGAGCCACGCGCGGTGCCAGTCGTGGCCGTCGCCCGCGTCGTAGGCGACGAGGGTCATGAGGGCGGACCCGACGCTCGTCGCGAGCCCGCTGACGATGCTGCGCTCGCGGCGCCGAGCGCTGGCGAGGAGGGCCACCCCCATGGGGAGGACGAACAGGGGCGCCCACCGTGCCAGGCCCGGGCGCACGACGAGGGTGAGCAGGCCCAGGACGGTGGCGGTGACGGCATACGCCCGCAGGGGCGGGACGTAGCGCGCCTGCCGGTGCGACGTGAGCCAGAGTCCGCCCGCGAAGAACGCGAAGTAGCCGGCGAACCAGAAGAGCGTGAGCGGCAGCTGGGCCCACCGCGGGTGGCTCGCGAGGATCCCGACGAGCAGCGGGGTGGCGAGCATCGCCCAGGCGCCGTGCTGGTTCGGCACCCATCCGGGGCCGAGCCGCCGCCGCGGGCGGGCGGTCGTCGCGGTGGCGGTCACGGTTCCCAAGGGTATGCCGCCGGGGTGTCCCGGCTGGAGGGCCCGAGTGTCCGTGGCCACAGTGCCACCCCCGGGGTGGACGCGTCGGCCCCGAGCGTGGACGATGGGCTCGTGGCCAACGACATGAATGCCGAAGATGTCCGTGCACACCGCGCCGTCATGGCACAGGCCGTCGTGGAGGTCCAGGACGCCCTGGGCTATCCCATCGACGAGCCGCACTGGCTCGAGCGGGTGAGGCCGGCGTTCGAGGAGCTCCACCAGGACTTCCTCCTCCACCGCACCCTGACCGAGGGGACGGACGGCTGGTATGCCTCGATCGTCGACGACGCACCGCATCTCGGGACGAGCGTCGAGAAGCTCACCGCCGAGCACGAGGAGCTCGCGGCGTCGATCGCCTCGTTCCAGGCGGCGCTGGAGGGGACGGGCCCCCTCGCCGACCCGTTGGAGTTCCGTGACGGCGTCACCGACCTCATGCACCGCCTCATCAAGCACCGCCAGCGGGGGTCCGACCTCATGTACGCGGCCTACAACTTCGACATCGGCGGCCAGGGCTGAGCCGACCCGCTTCGTTCCCCCCCCGTTCGTTCGAGGTAATCCGCTAACGGATCCCGGTAGTGGGTTACCTCGAAGCGATGTGAGGGGGTGGAGGGGCTCAGAAGTACCAGGGGAACGGTGACCAGTCGGGTTCGCGCTTCTGGAGGAACTGGTCGCGCCCCTCGACGGCCTCGTCGGTCATGTAGGCCAGCCGCGTCGCCTCTCCCGCGAACACCTGCTGGCCCATGAGGCCGTCGTCGACGAGGTTGAACGCGAACTTGAGCATCCGCTGCGCCTGGGGGGACTTGCCGAGGATCTCGCGGGCGACGTGGAGGGCCGTCGCCTCGAGCTCCGCATGGGACGCGACGAGGTTGACCGCGCCCATCCGGTACATGTCCTCGGCCGTGTAGGCCCGCCCGAGGAAGAAGATCTCACGGGCACGCTTCTGGCCGACCATCCGCGCCAGGTAGGCGCTGCCGTAGCCGCCGTCGAAGCTGCCGACGTCGGCGTCGGTCTGCTTGAAGCGGGCGTTCTCCGCCGACGCGATGGTCAGGTCGCAGACGACGTGGAGGCTGTGGCCGCCACCGGCCGCCCATCCGCTGACGACGGCGACGACGACCTTCGGCATCGTCCGGATGAGCCGCTGGACCTCGAGGATGTGCAGCCGGCCGCCCTCGGCCTTGACCCGGCGCTCGTCGACGGTGTCGGCGGTCTCCCCCTCGGCGTACTGGTAGCCCGACCGCCCGCGGATCCGCTGGTCCCCCCCGGTGCAGAAGGCCCAGCCGTGCGTCGCCGCCGACTGGCCGGCGCGCGGGGTCGGGCCGTTGCCGGTGAGCAGGACGCACCCGACGTCGGCGCTCCGCCGCGCGTGGTCGAGCACCCGGTAGAGCTCGTCGACGGTGTGCGGCCGGAACGCGTTGAGCACCTCGGGCCGGTCGAAGGCGACGCGCACGCAGCCGACGTCGGTGGCCCGGTGGTACGTGACGTCGGTGAGCTCCTCGAACCCGGGCACCTCCTGCCACGCCGCGGGGTCGAAGGTCTCGCTGACACCGGGGAGTGCGCTCACGACGCGATCGTATGCCGCCCGCGCCCGTCCGCCCGGACTCCGCGTCCGCCATCGGCCGGTGGGGGACCGGCCGCCACGCCCCCCTGACGCGGGGAGTCGGCATACGGTGTCGACATGGCCCTGCGCTGGTACACGACCGTCATCGACTGCCGCGACATCCACGCGCAGGCGCGCTGGTGGGCCGAGACCCTCGGCTGGCGCCTCGTCGTCGAGACCGACGAGGTCGCCGTCATCCGCGCGTCGATGCCCGAGGAAACCGTGCCGACGCTCGAGGCGTGGCTGCGCACCGGACAGGGGCTCGCCTTCGTGCCCGTTCCGGAGGGCAAGTCCGTCAAGAACCGGCTTCATCTCGACCTCGCACCGCACACGAGCCAGGACCGCGACGCCGAGATCGCGCGGCTCGTCGAGCGCGGGGCGACCCTGGCCGACGTCGGCCAGCCGAGCGACGTCACGTGGACGGTCCTCAGCGACCCGGAGGGCAACGAGCTCTGCGTTCTCTCCGCGCGGGCAAGGTGACAGCGGTGGGGCTGCCGCCGCTCGAACAGCTCCGGGAGTCGATGCGCGTCGTGTCGGTGCCCCTGCGCGTCCGCTTCCGGGGGATCACGACGCGTGAGGTCGCGCTCCTCGAGGGACCGGCAGGCTGGGGGGAGTGGGGCCCGTTCCTCGAGTACGACCCGGCGGAGTCGTCTCGTTGGCTCGCCTCGGCGATCGAGTCCTCGTACGCGACGTGGCCGGCGACCTGCCGCACGACCGTCCCGGTCAACGCCACGGTGCCCGCAGTCCCGGCCGCCGAGGTCGCCGGCGTCCTCGCGCGCTTCGACGGCTGCACGACGGCGAAGGTCAAGGTCGCCGAGCGTGGACAGTCCCTGCGGGACGACGTCGGACGGGTCGCCGAGGTTCGCCGCCTCATGGGGCCGGGCGCCCGACTCAGGGTCGACGCGAACGGGGCATGGTCCGTCGACGAGGCGGCCGATGCCGTGAGGGCGCTGGCGGCCTACGACCTCGAGTACGCCGAGCAGCCGTGCGCAACCGTCGACGAGCTTCGCCGTCTACGGATCCGGTTGGCACGCAACGGGGTCGACGTGCTCGTCGCCGCGGACGAGTCCGTGCGCAAGGCCGACGACCCCGTCCGCGTGGCGCGTGAGGAGGCGGCCGACATCGTCGTCGTCAAGGTGGCCCCGCTCGGTGGCGTCACCCGTGCCCTTGACGTGGTCGCCGCGTGCGGGCTGCCGGCCGTCGTCTCCTCCGCCCTCGACACGTCCGTCGGGATGGCCGCCGGCGTGGCGCTCGCGGCGGCTCTTCCGTCCCTCCCGTACGCCTGTGGGCTCGGCACCGTCGCCCTGCTCGCCGAGGACGTCCGCGTGCCCCCGCTGCTCCCCGACCGGGGTGTCCTCCGCCCCGGACGGGTCATCCCCGACCCGGCACGCCTCGCCGCGCTGGCGGCGCCGCCGGAGCGGGCGGCGTGGTGGCGGGAGCGGCTCGCCGCGGCCTACGAGGTGCTCCGTGGCGGTCTCTGACATCGAGGTCCTCGAGATGCTCGACCTGCTGTCCGGCCTCGGCGCGGACCCTCGCGTCATGGGCGGCTGGGGGGTTGACGCCCTCGCGGAGCGCCGGACCCGGGAACACCGCGACCTCGACGTGGCAGTGCGCGCTGAAGCCGTCGAGGCGTGCCTGGACACCCTGCGGGACAACGGGTTCGCCGTCTCGGTCGACGGGCTGCCCGCGCGCGTGGAGCTCGACGACGGCATCCGGGTCGTCGATGTCCACCCGCTCCACTACGCCGAGGACGGGAGCGCGTGGCAGGCCGGCCTCGGCGGGCACCGGGTCGACTACCCAACCGACGCCTGGACGAGCGGGCTCGTTGCCGGCCGGTCCGTCGTATGCCTGAGCCCCGCGACCCAGCGCCGGTTCCACCTGGGGTACGCCCCCCGCGCCGCCGACGTGCACGACCTCGCCCTCCTCGACGAGATGGAGAGCGAGCCCTAGACGGCACCCGGCAGGCCGAGGAGGGCGTTCTCGACGACCTCGGCGAGCGCGGGGTGGATCCAGTACTGGGCACGGGCGACGTCGCGCGCCCGCTGCCCGAACGACGCCGCCTGGATGAGCGGTTGGATGACCGTCGAGGCGGCCGGGCCGATGCAGTGCGCGGCGAGGATGTGCCCGTCGGGGCTCGCGTGGACGGTGAGGAAGCCGGACCGGTCCTCCAGCGCCCACCCGTATGCCACGTCACCGTAGGCCTGTGTCGCCGACACGTAGGCCGTCCCCGCCTCGTCGAGCTCGGCGCTCGTCGGCCCGAACCCCGCCACCTGAGGGTGGCCGAAGACGGCGGCGGGGACGAAGCGATGGTCGCTCTCGGCATACGGCGCGTCGGTCCGGCCGAACGCGACGGCGAGGTTGTGTGCGACGACGCGGGCCTCGTGGTTGGCGACGTGCTTGAGCTGCCACGCCCCGCAGATGTCGCCGAGCGCCCACGTGTCGGGGGCCGTCGTCCGCTGGTGCGCGTCGACGACGAGGGTCCCGTCCGGCATCGTCGCCATCCCGCCCGCGTGGGCGTCGAGTTCGTCGCTGTTCGGGGTGCGGCCGACCGCGAGGAGGACGACCTCCGCGTCGAGCACGATGTCGCGCACGCCGTCGTGGGTCACGGTGACGTGCCACGTGCCGCCCTCGTCGCGGTCGGCGGCCACGACGCGGGTCGAGGTGAGCAGGCGGTACCGCTCGCGCGCCGACGCCGTGAAGGCCTCCCCGAGCGCCCGCTCGTGCCGGCTGAGGAGGACGTCCGACCGCTGGACCTGGGTCACGGCGACGCCGAACGCCGAGAAGACATGGGCGAACTCGCACGCGACGTAGCCGCCGCCGAGGATGACCATCCGCGCCGGCAGCGCGTCGAGGCGCATGACCGTGTCGGACGTATGCAGGCCGCGGGCGGGGTCCGGCATACGGAGGCCGTCGACGGGCAGCCCCACCGGTCGGGACCCGGCGGCGACGACGACGTGGCGCCCCGTGACCTCCTCACCCGTCGTCAGGGCCAGGCGGCGCTGACCGACGAAGCGCGCCCGGGCGCCGTACACGGTGACGAACGGCTGCGAGCGGCGGTACTCCTCGCCGGCCGCGGCGATCGGGTCGATCCGGCGCTCGAAGATGCGGTCCCTGATGGCCGGCCAGTCCACGGTCGGCTCCCCGAAGGTCACCCCGAGGGCGGCGGACTCCCGCGCCTCGACCACGCGGTCGGCGGGAAGGACGAACATCTTCGTCGGGATGCAGCCGACGTTGAGGCACGTGCCGCCGAACCGGCCCGACTCGATGATGGCGATGTCGAGACCCTCGAGCTCCGGCGTGACGATCGTGTTGCCCGAGCCGGTGCCGACGATGACGAGGTCGTGGTGCGGCATGGGCACACGATAGGTGCCGTCGTCCACAGCCCCGCACGCCGACCGCCCGTCATGCACAGGCGGGCCCGGCGTGCATCGCGCCACCGCCGGTCGGGTCCAGGGTGACGGCATGAGCACCGCGGGGGAGCTCGAGGTCGTCGCCGCCCGGGTCCGGGCGCACGCGGACCGGGTCCGGACCGTCGCCCTCGTCGTCGGCCGTCTCGAGACGACGAGCTGGCGGGGGACGGCGGCGGCCCTCTTCCGTTCCCGGGTGGAGGACCGGCGCCGGGCCGTTGCCCGGCTCGCCGGGGAGGTCGACGCTGTCGCCGCCGACCTGCAGGTGCTGGCGGCGACGGTCCGGGGGCTCACGTGACGACGTCACCGATCATCGTGACCGGGGGGAGGTTCGGGCTGGGGGCCCGTCTCGACGAGCTCGACGCGGCGGCAGCCCTCCTCGCCCGCGAGGCGGCCGCCCTCGCCGAGGAGTCGGCGCGGCTCCTCGCCCTCGCGGTCCATCCGGCGCTCCTCGGGGCCGAGGCGGCGGCGACCGTCGCGGCCGTCGAGCACGGGGCCCTCGGCGACCTCGCCCGCATCGTCGGCCTCGTCGCCGACGTCGAGCAGGGGCTCGTCCGCGTGGCCGGTCCCGGCGGCGGGATCGCCGAGAGCGGCTCGCTCCTCGCCCTCGCCGGTGCCGTCGGAGGCGCCGTCGCGGCGTACCGCGCGGCCGAGGCGGGCGCATCGGCGGCGGTGAGGACGGGCCAGGCGCAGGTCGACCTCGCGGTCGGCGCCGCCCTCCCCGTGCTCACGGCGGTTGCCCTGCTCGCGCCCGACGGGCGCTCGGGGGCATCGGACTGGCTCGACGAGGCCGTCCGGGAGCAGCCGTGGCTCGTCGATGCGGCCGTCGGCGGCGCGGACGAGCTGCTTCGATCCGTGACGACGGGGGGCGCCGGACTCGCCCTGGCCACGACGTGGGTCGTCGCGGGCCGGCCGTGGCCTGCCGACGCCGAGGGAGCACTGGCACTCGCCCGGGCGCTCGCGGCGCGCGGCGGGTACCTCGGCGAGAGCGGCCGGCCGCCCGACGTCGCGCTCGAGCCGGCCCGGACCGTCACGGCCCCGAGGGGTGTCGCCGACCTTGCTCGGGACGAGGTCGACCTGGGCCGGGATGACGACCCCGGTCGGCTCGCCGTCGTGCACGTCCGGCACGCCGACGGATCGTCCGCCTGGGTCGTCGAGCTGCCCGGAACCCAGACCTGGGCGCCGATGGCCGGCGACAACCCGTTCGACGCGACGACGGACGTCCTGGCCATGCTCCGGCTGCACGGCGACGTCACGGCCGCCGCCGGCACCGCCCTCGACGAGGCGATGCGCCGAGCCGGCCGTCAGGGCGCCGATGACCCGGTCCTTCTCGTCGGACACAGCCAGGGGGGCATCATCGCTGCCCAGCTCGCCGCCGACCCCGAGTTCACGCGGACCCACAACGTCACCCATGTCGTGACGATGGGCTCGCCCGTCGCCCGGATGCCGCTGCCCTCCGGCATCCGCGTCCTCTCCCTCGAGCACGACGTCGACCCCGTCCCCCGCCTCGACGGGCGGCCGAACCCCGACACCGCCTCGTGGACGACGGTGACGCGCGACGTCGCCGACCTCGTGCCGGCCGCGACCGCGGCGCACGACTGCCGGCTCTACACGGCGACCGCCGAGCTGGTGGACCGGAGCGCCGCCGCCGGCACGGACCCGTCGCTGGCCGACTGGGCGGCGTCGGCCGCCCCCTTCCTCGGGGCGGGCGCGGGCGCCGAGGTGACGGCGGTCCACGTCCGACGCTCGGGGAAGCAGGCTCCGGCATACTGACCCTTCGTGCAGCCCCCATCGACCGAGCGCGCGACGGCCCTCGTCGACGAGCTCATCGGCTGCGGGCTCACCGACGTCGTGCTCTGTCCGGGGTCCCGCTCGGCGCCGCTCGCCTATGCCGTCCTCGCCGCCGAGCGGGCCGGTCGCGTGCGCCTCCACGTCCGGGTCGACGAGCGGTCGGCAGGGTTCCTCGCCCTGGGACTCGCCAAGGTCTCCCGTGTCCCCGCGGCGGTCGTCACGACCTCGGGCACCGCCGTCGCCAACCTCCACCCGGCGGTCCTCGAGGCGCACCACGCCGGCGTCCCGCTCATCGTCCTGAGCGCCGACCGACCGCGAGCGCTGCGGTGGACCGGCGCCAACCAGACGACGGTCCAGCCAGGGATGTTCGCCGGCGCCGTCCGGCTCGAGTGCGACCTCGACGACGCCGCGGCGGCGGACCTCGGGGGCTGGCGTGCCGCGGCGCGGGATGCCTATGACGCCGCTACGGGCAGGGGTGGCTACCCCGGCCCGGCCCACATCAACGCGCCGTTCGCCGAGCCCCTCGTCCCCGAGCTCACCGCCGACCCGCCTGCCGCCGACCTCTCGCCGCGCGGTCCCGCGCCGTCGCCCGTCGGCGAGGCGCCAGGAGGGCCCGACCTCGGTCTGCCGGAGCGGACCGTCGTCGTCGTCGGCGACCTCCCCGAGCCTGGGCAGGCCGCACGCGCCATCGCGT
>JAJXUB010000159.1 GCA_021783215.1 Actinomycetes bacterium | reverse complement strand
CGGCCCGGGGGCGCTATCCCACCGGCGTGAGGAGTCGTGACAGGGTAGGGGCTCGTGAGCGACGACGCCTTCCGAACGGTCATCGAGCCTTTCCGCATCCACAGCGTGGAGCCCCTCCGCATGACGACCGTCGAGCATCGACGCGACGTCGCCCGAGAGGCCCGCTACAACCTCTTCCAGGTCCACGCCGAGGACGTCCTCATCGACCTGCTCACCGACAGCGGCACCGGCGCCATGAGCCGCGACCAGTGGGCGGCGATCCAGCACGGCGACGAGTCGTATGCGGGTTCCCCCTCCTACTTCATCTTCCGTGACGCGGTCCGCGAGCTGTTTCCCTACGAGCACGTCATCCCGACCCACCAGGGGCGCGCCGCCGAGCGGATCCTCTTCTCCGCCATCGGTGGGCCAGGCAAGGTCGTCCCCAACAACACCCACTTCGACACGACCCGGGCCAACATCGAGTGGACCGGTGCCGAGGCGCGTGACCTCGTCATCGACGAGGGCCACGACCCCGGCTCGCTCCACCCGTTCAAGGGCAACATGGATGTCGAGCGCCTCGACGCCCTGCTTGCCGAGCGCGAGGACGACGTCCCCCTCGTCATGATGACGGTGACGAACAACTCCGGCGGCGGCCAGCCGGTCTCGCTCGCCAACCTCCGCGCCGTCTCCGACGTGTGTCACCGGCACGGCAAGCAGCTCTTCCTCGACGCGTGCCGGTTCGCCGAGAACGCGTGGTTCATCCGCGAGCGCGAGGACGGCCAGGGCGACCGCGACGTCGTCGACATCATCCGGGACATGGCCGCCTGCGCCGACGGGATGACGATGTCGGCCAAGAAGGACCCCATGGGCAACATCGGCGGATGGCTCGCCATGAACGACGACACCCTGGCGCAGACGTGCCGCAACCTCCTCATCCTCACCGAGGGGTTCCCGACGTACGGCGGCCTTGCCGGCCGCGACCTCGAGGCCCTCGCCCAGGGCCTGCGCGAGGTCGTCAGCCACGACTACCTCCGCTACCGGATCCGCTCGACGGCATACGTCGCCGACGCCCTCGACCGGCTCGGGATCCCGTGTATCAAGCCCGCCGGCGGGCACGCCGTCTACATCGACGCCACGGCGTTCCTCCCGCACATCGAGCCTCTCCGGTTCCCGGGGCAGGCCCTCTCCGTCGCGCTGTACGAGACCGGCGGCGTCCGGTCGTGCGAGATCGGCTCGGTGATGTTCGGGCGACAGCCGGACGGCTCCGAGCGGCCCGCCGCGATGGAGCTCGTCCGTCTCGCCATCCCACGGCGGACGTACACGCAGAGCCATATGGACTACGTCATCGAGGTCTGCGAGCGCGTCCGTGACGGCGCCAAGGACCTCCCCGGCTATCGGATCGTCGAGGAGCCGCCGGCCTTGCGGCACTTCACGGCCGCGTTCGAACCCATCGGGTGATCGTGCACGAAGGCCCGCTAGGCTCGGTCAACGCCTAACGCCCGCGTCCAGAATGTGAGCCGCCCATGACCTCCGTCGCCGTCCCCCGCAGAGTCCTCGCCGACGCCATCCCCGGGGGTGCCGTCCGCGACGCACTCCTCGTCGCCGCCGGCTCCGGCCTCATCGCCGCCTCGGCCCAGGTCGTCGTCCCCCTTCCCTTCACCCCGGTGCCGCTGTCCCTGCAGACCTTCGCCGTCCTCCTCACGGGGGCGGCCCTCGGGCTTCGCCGGGGCGCGGCCAGCAGTCTCCTCTACCTCGTCGCGGGGGTCGCCGGCGTGCCGTGGTTCAGCCAGCACACCGCCGGCTGGCACTTCGCCTCCTTCGGCTACATCATCGGGTTCGTCCTCGCCGGGGCTCTCGTCGGCAGGCTCGCCGAACGCCGCGGCGACCGGACCGTCACGCGAACCGTCGGGACCATGGTCCTCGGCAACCTCGCCATCTACGCGTGCGGTGTCCCGTGGCTCATGGCGTATGCCCACGTCGGCTTCGCGCGGGCCCTCGCCCTCGGCGTCGTGCCGTTCCTCGTCGGGGACGGCCTCAAGGTCGTCCTCGCCGCGGGACTGCTCCCCTCGGCGTGGCGGGCCCTCGGCAAGGACGCCTGACCGCGCCCGGAGGGGACACCGGGCTCGGCGGCCCTATCTCGCGGCCAGCGACGCGAGGACGTCGTCGGCGGCGGCATACGGGTCGAGCGTTCCGTCGACCACGCGGCCGGCGAGACCGTCGATGCCGTGCTCGTCGCGGAGGTTCCCCATGCGTCGCCGCAGGGTACTGACGGCGAGCGCCTCGATCTCGTCACCGGCCCGTTTGACGCGCCGGTCCCTCAGGACGCCGTGGTCGGTCATCCACCCCAGGTGGGCGTCGATCGCCTCGAGGACCTCGCGAACGCCCTCACCCGAGGCCGCGACGGTCTTGAGCACCGGCGGTCGCCACAGGTGCGGTTGCGTCCGGTCGCCGAGGGAGACCATGTGCCGGATGTCCCGGACGGTCGCGTCGGCTCCTTCGCGGTCGGCCTTGTTGACGACGAACACGTCGCCGATCTCGAGGATTCCGGCCTTGGCGGCCTGGATGCCGTCGCCCATCCCCGGCGCGAGGAGCACGAGGGTCGTGTCCGCCAGACCGGCGATCTCGACCTCCGACTGACCGACGCCGACCGTCTCGACGAGGATGACGTCACAGCCGGCGGCATCGAGCACCCGGATGGCTTGTGGGGTCGTCCACGAGAGCCCCCCGAGATGCCCGCGCGAGGCCATCGAGCGGATGTAGACGTGCGGGTCGAGGGAATGGTCGGACATGCGCACCCGGTCCCCGAGCAGCGCACCACCGGAGAACGGTGAGCTCGGGTCGACGGCGAGAACCCCGACGCGCGCCTCCCGCGCACGGAACGCCCCGACCAGGGCGTTCGTCGACGTCGACTTCCCGACCCCGGGAGAGCCGGTGACGCCGATGACATGGGCGTGACCGGCGTAGGGGGTCAGCGCTGCCATGATCTCCCGGAGCGTCGGGTGGCCGTCCTCGACGAGGGAGATGAGGCGCGCGACGGCTCGAGGCGCCCCCTCCCGGGCCGAGGCGACGAGGGAGGGGACGTCGAGCGAACGACCCATCAGGACGTCGGGACGCGGACGATGAGGGCGTCGCCCTGGCCGCCGCCGCCGCACAGTGCCGCCGCACCGACGCCGCCACCGCGGCGCTTCAGCTCGTTGGCGAGCGTGAGGACGACGCGAGCACCGGACATGCCGAGCGGGTGCCCCATGGCGATGGCGCCACCGTTGGGGTTGACCTTCTCGGGGTCGATGCCGAGCTGCTTGGTCGACGCGAGCCCCACGGCGGCGAACGCCTCGTTGATCTCGACGAGGTCGAGGTCGGCGGGGGTGATGCCCTCCTTCGAGCAGGCCGCCTGGATGGCGTTGGCCGGCTGCTCCTGGAGCGTGGAGTCGGGCCCGGCGACGACGCCGTGGGCGCCGATCTCGGCGAGCCAGGCGAGGCCGAGCTCCTCGGCCCTCGACTTCTTCATGACGACGACCGCGCACGCGCCGTCGGAGATCTGGGAGGCGGACCCGGCCGTGATCGTGCCGTCCTTGGCGAACGCGGGGCGCAGCCGGGAGAGGGAGTCCGTCGTCGTGTCGCCGCGCACGCCCTCGTCATACTTGAACTCGACGGGC
>JAJXUB010000158.1 GCA_021783215.1 Actinomycetes bacterium | reverse complement strand
GCGATCGTCGACTTCGTCCGGCGGTCCTGGGACATGCCGGGGGCGGCCTCCCAGGCCTGGAGCGCCGCGCTCGACGAGCTCGGGGAGCGAGGCCTGGCGACGTGACCTCATCGCGGCTCCTCCTCGTCACCCCGACCTTCCACGACTACTGGGTGTCCATCGCGGACGCATTCGGCCAGCGCGGCTACTCGACGACGGTATGCCGGTATGACGAGCTCGCGACGCGCGCCGAGAAGGTGCACAACAAGGTGGGCCACGAGCTGCCACAGCGCCTCGGGCGCAGCCGGCACGGGTTGTTGCGCGCCCGGCTCACCCGTCGCGCCGTCAGCGCGGTGCGCGATGCGCGGCCCGACATCGTCCTGACGGTCAAGGGTGACCTGCTCGACTCCGGCTACTGGGACGCCGTCGACGCGTCGGGTGCCCGGCATGTCCTCTGGCTCTACGACGAGCTGCGACGCACCGAGCATGACGAGGCGAGCCTCTCCCGGGCGCGCGCCGTCGCGTCCTACTCCCCGGCCGACGTCGCTGCCCTCAACGCCGCTGGACATCCCGCCGCCCTGGTGCCGCTCGCCTTCGACCCGGCATACGCCGCCCATCCGGGGCGACGCGGGCCGACGGTGACGTTCGTCGGGGCGCGCTACCCGAGACGGGAGGAGACCCTCCTCGCGCTCTCGGCCGCCGGCGTCCCCGTCCGTGCGTTCGGCCGCGACTGGTCGCGTCACCTCGCGGACCGGCTCCGAACGTGGAACCTACGCCGGCCCGCCGTGCCCAGTGGCGGTGACCTGACCCGGCCGGAGGCGTATGCCGTCATGGCCGGTTCGCTCGCCACGCTCAACATCCACGGCGACCAGGACGGGTTCACGATGCGCACGTTCGAGGCGTGCGGCGTGGGCGCCCTCCAGCTCGTCGACCGGTCCGACATCACAGACCTCTACGAGCCCGGCACCGAGGTCCTCACGTACGACTCCATCGACGAGCTCACCGACCTATGCCGGCGCGCCGCCGCTGACGTCCGATGGGCCGACGGAATCCGCTCGGCCGGGCGACGCCGCACCCTCGCCGAGCACACCTTCGCTCACCGTGCCGGCGTCCTGGAGTCGTTATGGGCCTGAGGTTCCCCTCGGATATCGAGGCGTGGCAGCACTGGCATGAGCGACGTCACAGGCTGCGGCGACTCAAGGCGCGTGCGACGGGGGCCGGGCGACCCCCCGGCCGGCCCTCGTGGCACCTGGCGTCCAGCTCCGAGACCCCGAAGATCATCATCGCGCTCGACACGCCGAACCCGACGTCGGTCGCCTCGCTGCTCGGCCCATGGAGGTCATCGCCGGGGGCCGGGGTCGCCATCGTCGCGCCCTTCGCCCTCGCGCCGCTCGTCGGCGACACGTTCACGGACCGGCCCGTGACGGCCGATGCCGTCGACGACCTCGTTGCGGGGGCACGTGTGGCCGTCGGGGCGGGGCACTACCTCCCCGTGGGTGGGGCCGTGTGCCGGGCCGCCCGCCGACACGAGCTGCCCTTCGTCATGGTTCAGCACGGGCTGCTGACCCCGCTGGCCCCTCCCCTGCCCGCCGGCACGCACCTGCTCGCCTGGAGCGAGGCGGACGCCGAGTTCTGGCGCTCGGGACGGTCCGACGTCACGACCGAGGTCGTCGGCTCGCAGCTCTTCGCCTCGGCGGCCGCGAGGCCCTGCCTCACGTCGGTTGCGGACGCGCCGCCGGTCTACCTCGGCCAGCTGCACGCGGCCGAGCTTTCCAGGGCCGGCCTGGCGCGCGCCGCGGACCGGTTCTGCCGGGACAACGGCGCGACCTACCGACCGCACCCGTCCGAGACCGACAAGATCTCTCGCGCGGTCCACGCCCTGTGGCGCCGCCGCGGCATACGGATCGACACGGCCGGCGGCCCGCTCAGCGATCTGAGCTCGCCGGTCGTCAGCGTCTTCTCGACGGGCGTCCTCGAGGCGGCCGCCCGCGGCCTGCCCGCCTGGGTCGACTACCCCAACCCGCCCGCCTGGCTGTCCGAGTTCTGGGAGAGGTACCGGATGAACCGGTGGGGATCCCCACCGACGCCGGCGCCGCATCGACCTGCCGAGGAACCGGCCCGGCGGATCGCGAAGATCCTGGAGGCCATGGCCGAGGGGCGGGCGTGACGTCGCGCCAGCACGGAGTCGACGTCGCCAAGGGCATCGCCATCATCATGATCGTCTTCGGCCACGTCATCCGAGGGCTCGTCGCGGCCCACCTGGCCTCCGCGACGGGTGACGCCTACCGAGTCGCAGACCGGACCGTGTACCTCGTCCATCTCGCGGTGTTCGCCCTCCTCGCCGGGCTCTTCGTGCGGGCGGGAGTCGAACGTGCAGGCCGCCGTCGGTACCTCCGGTCGAGGCTGCCGACGTTCATCTGGTTGTTCCTCCTCTGGTCGCTCCTTCAGGGCGCCCTCAAAGTGCTCGCCTCGTCCGAGGTCAACACCCCGATGACGTGGGGCGACGTCTTCCGGTTCTGGACGCCGGACGGCCAGATGTGGTTCTTCCCGTGGATCGTCCTGGCGACGCTCCTCGTCGCGCTGGTGGAGCCGTGGCGTGGCGGCGCACGACTCACGGTGCTGTTGGGGGCATCCGCCATCGTCTCCCTGACGCTGTGGGGCGTGGGCAGCGTGTATGCGTTCATCCAAGGGCTGCCCATCACGCCGTTCTTCGTCCTCGGCGCATGGTTCGGTGCCGAACGCTTCGGGAGGCTCTCGTCGAGACGAGCGCCCGCAATCGCGACAGCGGCGGGTGGTCTCGTCGTCTGGCTCGTGGTCTCCTGGTTCACCAACGCGACCGTCCCGACCGGCGAGGGCTTCTCGCGCACCGCCGGCACCGTGTCGACCGGGATCGTCGGGTGCGTCGCCGGCACGGCGGGGGTCCTCGCGCTCGCCTCGATGCTCCCCCGCGTCGGCACCGGCTGGCTGGCCCTGTGCGGGCGGCACAGCCTGGAGATCTTCCTCGCGCAGATCGTCGCGGCCGCCGCCGTGCGTGTTGTTCTGCTCCGGCTCGGGGTCACCGACGTCCCCGTCCATGCGTTGCTGGGCACGCTCGTCGGTGTTGCCGTTCCGCTCGCGCTGGCATCCGTCGCCGAGAACCTGGGGATCGGGTGGCTCTTCAGACTCCCGACGCCGCTGCAGCGTCGGCTCGCTTCGGCCGCGGCTAGGCTCGACGGGCGGCTCGCACGATGAGGCCGGCCGAAGGAGGGCTGCCTTGACCACGCTCTGCCTCATCCCGGCGCGAGGGGGTTCCAAGGGCGTCCCGCGGAAGAACCTCCTCACGGTGGCCGGCAAGCCTCTGCTCGTGTGGACGATCGAGCAGGCCCTCGCCGCGGCTACTCCGCTCGACGTCGTCGTCTCCACCGATGACGAGGAGATCGCCGAGGTGGCACGGCGCGCGGGTGCCGAGGTGCCGTTCCTGCGTCCGGGGCCGCTTGCCGAGGACACGACCGCCACCGAGCCGGTCGTCCTCCACGCGCTGGACGAGATGGCCCGGCTCGGCCGGGCGCCGGAGCGGGTCATGCTGCTCCAGGCCACCTCACCCATCCGTCTTCCCGGCACGCTGGACCGGGCAGTGGCGCAGTTCGAGACGGAGGACGCGGACTCGCTCGTCGGTGTGGTC
>JAJXUB010000037.1 GCA_021783215.1 Actinomycetes bacterium | reverse complement strand
CTCGGAGGCCGCGTCACCGTCGCGGCGCGCGGTGATCTTGCCCCCGTCGATCGTCAGCTCGGAGACGAGGGTCACTTGGGGCAGACCGAGACGCTCGGCGAGCATCGGAGCGATGACGCCCATGCCCCCGTCTGTCGAGCCGAGCCCCGTGAGGATGAGATCGGCGTTACCGATCTTCTTGATGGCCTCGGCGAGCACGAGCGAGGTCGCGGGGGCGTCGGACCCGTGAAGGGCGTCGTCGGTGATGTGGACGCCCTTGTCGGCGCCCATCTGGAGGGCCTTCTTGACGGCGTCGGCAGCGGCGTCCGGACCCATCGTCATGACGGTGACCTCGCCCTCGCCCGCTTCGACGATCTTCAGCGCCGCTTCGACGGCGTACTCGTCGAGCTCGCTGAGCAGCCCGTCGACGCCCACGCGGTCGGTGGTCTTGTCATCGTTGAACGCCGGTTCGGACTGGGCGTCCGGCACATACTTCACACAGACGACGATGTTCATACGTCTCTTCCTTGTCCGTCGGTGGTGGCTACAGGTCGTCGCCCATCTTCTCAGCCGCATGGGGTGCGGGGCACTCTGGCTCGGCGTGACGGTCGCCACGCAGGGTCTGGCTGTGGTCTCGACCCAGGGCGCAGACCGGCCGCGTCAGGCGCACGAGGTCCTCATCGGCGGTGCGACACGGCCCTCACTGCCCCTCGAAGACGGCCTTTCCCGGGCCGTTCTCGACGAACGACGTCATCCCGATCGTGCGGTCCTTCGTCGCGAAGAGGCTCGCGAACAACGTCCGCTCGATCTCCAGCCCGGTCTGGAGGTCCACCTCGAGCCCGCGGTCGATGGCCTCCTTGGCGGCCCGGAGCGCCTGGGCCGCGGCGCCGACGTAGGGCTTCATCATCGCGACGGCCGCGGCGTAGACCGCGTCCGGCTCCTGCGAGTCGACGACCTGGTCGACGAGCCCGATGGCCAGGGCCTCCTCGGCGCCGATGAAGCGCCCCGAGAAGACCAGGTCCTTGGCCTTGGCCGGCCCGACGAGACGGGACAGCCGCTGCGTGCCACCGGCGCCAGGGATGATCCCGAGGAGGATCTCCGGCTGGCCGAGCCTGGCCTTCTTCGCGGCGATCCTGAAGTCACAGGCGAGGGCGAGCTCGCAGCCGCCGCCGAGGGCGTACCCGGTGATCGCGGCGACGGTCGGTTTCGGGATGCGCGCCAGCGCGCGCGTGAAGTCCTGCAGCAGGACCGAGTGCTCGGCCATGTCCGTGTAGGACATGCCGGACATCTCCTTGATGTCGGCGCCCGCAGCGAAGACACGCTCCCCGCCGTAGACGATGACGGCGGCGACGTCCCTCCGCGATGTGGCCTCCGCGCAGACGGCACCGAGTGCCTCCTGGATCTCGGCGTTGAGGGCGTTCATCGGGGGGCGGTCGAGGCGGATCGTGCCGATGCCGTCGGCGACCTCCAGGCGGACGAGCTCACTCACGATGTCAGGCTCCTTCGGGGTTCGGTGTGGGTGGGGCGCCCGGGTCGGGCCGCCCGTCCGGGTTGGTCGGGTCGATCCCGAGCACCCGCTGGTGCCAGAGCTGCACGGCCGTGAGGACGACCTGGATCGAGACCCCGAGCAGCCCCGAGACGTCGTCGTTCGGCAGGACGAGGTGGTCGACCGCCCCGACGAGCGTCCCGTTGGCCAGGCCGGTGCGCACGAGGTTCATGGCGAGGTTGACGTCGTTGCACGCCCGCAGCTGGACGAGCTCGTCGTCCGGCACAGGCGCGGCGATCTGCCACTGGCCGAACACGCGCATCAATGTGACGTCGGCCTCGAGGCAGCGGACGAAGAGACTCTGCTCGTTGACCGTGAAGGCGACATCCCCGTCGTCGTCGATGTTGGGGCCGAGCTGCATGTCGATGAGCGCGTCGAGCACCCGTCCACGGAGCGGGTGCTCGTCCGGTGGGGGCGGGAAGTTCGGGAGGGCGGCGGGATCCGTCATGGCTCAACCGTAGCCGTCGCGCCGCGGCCCATCGTCGCCTCGGCCGCTCCCGAGACATCCTGGGACACCTCCCCGGGGATCGGTCGTCGCCGTCCTACAGTGGCGCCCATGCCGCCGTGGCGCCCGTTGTCGCCGGACCTGCCCTCCGTCCCCCCCCGCGACCTTCCGCCCACCCCCGGCGTCACCCTCGTCCAGGGCGGTATCGACGTCTCCGTCTATGCCGGGCACGCCACGGCCGTGTGGGTCAGCCTCTTCGAGCCAGGAGATGTGGACGGCTCGACGGAGCAACCGGTCCCGCTGACCGAACGGGTCCACGGGTGGTGGTGGGGGCACCTTCCAGGCATCGGCGTGGGGCAGCGCTACGGCTTCCGCGTCGACGGGCCCTGGGACCCCGCCGCCGGCAACCGACACAACGTCAACAAGCTCCTCGTCGACCCGTATGCGCGGGCGCTCGACGGTGCCGTGCGCTGGGACCCGGCGGTGTTCGGGCATGTCGTCGACGCCGGAGGCCATGGCGACGACGAGATCCGCTCCGCCAGCGACAGCGCGGGCAGCGTGCCGCGCAGCGTCATCGTCAACCCGGCCTTCGACTGGGGCAACGACGCCGCCCCGCACCACAGCCTCGGGTCGAGCCTCCTCTACGAGGTGCACGTCAAGGGCTTCACACAGCGGCACCCACGGGTTCCCGAGCACCTGCGCGGGACATACGCCGGCCTTGCTCACCCCGCGTCCATCGATCACCTCCACCGGCTCGGGGTCACGGCCGTCCAGCTCCTGCCCATCCAGGCGTTCACGAGCGAACCGGAGATCGTCCGTCGCGGCCTGACGAACTACTGGGGCTACAACACCTTGGGCTTCCTGGCGCCCCATGCGGCCTACGCCTCCGCCCGGGACCCGCAGGGGGTCGTCGACGAGTTCAAGGGAATGGTCAAGCTCCTGCATGCCGACGGCATCGAGGTCATCCTCGACGTCGTCTACAACCACACGTGCGAACAGACGCGGCACGGGCCGACACTGTCGTGGCGCGGGCTCGACAACCGCGCGTACTACCGGCTCGACGAGCGCGGCCAGGAGATCGACGTCACGGGCTGCGGCAACACCCTCGACCTGACCCACCCCGTCGTATGCCGCCTGGTCCTCGACTCGCTGCGCTACTGGGTCACCGAGTGCCATGTCGACGGCTTCCGGTTCGACCTGGCCGTCGCCCTGGGCCGAGGGCGCGGCGACGACTTCGACCCGGACCATCCCTTCCTCGTCGCGCTGCGCACCGACCCCGTCCTCTCGCGGGTCAAGCTCATCGCCGAGCCGTGGGACCTGGGCCTGCACGGCTGGCGCACCGGCCAGTTCCCGCCACCCTTCTCCGAGTGGAACGACCGCTTCCGGGACGCGGCACGCTCCTTCTGGCTCGCCGATGTCGCCAACGACGCCGCGCACCACTCCGGCCACGGGGTCCAGGAGATCGCCACTCGGCTCGCCGGCTCCCAGGACCTCTTCGGCACGAGGGACCGCGGTCCCGTCGCCTCGGTGAACTTCGTGACCTCCCACGACGGCTTCACGCTCGCCGACCTCACGGCATACGACCGGAAGCACAACACCGCCAACGCCGAGGCCGAGCTCGACGGCTCGGACGGCAACAGGTCGTGGAACCACGGCATCGAGGGAGCGACGGACGACCCCGAGACCCTCACGTGGCGGCGGCGCTCCATGCGTAACCTGCTGGGCACCCTCCTCCTCGCGACCGGGGTGCCGATGCTCGCGTCCGGCGATGCCTGCGGGCGCACTCAGGGAGGAAACAACAACGCCTACTGCCAGGACAACGAGATCTCCTGGCTCGACTGGGAGCTCGAACCGTGGCAGGAGGACCTGCGCGACACGGTCGCCTTCCTTGCGGGCCTGCGCCGCGACCACCCGGTCCTGCGGCGGCACCGGTTCTTCACGGGCACCGCTGCCCGACCGGGCCGCCCGCCGGACGTCGTCTGGTACGACGCCGACGGCCGGCCGATGAGCACCCAGTGGGGCGACCCCGGGGAGCGCACCCTGACGATGGCCGTCGACGGCATCGACCACGAGACGCTGCTTCTCGTCGCCCACGGTGCGGTCACCGAGCGCGTCGTCACCCTCCCGCCAGTGGACAACATCGAGGCGTACGAGTGGCTCTGGGCCAGCACGTGGGAGCGGCCGCGGCCGCCGCAGGGCCTGACCTCCCCGGGCCCGGTCACCGTGGGCCCGACGTCCCTACATGTCTTCCGCGCGGTCCCCTTCGACCGCCCCTGACCCGAGGGGGACCGTCACCCGTTGTCGAGGTGAAGCATCTGCTCCTCGGCACGGAAGAGGCCGTCCGGCACGGTGACGCGCGTGAGGACCTCGTCGACGAGCTGCTTGGCGCTGTCCGTGCCGTAGATGGGTTCGGCCCGTAGGCGGTCGCGGTGGTCGTAGGCCCCTTGGACGACGGCGGCGACGAACTCCGCTGAGAGCGGCGGGGCGAGGACGTTCCCGCCGGCGAGGAGCGACTCGGGGCGGTCGGACCCGAAGCGCATCGTCACGCACGGAACGCCGAGCGTGTTGGCCTCCTCCTGCATGCTGCCGGAGTCGGTCGCGATGACGGCGCACCTCATGAAGGCCGCGACGACGTCGACGTACTCGGGCCACACGGACGTGACGATGAGCGTGTCGGGGAACTCCGCCTCGAGGTCCGCGAGCCGTTCGGTGAGGTCCCATGCGTTCAGCGCCCACTCGGTCCCCTTGAGCGTGACCCAGAGGATGCTGCGCCCAGCGCGCAGCAGCCGCTCGACGGCGTCGAAGTAGCAGGTGAACCGGGCACGGTCGTTCGTGTTCTCCCGACGGTGGAGGCAGACCCGGATGAACTCGCCGTTGGCGAGCGCGGGGTAGGTGTCGAAGATCCGCGAGGTCCCGACCCGTGCCTTCGCATCGAGAATGGCGTCGACGACGCTGTTTCCGACGACGGCGATCGTGTCGTCGGGGAAGCCCTCGCCGAGCAGGAACTTCCGGTCGAGCTCGACGGCCGCGGCGTGGAAGCCCGTGCCCGCATCGGACACCCTCGTGTTGAACTGCTCCGGGTAGGGCTCCATGCTGCCGGTGGTGAACGTCGCCTCGTCCGTGTGGGCCTTGTGGTAGACCTCCCAGTCGAAGGTGCCATCCGCGAACGCGGCGAGCTGGGCGTCGAGGAAGTCCCGGGTCGGGGTCAGCGTGCGGATCCCCGCCTCGACGTGGACGCAGGCGATCCGGTTCATGTACGCCGCGACGGCCGTGCCCATCGACGTCGCCGTGTCCCCGTGGATGTAGGGCAGCAGCGTGTGGCCGGTCTGTCGCGCGACGTGGAAGAGCGCGTTGGCCGACGTGATGAGCGCGGCGACCCTCGCCCCCAGGTCGAGCCCGTCCCCCATGACGAGCCGGATGTCGACATCCATCCCGAACTCCGCGAGCATGCCCTCGGAGTACGCGTAGTCCGTGTGCTGGCCGCTGTGGCAGAGGATGACCTGCAGGCCCCGAGCCTTCAGCTCCTTGTAGACGGGGTACTGCTTGATGATGTCCGGCTTCGTGCCGATGAGGACGACGTGCACCGGCTCGTCGGTCCGGAAGCGGCCGAGGAGGTCACGCAGCCCCTTCCGGTCGAGGACCGGTGCGCTGTAGTGGAGCTCGACGGGGTGGTCAGTGGTCATCGGGAGGGCCCTCCGGCGTTCGGCTCGTCATCGTGCGGGGCGTGGGTCATCGGGCGCGCGGCCGCCTGCGCGCGGAGTCTCGAGATGGCGCCGTGCTGGTCCTCGAGGGCGTCGAGGGGGGCGACGAGGACGTGTCCGTCGACGACGACGACGACGATGTCCTTCAGCCCCGTCGTGACGACGGTCGCCGTCGTGTCGTTGACGACGAGCAGACCCTCGCTCTCGATGTCGACGTGGCCGCTCCCCCGGGAGATCACCTCGGGTTGACCCTGGTCGCGCAGGGCCCGGTAGAGCGACGGCCAGGTCCCGATGTCGTGCCACCGGAACCGGCACTCGAGCACGGCGATGGGGCGTGCCTGGCCGACGAGGGGGTAGAGCTCGTGTCCGGGGCTCTCCCCGGCCTGGTAGTCGGCGGGGTCGCCGGTCCGGGCGAACGTCTCGACGGCCACGTACATCCGCGGGGCAGCCGCCCGGTAGGCGGCGAGCAGCTCGTCCGGCGCGAAGCAGTAGGTCGAGGTGTTCCAGAAGTAGTCGCCGGACGCGACGTAGCGCTCCGCGTCGACGAGGGCGGGCTTCTCGATGAACTCCCGGGCCACCCGGAAGCCGTCGACGTCCTCGGCCGTCCCCAGCGCGTGGACGTACCCGAGGGAGACGTCCGGCCGGACCGGCACCGCGCCCATCATGACCGTCCAGGACCGGTGCTCCTCGACGAACCGCAGGGCATCCGCACACCCGGCCTGGAACGCCTCGACCGGTGCGACGGAGCTGTCGGCCGCCGCGACGAGAACGACACAGTCGGGGTCGAGGGCGGTCAGGTGCAGGCAGAAGAGCTCGAAGGCCGCCGGCTTGCCCTGCGCGCTCGGCTCGACGACGACGTTGGCGGGCGCGAGACGGGGCAGCGCGCGGGCGACGTCGGCGGCGTACTCCCGGGTCGTCGAGACGAGGACGCGCTCAGGGCCGACGACGCCGGCGAGCCGGTCGAAGGTCTGCTCGATGAGCGTGTGCGGCCCGTCGAGCCGCATGAACTGCTTCGGGAGGGACTCCGTGCTGGCGGGCCAGAGCCGGCTCCCACGGCCGCCGGCGAGGATGACCGCATACCGATGCTCCCGACGAGCGTCGTCAGTCATCGGTGCCTTCCGTTCGCGGCTCACGCGCCTGGCCAGGGTCGAGTGACCGGCGTGCCGCCGGTACGTCCGAGGCTACTGCCTCGGACGTCGCCGTTCGGCTCACGTGTGGGCGACGAGACCAAGCTCGGCGACCGTCGCGAGGCCCGCGTGCTCGGGCACGATCCGGACCGTGTACCCGAAGGGACCGGTGTGGGTGAGCCGGACGTCCCCGCCGAAGCGGGCCCTGCCGCCCTCGTAGCGCTCCTCCAGCGCCAACGGCTGGGTGACGAAGTCGGTCAGGTCGTCCGAGTCGAGGCCGACACGGCCGTGGACGAGCTGGACCTGGACCTCCTCGGGCGCCAGCGTCGCGAGCGAGGCGTATGCCGTGACACGGAGGGTGTCCCCGACCTGGGGGCTCTCGTCGACACCGCGTGACTCGACATGGTCGACCCGGACGTTGGGCCACGCCGTCCTCGCCCGCTCGCTGTAGGCCGCGAGGTCCTTGGCGCCGGCATACCCGTGATCCGACGCGGCCCACCCGGAACGGGCCGCGGGCAGGTAGAGCTTCTCCGTGTAGTCGCGCACCATGCGGCTGGCGAGCACCTTCGGCCCGAGGGTCGAGAGCGTGTGGACCATCATCGTGAGCCAGTTCTGCGGCAGGCCCTCGTGGTCGACGTCATAGAACCGTGGGGCGATCTGGCTCTCGATGAGGTCATAGAGGGCGTTCGCCTCAAGGGTGTCCCGCTGCGTCTCGTCGGCGACGCCGTCAGCGGTCGGGATGGCCCAGCCGTTGCCGCCGTCGAACCACTCGTCCCACCACCCGTCGAGGACAGAGAGGTTGAGGGCGCCGTTCAGGGCCGCCTTCATCCCGGACGTCCCACACGCCTCGAGCGGACGCAGGGGGTTGTTGAGCCACACGTCGCACCCGGGGTAGAGGACGCGGGCCATGGCGATGTCGTAGTTCGGGAGGAAGACGACGCGGTGACGGACGTCCTCCTGGTCGGCGAACTGGACCATCTGCTGGATGAGCTGCTTGCCCGTCTCGTCGGCGGGGTGCGCCTTGCCGGCGATGACGAGCTGGATGGGACGCTGCTGGTCGAGGAGGAGGCGCTTGAGCCGTTCCGGGTCGCGGAGCATGAGCGTCAGCCGCTTGTACGTCGGCACACGGCGGGCGAAGCCGATCGTCAGGATGTCCGGGTCGAGCGCCTCGTCAACCCACGAGAGCTCGGCCGCCGAGGCGCCCCGCTGCTTCCACGCCAGGCGCAGCCGGCGCCGGGCGTCCATGACGAGCTGCTCGCGCAGGGCTCGCTTCGTTCCCCAGATCTCCTGGCGCGGAACGTCGTTGATCCGTGACCAGGCATCGTCGGCCTCGACGGCGGTCGTGCCGAGACGCCGCTGGGCGACGTCGAAGACGCTCGGGTCGACCCACGTGAAGGAGTGGACGCCGTTCGTGATACTCGTGATCGGCACCTCGGAGTCGTCGAAGCCGGGCCACAGCCCGTGGAACATCTGGCGGCTGACCACACCGTGCAGCATGGAGACGCCGTTGGCGCGCTGGGAGAGGCGCAGCCCCATGACTGCCATGTTGAAGATCCCCCGCGCTCCGCCCTCGTAGCTCTCGGCGCCGAGCTCGAGCAGCCGCTCGACGGGAACACCGGGCAGCTCGGCCGCGCCGTCGAAGTGATGCTCGACGATCTCCGCGTCGAAGCGGTCGATCCCGGCCGGCACCGGCGTGTGGGTCGTGAAGACGGTGGAGGAGCGCACGGCGCTGAGGGCTTCGTCGAACGCGAGCCCCTCCCGCGTCAGCTCGCTGATCCGCTCGACGCCGAGAAAGCCCGCATGCCCCTCGTTCGTGTGGAAGACGTCCGGGGCGGGGGCCCCCGTGAGCCGCGACCAGAGCCGGAGGGCACGCACGCCACCCATGCCGAGGAGCATCTCCTGCTGGAGGCGCATCTCACCCCCACCGCCGTAGAGGCGGTTGGTCACCATGCGGGCGGCCTCGTCGTTCTCCTGAAGGTCGGAGTCGAGCAGGAGGAGCGGCACCCGGCCGACGCTCGCCCGCCAGACGTGGGCCCGGAGCAGGCGGGCGCCGGGGAGGATCAGGACGACCCGGCACGCGCTACCGTCCGCCTCGCGCAGAAGGGTGAGCGGCATACCGTCCGGGTCGACGACCGGGTAGTCCTCCTCCTGCCAGCCGGCGCGGTTGAGGCGCTGCTTGAAGTACCCCGTCTTGTAGAAGAGCCCGACCCCGACGATGGGGACGCCGAGGTCCGAGGCCGACTTGAGGTGGTCGCCGGCGAGGATCCCGAGGCCCCCGGAGTACTGCGGCAGGGCCGAGGTGATCCCGAACTCGGGGCTGAAGTAGGCGATGGAGGCCGGCCCACGGCGCCCCTGCCCCGCGTCCTCCTGCTCCGCCGACCACGCCTGGTACCAGCGGGGCTCGCTGAGGTACGCGTCGAGGTCCGCCTTGAGGGCGTTGACCCGGGCGACGAACTCGTCGTCCGTGGCGAAGGTGTCCAGCTCCTCCGGCGACAAGGAGGACAGGAACTTGACCGGGTCCTTGTACGCGGCGACCCATCGTTTCGGGTCCATCGACGCGAACAGCTCCCGCGTCGGCTGGTGCCACGAGAACCGGAGGTTCGTCGCGAGGTCGCTGAGGGGGGCAAGGGGTCCAGGAAGCACCGTGCGGACGGAGAATCGGCGGATCGCTTTCACGAGGGGACATCGTACGGGCTCAGGTCGACCGGTCCTTGCTGCCTTCTTGCAGGCACCGTCGGCTTCTTTCCACCGTCGGCCACGCTCCGGCGCGGCGCTGCGACGTTCCGTGCGGCCACGGCTCCCGCGTGTAGCGTCGGTCCGGTGAACGGTGCCCCGACCACCCGTCCGCCTCAGACGCCCATCGGCCGGATCCCCGTCGAGGACGTGACCCCCTGCGTCGACGGTGGCCTGCGGCCGGCCAAGTGCGTCGTCGCCGAGGAGTTCCCCGTCACGGCGACCGTCTTCCGCGAGGGACACGACGCGGTCGGCGCCTCCGTCGTCCTCGTCGACCCCGACGGCGTGCCGTGGCGTCGGACGATGACGTGCGTGAACCCGGGACTCGACGCGTGGACGGCCACCGTCTCGGCAGGCCGCGAGGGCTGGTGGACCTACCACGTCGAGGGATGGTCCGACCCGTATGGGACATGGGAGCACGACGCGACGATCAAGGTCCGGGCCGACATCGACACCGACCTCATGCTGGAGGAGGGGGCCCGGGTCATCGAGCGGGCTCTCGCCGAGGTCGACCGGCCCGCGTCCGGCCGGGCCGCCCTCGAGGCGGCGGTCGCCGGGCTCCGGGACACGACGGGTTTTCCCGAGGCGCGGCTCGCAGCGGGGCTCGTCGGCTCGGTCCGCGCCGAGCTCGCCGAACGGCCGTTGCGCGACGACGTCACGCCGAGCCGGGACCTGCCCCTGCTCGTCGAGCGTGAACGCGCGCTCTACGGCGCCTGGTACGAGATCTTCCCCCGCAGCGAGGGCGCCCACATCGACCCGGAGACGGGCGCCTGGGTCACGGGCACGCTGCGGACCGCTGCCGAGCGCCTTCCGGGTCTGGCCGCCATGGGCTTCGACGTCGTCTACGTCACGCCGGTCCACCCCATCGGCCGGACCAACCGGAAGGGCCCCAACAACTCCCTGGAGTGCGGCCCGGAGGATCCCGGCAGCCCGTATGCCATCGGCAACGAGCACGGCGGCCAGGACTCCATCGAGCCGAGCCTGGGCACCTTCGAGGACTTCGACGCGTTCGTCCTCGAGGCGCGCCGCAACGGCCTCGAGGTGGCCCTCGACGTGGCCCTCAACTGCTCCCCCGACCACCCGTACGTGAGGGAGCACCCCGAGTGGTTCACGACCCGCGCCGACGGGAGCATCGCCTACGCCGAGAACCCCCCGAAGAAGTACCAGGACATCTACCCCCTCAACTTCTCCAACGACCCGGCCGGCCTCTACGCCGAGCTGCGCCGCGTCATCCAGGTGTGGCTCGAGCATGGCGTGCGGATCTTCCGCGTCGACAACCCGCATACGAAACCGGTCGAGTTCTGGCAGTGGCTCATCGCCGACGTCGCCCGTGGCCACCCGGACGTCATCTGGCTCGCCGAGGCCTTCACGAGGCCGGCCATGATGCACACGCTCGGGAAGGTCGGCTTCCAGCAGAGCTACACGTACTACGCGTGGCGGCACAGGAAGTGGGAGCTCGAGGAGTACCTCCGCGAGCTCGCCGGCGACGCGGCGGCCTACATGCGGCCCTCCTTCTGGCCCACGACCCATGACATCCTCACGCCGTTCATGCAGTACGGCGGACCGGCGGCGTGGAAGATGCGCGCCGCGCTCGCGGCGACCCTCGTGCCGAGCTACGGCATCTACTCCGGATACGAGCTCATGGAGCACGTCGCCCGGCCCGGAGCCGAGGAACAGGTCGACAACGAGAAGTACCAGTTCCGCGACCGGGAGTGGTACCGCTACGAACCGTCCGGGGACCGAGCCGGCCAGAGCCTCGCCGGTTACCTGACGATGCTCAACCGGGTCCGCCGCGAGCACCCCGCGCTGCACTGGCTGCGCAACATCCGCTTCCACCACGTCGACGACGAGAACATCATGTGCTTCAGCAAGCACCGCGTGCTCCCGGACGGCGCCACCGACACGGTCGTCGTCGTCGCCAACCTCGACCCCCACGCCACGCGCGAGAGCCACCTCCGGCTCGACATGCCCGAGCTGGGCCTGCAGTGGCACGACCGCTTCGCCGCCCACGACCTCGTCACGGACGAGACGTGGTGGTGGGGCGAGCACAATGTCGTCCGCCTCGGCGCCGACCACGAGCCGGTCCATATCGTCCACGTCCGGAGGTAGCGACCCGTATGCCCCTCACCGGTCTCAACATCGACCAGCCCGGCCTCAAGCACGACCCCGAGTGGTTCAAGACGGCGGTCTTCTACGAGGTGCTCGTCCGGGCGTTCGGGGACTCCAACGGGTCCGGCCAAGGGGACTTCGCCGGGATCGTCAACCGGCTCGACTACCTTCAGTGGCTCGGCGTCGACTGCATCTGGCTGCCGCCGTTCTACGCCTCGCCGTTGAAGGACGGCGGCTACGACATCGCCGACTACACATCCGTCCTACCGGAGTTCGGCACGATCCCCGACTTCAAGGACCTCATCACCCAAGCGCACGCACGGGGCATCCGGGTCGTCTCCGACCTCGTCCTCAACCACACGAGCGACCAGCACCCGTGGTTCCAGGCGAGCCGCTCGGACCCGGACGGTCCCTTCGGGGACTACTACGTGTGGTCGGACACCGACGACAAGTACACCGAGGCGCGGGTCATCTTCATCGACACGGAGACGTCGAACTGGACCTTCGACCCGGTCCGCCGACAGTTCTTCTGGCACCGCTTCTTCAGCCACCAGCCCGACCTCAACTTCGAGAACACAGCCGTCCACGAGGCGATGTTCGACGTCGTCCGCTTCTGGATGGACATGGGCATCGACGGGTTCCGGCTCGACGCCGTCCCCTACCTCTACGAGGAGGACGGACACAACGGCGAGAACCACCCGAAGACCCACGAGTTCCTCGTCACGCTGCGCGCCATGATCGACGAGGAGTACCCCGGGCGGATCCTCCTCGCCGAGGCCAACCAGCCGCCCACGGACGTCGTCGACTACTTCGGGACCGAGGAGGCGCCCGAGTGCCAGATGTGCTTCCACTTCCCCGTCATGCCGATGCTCTACTACGCCCTCCGCTCGGAGACGGCCGCGCCCATCGTCGACGTCCTGGCCGACACCCCGGCGATCCCGAAGAACGCCCAGTGGGGGACGTTCCTGCGCAACCACGACGAGCTCACCCTCGAGATGGTCACGCCGGAGCATCGCGCGGCGATGTACGGCTGGTACGCCCCTGACCCCCGGATGCGGGCCAACATCGGCATCCGCCGCCGGCTGGCGCCCCTTCTCGACAACAGCCGCCCGGAGATCGAGCTCATCCACGCGCTTCTCCTGTCGCTGCCCGGGTCGCCGTGCCTCTACTACGGCGACGAGATCGGCATGGGCGACAACATCTGGCTCAACGACCGCGACGGCGTGCGGACCCCCATGCAGTGGAACCCCGACCGCAACGCGGGGTTCTCGACGGCCGACCCCGGCAGGCTCTACCTGCCCGTCATCACCTCGCTCGTCTACAACTACGCGCACGTCAACGTCGAGGCGCAGATGGCCTCGAGCTCCTCACTGCTGCACTGGGTTCGCGCCATGCTCGAGGTGCGTCGCCGCCATCCCGTCTTCGGGCTCGGCCGGTTCGACGTCGTCCCGAGCAAGAACGCCGCCGTGCTGGCCTTCATCCGCTCCCTCGAGGGAGAACAGCCCGAGCTGGACGACCCGCTCTACCCGATCCTGTGCATCAACAACCTCGCCGCCCGCCCGCAGGCGACGACGGTGCTCCTGCCCGAGTCGTACGCCGGCTCGCAGTGCGTCGACGTGTTCGGAGGGACCGGCTTCCCCGTTGTCGCCGAGGACGGGTCCTTAACGCTCACCCTCGGCTCACGGGACTTCTTCTGGCTCCAGCTCCGCCCGGACCGCACCCGTGGCTGAGCTTCACGTCGGCGCAACGTTGACGCCCGGAAAGGTCGACCTCGTCGAGGCGTGGATCGGGCGCCAACGGTGGTATGCCGCCAAGGGCTCGACCCCGCACCTGCGCCGGGTCGCCGCGTTCCGGTTCGACGACCCGGCGGGCGAGGTCGGGATCGAGACCCTCCTCCTCGCCGACGACTCGGGGCCGCTGCCGGTCCTCTACCAGGTGCCCCTCACCTACAGGGGAACCCCGCTTGCGGGCGCGGAGCACGCCCTCGTCGGGACGAGCGAGCACTCCGTTCTCGGGCCGCGCTGGGTCTATGACGGCCCCCACGACCCCGTCTATGCCGCCCAGCTCCTCGCGTGCCTCCAGGGACGTGCGCGGGCGGCGTCCTCCCGCGCCAGCGGCGCCGTCGAGGAGTCGGTCGCCGCCGAGCGTCACCCCACCTGGGCCGAGGACGTCGAGGTCCGCGCGGCGCGCGTCCTGACCGGCGAGCAGTCGAACACCTCCGTCATCCTCGACGCGGTCCTCGACGACGGGTCGCCGCGGCCTCTGATCGCCAAGGTGTTCCGCGCCCTCCAACCGGGGTCCAACCCCGACGTCGAGCTGCAGGGCGCCCTTTTCGAGGCCGGATGCACGCGGGTCCCCCAGCCGGTCGGCCATCTCGCCTACGCGTGGCCCGTCGACGAGACCGGCAGTCCGCTCGAGAACGGTCAGGGGACTGCATACGGTGACATCGCGCTCGCACAGGAGTTCCTGCCCGGCACGGAGGACGCCTGGCGGGTCGCCCTGCGGGCCGTCGAGACCGGCAACCCGTTCACGGCGGAGGCACGCGACCTCGGCAGGGTGACCGCAGAGGTCCACCGAGTCCTCGCCGAGCACCTCCCGACGGCGCCGACGACGCCCGAGGACGTCGACCGGCGCCTCACCCAGATGTCCGCCCGAGCCGCGGCGGCGGCCGCCGCCGTCCCCGCCTTGCGCGCGCGACAGCAGCGGATCGCCGGGGTCCTCGACGCCGCGCGCGACGTCCCGTGGCCTGCGATGCAGCGAGTCCACGGGGACTACCACCTCGGCCAGGTCCTCCACTCGGCGCGGCGCGGCTGGGTCCTTGTCGACTTCGAGGGCGAGCCCCTGCGACCGCTCAGCGAGCGCAGGGAGCCGGACCAGCCGCTCCGCGATGTCGCCGGCATGATGCGGTCGTTCGACTACGCTGGGGGGTCACACGAACAAGCCCGTCCGGGCGCCTCGGCGCGCGCGTGGGTCAACGCGTGCCAGGACGCGTTCCTTCAGGGGTACGCCGACTTGGCGGGGACCCACCCTGCGTCCCTGGGTGCTCTCCTGACGGCCTTCGAGCTCGACAAGGCGCTCTACGAGGTCGTCTACGAGGCACGCAACCGACCGACATGGCTGTCGATCCCGTTGACGGCCGTCGAGCGGTTGCTCGACGGTGACGCGGACGCCGACCCGCCCTCGAGGAGGACCACATGACGACTCTCTCCCCCGAGCTCGCCGGTTCCATCGCCGCCCTCGTCGAGGGACGCCACCAGCAGCCACACGACCTTCTCGGCCAGCACGTCGAGGCCGCCGGCCTCCGGATCCGGGTCTACCGGCCGTTCGCGACGGCCGTCCGCGTCCGGTTCGAGGACGGTGAGGAGGTCGCGGCCGAGCACGAGGCCGACGGCGTCTGGGGCGCCCTGCGCCGCGACGTCGAGCGGACGATGGACTACCGCGTCGTCACCGACTGGGGCGACGGGGTCGGGCATGTGGACGACGACCCGTACCGGTTTGCGCCCACCCTTGGCGAGGTCGACATCCATCTCATCGGGGAGGGCCGGCACGAGCAGCTGTGGAAGGTCCTCGGCGCCCGGGTCCAGTCGTATGCCGGCCCGATGGGGACGGTCATCGGCACGTCCTTCGCCGTGTGGGCTCCGCGTGCGAAGGCCGTCCATGTCGCCGGGGACTTCAACGGCTGGCACAACCGAAGCCACGCGATGCGGCTCCTCGGTGGGTCCGGTGTCTGGGAGCTCTTCGTCCCGGGGGTCGAGGCGGGAGCTGTCTACAAGTACGAGATCCGCGGGGCCGACGACGTCACCCGGGGCAAGGCCGACCCCATGGCGCGGCGCACCGAGTGCCCGCCAGCCACGGCGTCGGTCGTCGACGACTCGACCCATCAATGGGGCGATGGCGAGTGGATGGCCGCCCGGGCGGCGGCGAACCCGCATACGGGACCGATGAGCATCTACGAGGTGCACCTCGGCTCGTGGCGGCAGGGCCTGTCCTACCGTGAGCTCGCCGAGCATCTCGTCAACTACGTCGCCGACCTCGGCTTCACCCACGTCGAGCTGCTGCCCGTCATGGAGCACCCCTTCGGACCGTCGTGGGGCTACCAGGTGACCGGCTACTTCGCGCCGACGGCGCGGTTCGGCACGCCGGACGACTTCCGCTACCTCGTCGACTGCTTCCACCAGCACGGGATCGGCGTCCTCCTCGACTGGGTCCCGGCGCACTTCCCCCGGGACGAGTGGGCGCTCGCCCGGTTCGACGGGTTGCCCCTGTACGAGCACCCGGACCCTCGCAAGGGCGACCAGCCGGACTGGGGCACGCACATCTTCGACTTCGGCCGGATGCAGGTGCGCAACTTTCTCGTTGCCAACGCCGTGTACTGGCTCGAGGAGTTCCACATCGACGGCCTGCGGGTCGACGCCGTCGCCTCGATGCTCTACCTCGACTACTCCCGACGTGCCGGTGAGTGGATCCCCAACGTCCACGGCGGGCGGGAGAACCTCGAGGCCATCGACCTCATCCAGGAGGCGAA
>JAJXUB010000157.1 GCA_021783215.1 Actinomycetes bacterium | reverse complement strand
GGCTGCAGCGGATCCTCCGCAAGCGGACGCCCGCGGCCCTTTGCAGTCATGGCCCGGTCATCCCCTCCCTTCTCGCGGTGCTCGCGGAACGCCTCGCCCCCGGCGCCGACGCGTCCGAGAACCGGCGGCTCCTCGCCGACGCCGGGGAGACCGCGATGGCCAAGGGTGAGGTGCTCGTCGCGCACATCGCGGGGCGCGGGGCCGATGCCGCCGTCGTCGCGGTCGAGCGACACCTTCCCTGACGAGGCGTCCACCCAACGGACGACCGGCGTTCACCGTCCGTTAACCCACCGCGGGCCATCTGGACACTCCCCCTCCGTACGTTCCCGCTCATGGGGCGTCGACGCCCGGCGTCCCAACTCCGACCCTTGGAAGGTTTCCACGCGTGAACACCAAACGCATCGGCGCTGCAGCGACACTCGCCCTCGCCGGCTCCCTCTCGCTCGCTGCGTGCGGAAGCGCGAGCAACGGCGGCTCGACGACGAGCTCGTCGTCGACCGGCGCCTCTGACACCGCGTCGTCGAGCTGCGGCACCGCACCGATCAAGTCGTCCGGCTCCACGGCCCAGCAGAACGCGATGGACCAGGCGATCGCCGCCTACACGGCCAAGTGCGCGAGCGCGAAGGTCACGTACAACGGTGTCGGCTCGGGGCAGGGCATCACGGACTTCATCGGAAAGCAGACCGCCTTCGCCGGCTCCGACTCGGCCCTCAGCCCCGACAAGGGCGAGCCCGCGAAGGCCCAGGCCGCCTGCGGCTCCCCGGCCTGGGACCTCCCGATGGTCGTCGGCCCGATCGCCGTCGCCTACAACGTCAAGGGTGTCAGCAAGCTGACCCTGACGCCGGACCTCATCGCAAAGATCTTCAGCGGCAAGATCACGAAGTGGGACGACCCGGCCATCGCGGCCAGGAACTCGGGTGTATCTCTCCCGGCGACGCCGATCTCGGTGTTCTTCCGCTCCGACTCCTCGGGCACAACGGACAACTTCACCAAGTACATGAACACCGTCGACCCGACCGACTGGCCCACAAAGCACAACAAGTCGTGGGATGGCAAGGTCGGCCAGGGCAAGCCGAAGAGCGCCGGCGTCGGTCAGGCCGTCCAGGCGACCGACGGTGGGATTACGTATGCCGAGTGGTCCTACGCCATCGTCAACAAGCTGAACATGGCCGAGCTCGACAGCGGCGCCGGCCCCGTCGCGCTGACCCCCGAGACGGCCGGCAAGGCCATCGCCGCGGCGACCCAGACGGGCACCGGCAACGACCTCTCGCTCAAGCTCGACTACAAGACGAAGGCCGCCGGCGTCTACCCGATCGTCCTGGCGACCTACGAGATCGTCTGCTCGAAGTACGCCGACCCCACCGTGGCGGCGAACGTCAAGGCGTTCCTCACGTACATGGCCTCGAGCGAGTTCCAGGGCACGCTTGCCTCCGTCGGCTCGGCACCGCTCCCGCCCGCCTTCCAGACGAAGGTTCAGGCGGCTATCCAGGCGATCTCCTGACGCGCGTCGACACGCGGCTGATGACGTCGCGGGGGCGGCCATGTGCCGACCCCGCGACGTCATGCGTGAGGATGTAGCCGTCATGCGTGAGGATGTACCGGTAACCACGCGAGCCACGAGGTAGCACATGTCCAGCACGGGCGCATCCATCATCGATGAGCTGCCCGGCCCCGACGGTCGGAGGCCCTTGTCCGGCGACCAGGCCGGGACGGGGCGGCTGGGTGACCGCATCTTCAAGGCGGCCGCGTCGGGCGCGGGCGGCATCGTCGTCGTCCTCGTCGTCCTCGTCGGGGCCTTCCTCCTCATCACGGCGATCCCCGCGCTACGCGGCAACACGGCGAACTTCTTCACGTCGCGCGACTTCACGACAAGCCCGCTCCACTTCGGGATCGTCCAGCTCCTCTGGACGACCGTCATGAGCTCGATCATTGCGCTCGTCATCGCCGTGCCGTTCGCGATCGCCATCGCCCTCTTCCTCACGCAGTACGCGCCGCGCTGGCTCGCCCGGCCGGGCGCCGCCGTCATCGACCTGCTCGCCGCGGTGCCCTCGATCGTCTATGGCCTGTGGGGGGCATACGTCGTCGCACCGAAGTTCGTGCCGGTGCAGGACGCCATCCAGACGGTGTTCGGCTGGGTCCCGTTCCTCAAGGGCGTGCCGAGCGTCAGCGGGGGGACGACGATCCTCTTCGTCGGCCTCATCCTCTCCATCATGATCCTGCCGATCATCACGGCGATCTCCCGCGAGGTGTTCGCCCAGACCCCGATGACCCACAAGGAGGGCGCCATCGCGCTCGGCGCGACGAAATGGGAGATGATCCGCACCGCCGTCCTCCCGTTCGGCAAGCCAGGGGTCATCAGCGCGTCCATGCTCGGGCTGGGGCGTGCCCTTGGCGAGACCATCGCCGTCATGCTCATCCTGTCGACGATCCCCAACGGGGCCCCGTGGACGTGGTCGTTCTTCAACGGCGGCTCGACCTTCGCCTCGCTCATCGCGAGCAACGCGCCGGAGGCCATCAGCGACATGAGGCAGATGGGCGCCTACATCGCCGCCGGCCTCGTCCTGTTCGTGCTGACCTTCGTCGTCAACGTCATCGCCCGCGTCATCATCGAGCGCAGGAAGGCGTTCACGGAATGACGACGACGACGCCTGAGATCGAGCGCCCCATCGTCCCCGGTCTGGGCGGCAGATCCGCCTCGCGGACGGTGAAGAACACCGTCGCGACGGCGGCCGTGTGGCTCGCCTTCCTCATCGCCCTCATCCCCCTCGTGTGGATCCTCTGGACAGTCTTCTCGCGCGGCTTCGGCTCGCTCCTTCACGTGTCCTGGTGGCAGAAGGACCAGTCCGGGGCCGGCGCCCCGGCATTCGACCACTCGCTGCGCGGGGCACGCCACGCGGTCGTCGGTACGCTCCTCATGGGGCTCGCGACGGCCGTGATCGCCATCCCCATCGCCGTCCTGACGGCCATCTACCTCGTCGAGTACGGCCGCGGGCGGGTGGCCCGCGCCGTGAGCTTCATGGTGGACATCATGAGCGGCATACCGTCCATCGTCGCGGCCCTGTTCGTCTATGCCGTGTGGGTGACCACCCTCGGGTGGACGCTCATCCCCCTGTGCTCGTCGCTCGCGCTCGTGCTCCTCATGGTGCCGGTCGTGACCCGTTCGAGCGAGGAGATGATCAAGCTCGTCCCGAACGAGCTGCGGGAGGCCTCATATGCCCTCGGGGTCCCGAAGTGGCGGACCATCCTCCGCGTCGTCCTGCCGACGTGCTTCTCCGGCATCGTCACGGGCGCGCTCCTCGGCCTGGCCCGCGTCATGGGCGAGACGGCGCCACTGCTCCTCCTCGCGTCCTACACGCAGTACCTCAACCAGAACGTCTTCTCCGGGTCAATGGCCGCGCTGCCGACGCTCATCAACACCCAGTCGCTCAACATCGCGGTTCCGATCGCCGCCGACCGCGTCTGGGGGGCGGCCTGCACACTCATCATCCTCGTCCTCGCGATGAACCTCCTCGGGCGGTTCATCGCCCGGTTCGCCAAGGTCCACAAGTGAACGCCACCCGGGAAGCGACATGAGCAAGCGCATCGACGTCAAGGACCTCGACATCTACTACGGGTCGTTCAAGGCCGTCGAGGGCGTGACGATGACGGTGCCTCCGCGGTCGGTCACGGCGTTCATCGGA
>JAJXUB010000156.1 GCA_021783215.1 Actinomycetes bacterium | reverse complement strand
GTCGGGCTACCATCGTTCGTCTTCTGTGTGCCATCCTGGGCGACGTCAGACACATCTGTCCCTGGAGTCACACATGCACCTCCTGCCCCGTGCGATGGGCCTTGCCGTCGCCCTGAGCGGGCTCGCCGCTCCGGCAACCGCGAACCCCGCCGAGCATGCAGCATCGACGAAGCCCGTGACGTACCACGGGGTCACGATCGACGTGCCGAGGACCTGGCCGGTCGTCGACCTGGTGACCCAGCCGCACGCGTGCATCCGACTCGACATCGACGCCGTCTACGTCGGCCCCGCGGCGGCCGACCAGCGATGCCCGGCCCATCTCGTCGGCCGGGGGACGACCGTCTGGCTCGCGCCGTCGGGCCGCCACGACGTGGCCGCGACCGAGCGGGCGTCGCACGAGCGCACCGTCGTCGTCAGCTCCAGGGGCGTGACCGTCCGCGTCGCGGCGGGCTCGGACACGGGCCCCGCCGCTGCGGCCCTCGCGTCGCTCCGGGCGACCACCATGTCACCGTCACCGTCGCCGTCCCCCTCACCCTCACCGTCGACGCCGTCGACGGCGGCGACCCCCGCGGCCTACACCGTCGCGTCCGTGAGCCCGTCGACGTCGTTCCGCGGCATGGCGTTCGACACGTGCTCCGCCCCCTCCTTGGCGACGATGCAGTCCTGGCGGTCCTCGCCCTACGCCGCCATCGGCATCTACATCGGCGGCGCGCTCCGGTCCTGCGGTGACGGGAACCTCTCCGCGACCTGGCTGTCCTCGGCCGCCCAGCAGGGGTGGGGCTTCGTCCCCATCTATGTCGGGCTCCAGGCCCCGTGCAACACGGTGGGTCTGACCCCCTTCCCGTCGACGACGACGGGCGCCGCATCCGAAGCAGCACTCGAGGCGGCCGATGCCGTCGCGCAGGCGCAGCGCTTCGGTCTCGGCGCGGGCTCGACCATCTGGTCGGACATCGAGAACTACCCGACGGGCAACGCGACGTGCTCGGCGGCCGTCACCTCCTTCGTCAGCTCCTGGACGACGACGCTCCATGCCAACGGGTACGTCGCCGGCGTCTATGGCGGCCCCGGCTCGCTCATGAGCGACCTGTCGGCGCAGGTTGCCTCGGGCTCGACGACGTTCACGCCCCCCGACCGCGTCTGGTACGCCGCATGGGACGGCCTTCAGCGCGTGACCAACCAGTCCGTCACGCCGGCGTTCCCGGACGCCTACTGGACCAACAGCCAGCGCCTCCACCAGTACTCAGGCGGGGTCAACGAGACGTGGGGTGGTGTCACCGTCAACATCGACGCCGACTATGCCGACGCGCCGGCGGCGGGCACGGGGATCCACGCCTCGTATGGGCCCGGCGCCCTCGGTCCCGGGTCCGCGGACTTCGTCTTCACGGGGGCCATGACCTACTGGCGCCCGCAGCCCGGGACCGGGATCACCGGAATGGCCTACTGGACGGGGTCGTCCGGGACGTCGGAGTACAACGGCGCGACATGGTCACCCCGACTGGCGCAAGGCACCTACCGGGTGGATGTCAACATCCCCCCGGGGTGGACGGGCGCTACGGCGACGTATGTCGTGACGGATGCCAACGGTGTGCACTCCGTCCCGGTCACGCAGACGGCCACGGGGTGGGTCACGCTGGGGACCTTCCTCGCGACGAGCACGACGTCGGTCCAGGTCCATGTCGGGGACAACGTCGGGACGGCGACGCGTCTCGTCGTCGACGCGGCCCGCTTCACCCCGACCGGGACTCGTCCCGGCCCTCCCACCGGCACGACAGCGACGCCAGGCAACGGTGCGTCGGTGGTGACCTGGACCGCCGCTGCGCCGCACGGGTCCTCGATCAGCGCGTACACCGTGACGGCGAGTCCCGGAGGAGCGACAACGTCGGTGAGTGGCAGCACCCTGTCTGCCACGGTGCCCGGGCTCGTCGACAACACCATGTATACGTTCACGGTGACGGCGACGAACGCCTTCGGTGCCGGGCCGCCCTCAGCGGCCTCGAACCCGATCGCGCCGGTCACCCCGAGCAGGCTAACCGCCTATCCCGCGAACCGGATTCTAGACACCCGGACGGGGACGGCGGCTAACCTCCGGAAGACCCCGCTCGGCCCCGGGGAGAGCGTGCGCGTGTCGGTTGCAGGCGTCGCCGGCTCGGTCATCCCCTCGTCGGCGACGGGCGCTCTCCTCAACGTCACGGCCACCGGTGCCACCAGCAACGGCTACCTCTCGATGGCAGGAACAGGGCAGTCGTCGACGCTCAACTACGTGGCCGGTCAGACGGTCGCCAACCTCGCTGCACCCCTGCTGGCGGCGAACGGCACCGTCGTCGTGACGAACCACTCCAGTGGGAGCGTCAACGTCATCCTCGATACGGAGGCCGGCCTGGCGGCGACGGGTTCGCTCTGGACAGCGGTCGGCTCTCGCCGGATCGTCGACACCCGGACAGGAACGGCGGAGAACCCTGGCGCCGGCGTGATCGCCCCGGGAGGGACGCTTCGTGTCCGAGTCGCAGGGGTGACCGGTTCTCCGGTGCCCGCGGGTGCCGCCTCCGCCTCGGTGAATATCACCGTCACCCAGCCATCCGCTGCGGGCTATGTACGACTCGCCGGGTCCGCCAGCGCCGGAACGTCCGTTCTCAACTTCGCCCCGGGCCAGACGATCGCCAACCTCGCTGTCGCGCCGCTCGCCTCTGACGGCACGGTCACCCTCGTCAACGCCTCCCGAGGCACCGTCCAGATCATCGTCGATGTCCACGGCTACGGGTCGGGATCCGGCGTCGCGTGGACGCCGCTGCTCGGGTCGCGGCTCGTCGACACCCGCGTCGGAACCCCATCCAACGGGGCCGGAGCGTTGGCCCCCCACACGTCTCGGACGTTCCACGTGGCCGGCGTCATGGGCTCACCGATTCCGGCCGTCGCCGTCGGCGCGGCCCTCCACTTCACCGTCGTCACCGATGGGACATCACCGGGGTACCTGGCTGTGACGACGGGCGGAGGGACAGCATCGCTGCTCAACTACTCGTCGTTTCTCACGGTCTCCAACCTCGAAACGACCCTGCTCGGTTCCGGTGGCACCGTGACGCTGACGAACGCCAGCAGCCAGACGGTCGACGTCATCATCGACGCGACCGGGTTCCAGTAGCCCTGACGCGCCAACGTCGACGCCCGTGCCGGCGGCCCCCCGCGGCCGCCGGTCGGATGTGGGCGCCGGCGCGCTAGAGTGGCGCGACCGCGTTCCTTTAACGACCTGTCCGGTGAGGCAGGGAAGGAGGTCTGCACGCGTATGCCGCGTACCGACTCGGACGGACGCCCCGTCCTCTCATCGTCCGACATCGCCCGGGCCCTGCGCCGGATCGCTCACGAGATCCTCGAGCGCAACAAGGGAGCCGACGACCTCGTCATCCTCGGGATCCCGAGCCGCGGGGTGGAGCTGGCAGAGCGCCTGGCCACCATCATCGACGAGGTCGAGTCCACCGAGGTCCCCGTCGGCTCGCTCGACATCACGATGTACCGGGACGACCTGCGGACGCAGCCGACGCGGGCACCGGTGCGGACCTACATCCCCCCGGTCGGGGTCGACGACAAGGTCGTCGTCCTCGTCGACGACGTCCTGTACAGCGGGCGGACGATCCGGGCCGCCCTCGACGCCCTCTCGGACCTCGGTCGCCCGCGGGCAGTGCGCCTGGCCGTCCTCGTCGACCGGGGCCACCGCGACCTGCCGATCCGCGCGGACTACGTCGGGAAGAACCTGCCCACGGCGCACACCGAGAAGGTGC
>JAJXUB010000155.1 GCA_021783215.1 Actinomycetes bacterium | reverse complement strand
GACCTTCTTCCTCGCGGACAGGGGGATCGGCGGCCGGGACGAGACCGGCGACCTCGTCGCGGCGGGTGGGCTCTTCGTCGACGGGGCGCTCCAGCGGACCGTGACCGGCCTCGTCCACCCGCAGCTGCGCGGGCAGGGGATCGGTGACGAGCTGGTCCGCTGGAGCCGGGCCGAGGCGCCCGGGCCGCTCGTCGTCCGGATCGAGAACGTGTCCGTCGACACGGACTCGCTGCTTGCCGACGCGGGCATGGTCAAGGTCTTCGAGGAGACCGTCATGCGGCACTCCCTGCGCCGCATCCCCGTCGTGCCGCGGCCCGAGGGGCTCACCGCGGAGCCGTTCAGGGACGACACGGCGCCGGCGTTCCATCTGGCATACCGCCGTTCGTTCGCGGACCGGCCCGGCTTCCCCGACACCGCGCTCGACGAATGGGTGGCGACGCTGTCCGGGGACAGCCACTTCCTGCCCGACGAGTCGCGGGTCGTGCTCGACCCGGACGGTGAGCCGGTGGGCTTCGTCACGGTGTCGACGGACTGGGTCGACCAGGTCGGGGTCGCGCCGCAGTGGCGGGGGCTGGGGGTCGGGGCGCACCTCGTCGTCCGGTCGCTGACGGCGCTGCAGCGGGCCGGCTCGACGCGCGTCTGGCTCTGCGTCAACGTCGACAACCCGGCGAGGGCGCTCTACGAGCGGCTCGGCTTCCGCGCGCGCGGCCGGAGAGCCCGCTACGAGGACCGTCCCTGACCCTGCCTCACTCCTCTGCCTCGCTCGCGGGGTGATATCGCGTGTTCTACCGCGCGATTTCACCCCGGCAGCGTCATCGGAAGACGGCGGAAGCGCTCGTATGCCGCGCACACCTGGTCCATGAAGCGGTCCGGCTCGAGCCGCAGCCCCAGCGTCGTCATCCGCAGCACGTGGTCGCCGCCGAGCACGATGTCGTTCTGACGAAAGTCGTCGGCGGTCGGAGCCAGACCGGCCGCGTGCTGGATGCCGTCGATCTCGACGACGAGGCTGCTCTCCTCCCACCGGACGTCGAGGTAGATCCGGCCGCTGGGCAGCTGCCGCATCTCCTGACGAGATGGCTCGGGCAGCCCGCGGCGTCGGCACAGGGCGGCGAAGTCGAGCTCGCCGAGGGAGTGGGCGCCCCCGGCGAGGTCACGGAGTGTGGCCCGGATGAACCGCCGGCGTCGTCGGGAGCTGATGACCTCGGCGGCGGCGAGCACCTCCATGGCCGGCGCGATGCCCTGCTGAACGGTGAGGGCGAGGATGAGCGCCGCCTGGCGGTTCGTCCGAGCCCAGGCGGCGGCGCGAGCCGCAGCGACGGCGGGCTTTGTCCGCGGGATACCGGCATCGAGGACCTCGTCCTCGACCCGGCGCACGACCCGGTGCAGCCGGACGCCGCCGACCCGCGGGGGCCGACACCCGTGCATGACGGAAACGTGGACCTGGGCATCGTCGAAGCTCCTCAGACCCGCCACCGCGAGCGACGTGACGCCATCGAGGACAGAGATGAGGTGCCCGCTACAACAGAGGCAGCGCTACTTTTCTGCCGTCTCGGACAGCGGTCCCGTATGCACGGCCACGGTCTGGTGCCCGTGCATACGCCATCGTTCTTGGCGGACTTGGCGTGCGATGAAGTCGTGGTCGATCCCGGCGCGGGCGAGCAGGCGCCGGGGGACGACGCCGTCGTACCGGAGCGCGAGGCGGGTTGCGATGGTGCGGCGAGCTCGGGAGCGTTCCGCCCGAGCGCTCAACGTGTGTGTCATTCCTCGCACGGTGGCCCGTCTCGGCGCAGCGGCGCTGCAGTCGCGGGCGGCCTGTGGACGGCGCCCGAGCGACGACGGACCTGTGGATTACCGCACCGGGGTGATAACGCGCGCTCTACCGCGCGTTATCACCCCGGCAACGAGGCAACGGCCGGCGAGGAGCCCGTGAAAGGCGAGCGCACGGCATACGCGCCGATCGTTATCCTTGGGCGGCACCCTCAGACCCCCAGGAGCACCACCGTGGCCATGCGAATGTCGTCCCTCTTCCTGCGGACCCTGCGCGAGGACCCGGTGGACGCGGAGGTCCCGAGCCACCGGCTGCTCGTCCGCGCCGGCTACATCCGCCGCGTGAGCCCGGGGATCTACACGTGGCTCCCCCTCGGGCTGAAGGTCCTCCGTCGCGTCGAGAGCATCGTGCGCGAGGAGATGGACGCCATCGGGGCCCAGGAGCTCCTCTTCCCGGCGCTGCTGCCGAAGGAGCCGTTCGAGGCGACCGGTCGGTGGGCCGAGTACGGCGACAACATCTTCCGCCTGAAGGACCGCAAGGACGGCGACTACCTCCTCGGGCCGACGCACGAGGAGCTCTTCACCCTCGCCGTCAAGGAGATGTACTCCTCCTACAAGGACCTGCCTGTCAGCCTCTACCAGATCCAGACGAAGTACCGCGACGAGCAGCGCCCGCGCGCCGGCATCCTCCGCGGCCGCGAGTTCGTCATGAAGGACAGCTACTCCTTCGACCTCGACGAGGCGGGGCTGGACAAGTCCTACCAGCTGCACCGGGACGCCTACATCCGCATCTTCGACCGGCTCGGCTTCCACTACGTCATCGTCGAGGCGATGGCCGGCGCGATGGGCGGCAGCCGCTCGGAGGAGTTCCTCGCGACGGCGGAGAACGGCGAGGACACCTACGTCCGCTGCCCGAACTGCGGGTACGCCGCGAACGTCGAGGCTGTCAAAGTCCCGGTCCCAGAACCGATCTCGTATGCGGATGCCCCCGCCGCCCATGTCGAGGACACACCGGACACGCCCACGATCGAGACCCTCGTCGCGCTCCTGAACGCCAGGCACCCGCGCGAGGACGGCCGGGCGTGGACGGCGGGCGACACGTTGAAGAACGTCGTCGTCATGGTCGTCCACCCCGACGGCACCCGCGAGCCCCTCGCCATCGGGCTGCCCGGTGACCGGGAGGTCGACGAGAAGCGCCTCGGCGCGCAGATCGACCCGGCAGAGCTCGCCGCGTTCGACGAGGCCGAGTTCGCCAAGAACCGGGCGCTCGTCAAGGGGTACATCGGGCCGGGCGCGCTGGGGTTGGAGGGGACTGCCAAGATCCGCTACCTCCTCGACCCGCGCGTCGGCGAGGGGACGTCGTGGGTGACGGGCGCGAACGAGCCTGGACGCCATGTCATCGGGCTCGTCGCCGGGCGGGACTTCGCCGCCGACGGAACCATCGAAGCGGCGGAGGTCCGCCCCGGCGACGCGTGCCCGAGCTGCGGCACCGGCCTCCAGGCCGCGCGCGGCATCGAGATGGGCCATATCTTCCAGCTCGGCCGCAAGTACGCCGAGGCCCTCGACCTGAAGGTCCTCGACGAGCTCGGCAGGCTCCGGACCGTCGTCATGGGCTCCTACGGCGTCGGCGTCTCGCGCGCCGTCGCCTGCATCGCCGAGGGCAACCACGACGAGCTAGGCCTGTGCTGGCCGCGCAACATCAGCCCGGCCGACGTGCACATCGTCGCGACCGGCAAGGACGACGCGGTCTTCACGTACGCCGAGGAGCTCACCCGCTCCCTCGACGCCGCCGGCGTCACCGTGCTCTTCGACGACCGCCGTCAGGCGAGCCCCGGTGTCAAGTTCAAGGACGCCGAGCTCATCGGCATCCCGACGATCGTCGTCGTGGGGCGCGGGCTGGCCGACGGCACCATCGAGGTGCGCGACCGGCAGTCCGGCGGCCGTCGGGATGTGCCGGCGGGCGATGGCCTTGCGGAGATCCTCGCCGAGGTGCGCCGGCCGTCGACGTCGAGCTCGACGTCGACGGCCGCGTCGCCTGTTCCCCCCTCGGCGGGGTGATA
>JAJXUB010000154.1 GCA_021783215.1 Actinomycetes bacterium | reverse complement strand
GCCAGGCGGAGCAGGGCCGTCGTCCGACCGGAGCCACGCGGACCGCTGACGAGCCGGCGGGTCGAGGCGCCCTCGAACCCGCAGGGGACCAGGTCGGCATCGAGAGCGAGGGCGTGGGGCGCCTCCCGCGTCATGACGCGGGTCGGGAGCACGGGGACGCGGAAGGGGAGCGTGACCGCCGGTAGCCGGTCGGCGAGGGTCTCCAGCCCCATCGCCTGACCTTCGGCCGACGGGTCACGGCCGACGTGGGCGAGCTGGGCGGTGATCCGCCCCCCGGCGAGGACCGCGCGTCCCGGGGGCGGTTCGGCGTTGGCGCGGGACGGCAGCCGTAGGCCAAGGAGGGCCGCCTCGGCCGGATCGGGCCGGCCGAGGGCATACGTCGTCCCGGCGAGCCCGTGGGCGCGTCCGAGCAGGAGCGCTCGTCCGCCGGTGACGACGAGGTGGACGCCGACCCGATGTCCGTCCCGCGCGACAGCGAGGAGCCGGTCGAGGACGTCGTCACTTCCCTCGACTGCTGCGACCTGCTCCCAGCCGTCGACACCGAGAACCAGCCGTGGCTCGCGAAGGGCACCGGCCTGCCGCCGATGGATCTCTTCGACGAGCCGGTCGAGCAGGCGCATCGAGCGCTCCTCATCGGTGACCGGGACGACGGCGCCGACGTGCGGAAGCCGACCCATCTCGGCCAGCTCGGTGCCGCCGTCGAGCACGTAGGCCGCGTTGCCGTGCGGTCCGACGGCCGCGAGAAGGGCCCGCAGGGCGGTCGTCCGGCCGCTGCCCGGCGGCCCGACGAGTGCGAGCCCTCCGGGTCTGTCGGGCGGCCAGACGAGGGGATCCTGGCGCTGCGCGTGTGGGTCGTCCGAGAGGCCCCACACCACTCCGCCGGAGGCGGACGTGGCGAGTGAGCCGAGGGTCACGGCGTCCGGCAAGGGGGCCAGCCAGGGGCTCGCCTGGACGCGCAGATGAGCGGTCTCGAGGGCGTGGCGGGCCGCACCGGCGATCCGGGTGAGGTCGTCCGGCGTCGGGGGAGCGCTCGGGCGGGACGGCGGGGGCAGCAGCCTGCCGTCCAGACGGACCGTCGTCGGTCGCGAGCCGGGAGCATGCCCGGTTACCGTCGCCACCTGGAAGGGGACAGGCTCGCCCTGGCCCGTGCTTGCATACGCCCGTCCCGGGAGCTCTTCGGGGATGAGCGCGGCGATCGTTGACCCGATGATCTGGTCCGAGTCGGCGCGGTCTCGGACCCGAAGGGCGACCCGGAGGTTGACGTTGGCGGCGATGTCGGGTGTCACGGCACCGGCGGGCCGTTGGGTCGCGAGGACGAGATGGATGCCGAGGGAGCGTCCGAGACTGGCGATCCGAACCATCCCGGTGACGAAGGAGGGAAGCTCGTCGATGAGCATTCGGAGCTCGTCCACGACGAGAAGCAGCCTCGGCAGCGGGGCTTCGTGGTGGTGCCCGGCGGCGCGATAGTCGGCCAAGGACGTCGAGTCGTGCCGGGCGAGGAGGCGCTCCCGGCGGCGGACCTCGGCCTCGAGCGAGACAAGTGCGCGTTCGGCGAGCGCCGGGTCCAGGTCGGTCACGACTCCCACGGTGTGGGGGAGCTGGGCGCATCCCCGGAAGGCCGCCCCGCCCTTGTAGTCGATGAGGACGAAGGAGACGGACTCGGGCGAGTGCCCGGTCGCCAGGGACGTGACGAGGGTCTGCAACAGCTCGGACTTGCCTGCGCCCGTCGTCCCTCCGACGAGCATGTGGGGGCCAGCGCCGACCAGGTCGAGGACATGCGGGCCGCGCGCACCACGTCCGACGACGGCCGCGAGGCCGCCGTCGTCGGACGCCCACGCCTGACGGAGCTCGGCGGGGTCGGTCCCGTCGAACGGCAGGAGGTCGAGCAGCCGGGCCTCACGCGGCGGATCGGCCGCCGCGACGTCGCGGCCGGCGGGTCTCAGGGGAGCCAGAGCGCGCCCGACCCGGTCGGTCCACCAAGGGCCGACCCCGTCGGCGCTCAGCTCGACGATGGCGGCGGCACCGGCTCCGCTGACCCGGTCCGGGCCGGAGCGAGGAACGGTGACGACGCACCGTGTCTGCGGCGGCAGGCCCGTTCCCGTGTCGACGACGACGGCCATCGTCCGTCCCGCGCGCGCCGCCGACAGGAGGGGTCCGAGGCCGGGTACCTCGGCGGTGGGACGGAGGACGACGAGGAGGTCGAGGCCGTCGACGTCGCCGGCCACCGGTGTGGCCCGGGCCCGCTCCCGGGCGGCCAGGATGTCGACGACGGCCTCGTCGGGGAGGTCGAGCCCGCTCCGATGCGGAACGAGGTCGAGCCACGTCCACGCCCCGCCCCCGCCGACGGCCCAGAGCCGCAGGTCCCCGGGCGGCACCGCGGCGAGGAGACCGCCGAGGAGGGCGCCGGCGAGGGCCGCACAGCGGGCCGGGTCGCCGGTGATGCCGAGGACGTGGACGGCGCGCAGGTCGAGGGTGACCGGCGCGTCGGCCAGCGTCGGGGTCGGCTCCGGCGCGGCGCCGGCCTCCGCGCGGACCGACACCGTGGCCCGCACCCTGCCGGTGCCGATCCGCACGGTCGCGACGTCATCGTCGTCCGCGGACCTCTCCCAGAGCAGCCGTCCCGGGCGACGGCACCGGGCCAGCGTCTCGGCCGGGTCGGCGCAGCGCCGACGCAGGCTGGCGCGTTCGGTGCGCACCGCTACCGCTATCGCGGCGGCGACCTCGTCGCGGCGCCGCGCGTGGGCGGCGAGGGCTGCGGCGTGGCTCCGGCGGGTCGCGCGCCGGTCGCTCCAGGTCGTCGCCGCCGAGACGAGCAGTCCGAGGAGGGCGACGGCGAGCAGCTGCGGCCCCCAGAGGACGGCGAGGACGACGGCCACGGGCACGGGGGCGAGGACGGCGAGCCAGGGTAGGCGGGCGGGTATCGGGGGCGCGGGTGCGCAGGGGATGAGGAACTCCGCGGGGGCGATAGGGGCCTCCAGGCGCGGCGCCCGGCACACGGACACGGTCCCACCGCCGTCGGACGACGTCGGAGCCGGTCGTTCGCTCGTCGCGACAACCGCCAGCCGGGTGTCCCCGACGCGCGCGACCTGGCCGGGCTCGAGACGCGCCGGCCCGCGCCCGAGAGACTCGTCCTCGACGCGGGTCCCGTTCGTCGACCCAAGATCCTCGATGGTGATCCCGCCGGGGGTCACGCGGACGACGGCGTGGCGTCGGGACACCCGTGGGTCCGCGACGACGAGGTCGCTGACCCCGGACCGGCCGACGACGAGGCGACCTCGACGGAGGGGGACGGACCATCCGGCATCCGGGCCACCCGTCACGGCCAGGCATACGCCGTCAGGCTCGGTCGGCGCGGGCGCGACGGAGCCGACCGTCACGACGCACCCGTCGAGCAGCGGGGGCCGGCCGAGGGGATGGGAGGGGTCCACGAGGACTCCGCCGACGCTGGCGGTCCCGGCCCGCCCGATCCGGCCCAGCACGGTGGACAGGGGCTCGCCTGGGGGCCCGTCGACCGTGATCTCGTGCGTCACCGACGGAGGGACGACGACGGTCATCCGAAGGCGCATGACGCCGACGCTAGGCCGATACGGTGGCGGGACCGCCGCGTTCTCCACAGGCCCCCTGTGCGACGCGCCCGCCCCCGCCTCGGGAGTGGGCGCGTCGCATGCCGGGTCGGTCAGTCGCTGGTCTCTCCCGTGAGCCGCTCCTGCACGTGGGCCGGGACGGGCGCGTAGTGCGCCGGGGTCCGGGTGAAGGACCCCGAGCCCTGGGCGAGCGAACGGAGGGCGGAGGTGTAGCGGACGAGCTCGAGGGCGGGGACCTCGGCGTGGACGATGCTCATCCCGTCCTCA
>JAJXUB010000153.1 GCA_021783215.1 Actinomycetes bacterium | reverse complement strand
GGCGACATCCGGGTCCCCCATCGGGAGGACGATCGGGGAGTGGGCGGCCGCCGCCGCCGTGATCGACTGCGCCAGGGCGTTCCTCGTCGCGGCCTCGGCGGCGGTCGCGGCATACGACGCCGGGGGACTGGCCCCGGGCGCCACCGAGGCCGACGTCGGTGCGCTCGTCTGCAGGTCGGACGCGGCCGGGACGGCCGCGGGGGTGACGAGGAAGGGGTCGACAAGCCAGGTCGCGGTCGACGCGGCGGTTGCGGCGATCAGGCGGGCGAGCCGGGAGCCCGCCCCGGTCGTCGTCTGCCAGGCGGCCGCGCGGGCCGGGCCGGTGGCATAGAGGTCGGCGTCGGGGTCGAGGACGAGCGGCACGGCGAGGGCGACGCGCAGTGGCTGGTACTCCTTGACCCGCTGGTAGCCGAGGAAGGTGTGCAGCGAGGGCCCGCCGGCGGAGAGCCCGACCGGCTCGGCGCCCCAGGTGTCGACCTGGTCCGAGCCGACCTGGGCGACCGTCACGGTGAACGGCGCGGAGCCGCCCGCGGCGACGGCGGTCTTGAGCGTTACCTGTCCGATGACCGGGCCCTGTGCTTCGCCGGTCCCCGCCGCCCAACGGTCGACGTCCCCCCGGGAGACGACCGGGGACACGCTGGTCCGGACCGTGACCGTCGGCGCGGCGACCGGCGCCGCGCCGCCGTTGGCCACCGAGCCGGTGATCGTCACCGTGTCGCTCGGGCCTGCCACCAGCGGGCTGACCGCCCCAAGGCGGACGGTGAGCCCGGCGGCCGATGCCTCCCGGGTCAAAGCGGCGCGGAGGGCGGGAACGGCGCCACCGGCGGCCGCGGACCCCACGGGGGTCGCCACGGCGAGGAGCCCCGAGACGGCGACGGCCACCCAGGCGGCCCTCGGCATCACTCCTCCCCGGCGAGACGTTGCCAGGCGACCCGCGCGATTCGGCGCTCGTTGGGGAAGGTGAGGTGGCGGTGCGCCTCGTGCAGCGGCAGCCACGCGACGTCGACGGCCTCGTGGTCGGGATCCATCTCGATGGTCAGCTCGCCGGCGAGCGCCTCCAGGAGGAAGTGGTGGACGTACTTGTGGACGCGCCGCTCGTCCGTCGCGAACCAGTAGTCGATGGTGCCGAGCTCGAGGAGGACCCGGCCCGTGATGCCGGTCTCCTCGGCGACCTCGCGCACGGCGGTCTGGGTGAGCGTCTCGACGCCCTCGATGTGCCCCTTCGGGAGGCACCACTCGAGGCGGCCGGCGCGGTTGCGGCGGGCGATGACGGCGACGAGGGCGATGCCGTCGCGGACGTCGACGACGACGCCGCCCGCGGACCGCTCCTCGACCGTCGGCAGCCGCCGGATGTACCGAGGTGGCTCGGCCGCCGCGTGGCTCACAAAGTCACTGTAACCAGGACCGGCCGCAACCTTCCCGAACCGGACGCGTATGCCGGGGCGGCAACGGTTCTCCCGGTTCGGCATACGCTGCTCCCCGTGACGGAACGCCAGAGCAGGGACGACGTCCCGGCCGACGCGCGGCGTCGCACCGTCACCCACCTTGCTCCGGTCCTCCCGCTCCTGCGCGACCTCGGCGGGAAGTTCGCCGAGGCGGGCCACACCCTCGCCCTCGTCGGCGGACCGGTCCGCGACGCCTTCCTCGGTCGGCCGTCGCCGGACCTCGACTTCACGACGGACGCCCGCCCGGACGCGATCGAGGCGATCCTGGCGCGATGGGGTGACGCCCACTGGGACATCGGGCGAGCCTTCGGGACGATCGGCGCCCGGAGAGGGCCGGTCACCGTCGAGGTGACGACCCACCGCGCGGACGCGTACGACGGGCTGACGCGCAAGCCGGTCGTCGCGTTCGGGGACTCCCTCGAGGAGGACCTGGCCCGGCGCGACTTCACCGTCAACGCCATGGCGCTCACCCTCCCCGACCTGCGGTTCGTCGACCCGTATGCCGGCCTGGCCGACCTCACCCGCGGACTGCTGCGGACCCCGACCTCGCCGGAGGTCTCCTTCGGCGACGACCCCCTGCGGATGATGCGGGCGGCGCGGTTCGCCGCCCAGCTGGGGCTCACGCCGACGCAGGAGACGACCGAGGCGATGACGGCGATGGCCGCCACGCTGGGGATCGTGTCGGCGGAGCGGGTTCGGGACGAGCTGACCAAGCTCCTCCTCGCCCCCGCGCCGCGTCGGGGGCTGGCCCTGCTCGTCGACACCGGGCTCGCCGAGCACATCCTGCCCGAGCTGCCGGCGCTGCGGCTGGAGATCGACGAGCACCACCGCCACAAGGACGTCTACGCCCACACCCTCAGCGTGCTGGAGCGGGCGCTTGCCCTCGAGGGGCCGCCGGGGTCTGCGGCCGACGAGGTCCCCGGACCCGACCTCCTTCTCCGGCTCGCCGCCCTGCTGCACGACATCGGCAAGCCGGCGACCCGGCGGCACGAGCCGGACGGCGGCGTGAGCTTTCACCATCACGAGGTCGTCGGCGCCAAGCTCGCCGCCCGGCGCCTCAAGGCGCTCCGCTTCGACAAGGAGACCGTCAAGGACGTCAGCCGCCTCGTCGAGCTCCACCTCCGGTTCCACGGGTACGGCCAGGGCCAGTGGACGGACTCGGCCGTCCGCCGGTACGTCACCGACGCCGGCCCGCTTCTGCCGCGGCTCAACCGCCTCACCCGGGCCGACTGCACGACCCGGAACGCCCGCAAGGCGGCCGCCCTGGCCTCGGCATACGACGACCTCGAGGAGCGGATCACCGCGCTGCGGGCCAGGGAGGAGCTCGACGCGGTCCGCCCGGACCTCGACGGGACGGCGATCGGCGCGATCCTCGGGGTTCCCCCCGGACCGGTTATCGGGCGGGCCTACCGGCACCTGCTCGGGGTGCGGCTCGACGAGGGTCCGCTCGGCCCGCAGGCCGCCCGTGACCGGCTGCTCGCCTGGTGGGCGGAGCAGCCCGAGTCGGGCGGTATGCCGTGACCCTCGCCGTTCGTACCGGGTCGGCGACGAACGTCGGCCTCCATCGGGACAACAACGAGGACGCCTTCGTCGTCACCGACCCCGTCTTCCTCGTCGCCGACGGGATGGGCGGGCACGCCGCCGGGGAGGTCGCCTCCGCGCTCGCCGTCGAGACGATGGCACGGCTGACCGGGCGGTCGGACGTGACCGTCGACCTCGTCCGGGCCCAGGTGCTCCGGGCCGGGGTCCGCATCCACGAGGAGACCGTGCGCCGACCGGCGACGCGAGGGATGGGCACGACCCTGACCGGTCTCGTCCGGGTGGTCTCCGACGGCGCGCCGACATGGGTCGTCGTCAACATCGGGGACTCGCGGACGTACGCCGTGCGCGACGGCCGGCTCGAGCCGCTGACGACGGACCATTCGGAGGTCCAGGCCTACGTCGACGGCGGCGTCCTCAGCCGGGACGAGGCCCGCACCCACCCCCTGTCACACGTCCTGACCCGGTGCCTCGGCCTGGAGCCGGCGAGCTCGCCCGATGTCGTGACGATCCCGGCCGCGGAGGGGCAGCGGTTCCTCCTGTGCTCCGACGGACTGACCGGCGACGTCTCGGAGGAGGCGATGGCGGCCATCCTCGCGGCGCACGCCGACCGTCAGGAGGCGGCCGACGCGCTCGTCGCCGCGGCGCTCGCCGCCGGCGGCCACGACAACGTCACGGCGGTCGTCCTCGACACGTGAGGAAGCGGCATACGGAAGGGGCACCCGGCCGGATGGTCAGGTGCCCCTTCGCCGATATGCCGGGGGAGGCGGCTCAGCGCTCTTCTTCGCCCCGGATGAAGGCCTCGAGCCGCGCGCGGCCCTCGGTGTCCTCGCGCTGCTCGGGTGGGGACTTCATGAGGTAGGCGGCCGGCGAGAGGAGCGGGCCGGCGATGCCCCG
>JAJXUB010000152.1 GCA_021783215.1 Actinomycetes bacterium | reverse complement strand
CCTGCCAAGAGACCGTCCAGGAACCTCACAGGCTCCGCTGGGAGGCTCACGCCCGTGACGCAGGACCAGCCCGCCCCGGCGGCGTCGGACGCGGAACGCAGCCGCGTCGCCGCGTCCCCCGGGGACACCGACCCGTGGCGCCGGTGGGGCCCGTACGTCTCGGGTCGTCAGTGGGGCACCGTCCGCGAGGACTACTCCGCCGACGGTGACGCCTGGAGCTACCTTCCCTTCGACCAGGCACACGCCCGCGCCTACCGCTGGGGGGAGGACGGGCTCGCCGGCCTCTGCGACCGTTGGGGCTTCCTCAACCTCACCATCGCGATGTGGAACGGCCACGACGACCGCCTCAAGGAGCGTGCCTTCGGCCTGACCAACGGCCAGGGCAACCATGGCGAGGACGTCAAGGAGTACTGGTGGCACCTCGACGCCACCCCGACCCACTCGTATGCCGAATGGCTCTACCGCTACCCACAGGCGGCCTACCCGTATGCCGACCTGCTGGCCGAGAACGGGCGACGTGGCAAGGATGAGCCCGAGTACGAGCTGTCGGACACCGGGATCCTCGCCGAGGACCGGTTCTTCGACGTCCACGTGACCCATGCCAAGGCGAGCCCGGACGACATCGTCATGGTCGTGACGGCGACGAACCACGGACCGGACGCGGCGCCTCTCGACCTCCTTCCGCACCTGTGGTTCCGCAACACGTGGGCGTGGGGCCGGGACGACCGGAGGGCCGGCATCCGGGTTCTCGACGTCGGGCCGGGGCGACGCGCCCTCCTCGCCGAGCACGCGTTCCTCGGGCGCTACGTCCTGACCGCCGACGGGCAGCCACGCGTCCTCCTCTGCGACAACGAGACCAACACGCGGACGTGCTTCGGGACGGACGACGGGAACCACCCTCACCCGAAGGACGCGATCAACGACGCCGTCGTCCGTTCCGACCCCTCGCGCCTACGCGGGAACGGCGAGGTCGGCACGAAGGCGGCCTTCTGGTGGCACTGGGACGCCGTCGGCCCCGGCGAGTCCGTCACCGTGCGCGTCCGGCTCGCCGGGGTCGAGGCGCCCTCGGGGACCCTGACGGACGGCGTGAGGAGCTTCGAGGACGTCGACGAGCTCGTCGCGGGACGGCGCCAGGAGGCCGACGACTTCTACGCCGACGTCATCCCCCAGGGGACGGGCGCCGAGGACGCCCTGACCGCGCGGCGCGCCTTCGCCGGACTCCTGTGGTGCAAGCAGCTCTACCGCTACGACATCCGCGAGTGGGTCGAGGGCGACCCCGCCCAACCGCCGGCCCCGCCGGCGCGCAGGCAGGGCCGCAACCATGAGTGGCGCACCCTGTCCCTGGCCGACGTCATCTCGATGCCCGACGAGTGGGAGTACCCGTGGTTCGCCACGTGGGACCTCGCCTTCCACTGCGTGACGATGGCCCACATCGACCCGGCCTTCGCCAAGAACCAGCTCGTCCTCATGTGCCGCGAGTGGGCCATGGACCCGAGCGGGCAGCTGCCGGCCTACGAGTGGGACTTCGGCGACGTCAACCCGCCCGTCCACGCGTGGGCGGCCTGGACGGTCTACCGACTCGACGGCTCGTGGGACCGCGACTTCCTCATCCGGGTCTTCACGAAGCTGCTCCTCAACTTCGGCTGGTGGGTCAACCGCAAGGACGTCAACGGCTCCGACCTCTTCGAGGGGGGCTTCCTCGGGATGGACAACATCGGGCCGTTCGACCGCAGCCACGCGTTGCCGAACGGGGTCCATCTCGAGCAGTCCGACGCGACGAGCTGGATGGCGTTCTTCTGCCTCTCGATGCTCCGGATCGCCCTCGAGCTGGCCCGCGAGGACTCCGCGTGGGACGACGCGGCGGCGACGTTCCTCGAGCGCTTCCTGACCATCGCCGAGGCGATGGAGAGCTTCGGGACCAACCATGTCTGCCTGTGGGACGAACAGGACGGGTTCTACTACGACGTCATCGCCGGCGATGACGGCAGCGCCGAACCGGTGCGCGTCCGGTCGCTCGTCGGGATACTCCCGCTCCTCGGCGTCGCCGTCTCCCCGGGATGGGTGAGCCGGGCGCTGCCCGGCTACTCGGCACGGCTCGCGTGGCTGCGCCGCCGCCGGCCGGAGCTGACCGACGCCGTCGTCCACACGCACGCGGCCGGGCACGACGAGACGACCCTGACCGTCCTGACACGGGACCGACTCGCGCGGCTGCTCCGTCCCCTGCTCGACGAGGGGGAGTTCCTCTCGCCGCACGGGATCCGGTCCCTGTCCGCCGCGTACCGGCAGGGCGTCGACGTCGACGTCCTCGGTGGGTCGTACCCGATCCGCTACACGCCGGCCGAGTCCGACAGCAGCCTGTTCGGCGGTAACTCGAACTGGCGCGGGCCGGTCTGGTTCCCCGTCAACGTCCTCGTCACGGACGCGCTCCGCGTGTATGCCGCCGGTCTCGGCGCCGACCTGCAGGTCGAGCTGCCGACCGGGTCCGGTCGCACGGTGGGGCTCGCCGACGTGGCCGACGAGCTCGACGACCGCCTCGTCGGCATCTTCCGCCGCGGCGAGGACGGTCGGCGCCCCGGCGACCCCGTCCACGTCCCGACGGGCGACCTCTGGCAGGCTCACCCGACGTTCAGCGAGTACTTCAACGGCGACACCGGTGCCGGCGTCGGCGCCTCCCATCAGACCGGGTGGACCGCCCTGGTCGCCCACCTCATCTGCACTCGAAAGGCGGACCTCAGCGTATGAGCGACCTCACCGGCAAGACCGTCGTCGTCACCGGCGGCAACAGCGGCATCGGAGCAGCCATCGTCGACGCCGCGGCGGCGGCCGGCGCCAACGTCGTCATCGACTACGTGGCCCATCCGGAGATCGCCGGCCAGATGGAGCAGCAGCTCGACGCGGCCGCAGGCCACAACGAGGCCCTGGCCGTCGACGCCGACGTCTCCCGGGTCGCCGACCTCCAGAAGCTCTGTGACGCGGCCGTCACGGAGTTCGGCCGGGTCGACGTCTGGGTCAACAACGCCGGCATCGAGACCCGACAGTCCGTCCTCGACACCCCCGAGGCCGACTTCGACAGGGTCATCGCCATCAACCTCAAGAGCGCCTTCTTCGGCACCCAGATCGCCGCGAGACAGTTCATCGCCCAGGGCGGTCCCGGGGTCGTCATCAACGTGACGAGCGTCCACGAGGACTGGCCGATGCCCGGCAACAGCGCCTACGCCGTCTCCAAGGGGGGCATGCGGATGCTCACCCGCAACGCTGCCTGCGAGCTGGGCCCCAAGGGCATCCGGGTGGTCGGCCTCGGGCCGGGCGCCGTCGCGACCCCGATCAACCAGGGCACCCTGGACGACCCCGCGAAGATGAGGTCGCTCGATGCGGCGATCCCCCTCGGCCGGATGGCCCAGCCCGATGAGATCGCCAAGGCGGCCGTGTTCCTCGCCAGCGACGATGCGGCGTACATGACGGCGACGACCCTCTTCGTCGACGGCGGCATCATGATGGGCTCGCTCGGCCTCTGAGCGGCCCGCCGGGCCGGTCGGGGCCGTCGGTCCCGGTGGCCGGACCGGCCTACGCTGGCCGGTATGCCCTCCCTCGACGACCTGCTCCACGCGGCCGTCGAGGCGCTCGGGGGCTCCGAACGCCCGGGGCAGGTCACGATGGCCCACGCTGTCGAGAGAGCCGTCGAGACCGGCACGCACCTCCTCGTCCAGGCGGGCACAGGGACGGGCAAGTCCCTCGCCTACCTCGTCCCGGCCGTCGCCCACGCGCACCGCACCGGACGTCCGGCTGTCGTCTCGACGGCCACCCTCGCCCTGCAGTCCCAGATCGTCGACGGGGACATGCCCCGGCTCGCCGCCGCGCTCGAGCCGCTGCTCGGCCGGCGACCGACCTACGCCCTCGTCAAGGGCCGACG
>JAJXUB010000151.1 GCA_021783215.1 Actinomycetes bacterium | reverse complement strand
GGACCCCAGGGCGAGGGCCCGCAAGGCTTCGTCGTCAAGGGCAAGATGTCGTCGATGACGTTCCACACGGCCGGCTCGCCGTACTTCCAGCGGACGCGGGCCGACGTGTGGTTCCGTGACGCCGGGGCGGCCTCGAGGGCCGGGTTCACCGACGCCCTCGAGCCGGACGCCGACGGGAAGGACGAGGCATGAGCACGACGCTGACCCCGGTCCTCACCCGGTTCTGGGACGCGCCAGAGTCCTGGACCCTCGACACCTATGTCAAGAACGAGGGCTACGAGGCCCTGAGGAAGGCGCTCGCCCTCAAGCCGGCCGACCTTGTCAGCACGGCCAAGGACTCCGGCCTGCGCGGACGCGGTGGCGCCGGGTTCCCCATGGGCATGAAGTGGGGGTTCCTCCCGCCGGACGACGGTGGCCCCCGCTACCTCGTCGTCAACGCCGACGAGTCCGAGCCGGGCACGTGCAAGGACATCCCGCTCCTCATGGCGGCCCCGCACACCCTCCTCGAGGGTGTCGCCATCACGAGCTACGCCATCGGGTGCCACCACGCGTTCATCTACCTCCGCGGCGAGGTCGTCCACGTCTACCGCCGACTGCTCAAGGCGGTGCAGGAGGCGTATGCCGCCGGCCACCTCGGTCAGAACATCCACGGCTCGGGCTTCGACCTCGACGTGACCGTCCACGCCGGCGCCGGAGCGTACATCTGTGGTGAGGAGACGGCGCTCCTGGACTCCCTCGAGGGACGCCGTGGGCAGCCGCGCGCCAAGCCGCCGTTCCCCGCCGTCGCCGGCCTCTACGCCCGCCCGACGGTCATCAACAACGTCGAGTCCATCGCCTCCGTGCCGGCCATCGTCCTGCACGGCTCCGACTGGTTCAAGAGCATGGGGACGGAGAAGTCGACCGGCTTCGGCATCTTCTCCCTCTCGGGCCACATCACCCGCCCGGGCCAGTACGAGGCTCCCCTCGGCATCACGATGCGCGAGCTCATCGACATGGCGGGCGGCATACGGGGTGGCAAGAAGCTGAAGTTCTGGACCCCCGGCGGGTCGAGCACGCCGCTGTTCACCGACGCCCACCTCGACATCCCGCTGACCTTCGACGACGTCGCGGCGGCCGGGTCCATGCTCGGCACCCGCGCGCTCCAGGTCTTCGACGAGACCGTCTGCGTCGTCCGCGCGGTCGACCGGTGGACCGACTTCTACAAGCACGAGTCGTGCGGCAAGTGCACCCCGTGCCGGGAGGGCACATGGTGGCTCAAACAGATCCTCGGCCGCCTCGAGCACGGGCAGGGGAGCGAGGAGGACCTCGACAAGCTCCTCGACATCTGCGACAACATCCTCGGGCGCAGCTTCTGCGCTCTCGCTGACGGCGCGACGAGCTCGATCACCAGCAGCCTGCAGTACTTCCGCGACGAGTACGTCGCCCACCTGACGCAGGGAGGCTGCCCGTTCGACCGGGCCGCGTCCACGCTCTTCGCACGGGAGAACCTCTCCGCATGACGACCACACCGACGGACAAGACCATCTCGAAGGACACGACGCCGACGAGCCCGGCGGCCGGTGGCAACGCCGTCGACACGGGCAAGGACGCCACGCTTCCGGCGCCCACGCGTCAGGACGGCGTCACCCTGACGATCGACGGGCGCGAGATCACCGTCCCCAAGGGCACGCTCATCATCCGCGCCGCCGAGCTCCTCGGCATCGAGATCCCCCGGTTCTGCGACCATCCGTTGCTCGACCCGGTCGGTGCGTGCCGGCAGTGCCTCGTCGAGGTCGCGATGCCCGGTCCGCCCGGCCCGGACGGCACGCCCGGTGCGGTGCGTCAGATGCAGGGTCCGCCCGGACGGATGAAGCCGCAGCCGTCATGCCAGATGACCGTCGTGCCCGGCATGGTCGTCAACACCCAGTTCACCTCGCCCGGCGCCGAGAAGGCCCAGCGGGGGCAGATGGAGTTCCTCCTCATCAACCATCCGCTCGACTGCCCGGTCTGCGACAAGGGCGGCGAGTGCCCCCTCCAGAACCAGGCGATGAGCGCCGGCCGGTCGACCTCCCGGTACGAGGACAGCAAGCGCCAGTACCCCAAGCCGGTCAACATCTCCAGCCAGGTCCTCCTCGACCGTGAGCGCTGCATCCTCTGCGCCCGGTGCACCCGGTTCTCCGACCAGATCGCCGGCGACCCGTTCATCTCGCTCGTCGAGCGCGGGGCGCTCCAGCAGGTCAGCATCTACCAGGAGCAGCCGTTCGAGTCGTACTTCTCCGGCAACACGGTCCAGATCTGCCCCGTCGGCGCGCTGACGGGTGCGGCATACCGGTTCCGCAGCCGCCCGTTCGACCTCGTCTCGACCCCGAGCGTCTGCGAGCACTGCGCCTCCGGCTGTGCGAGCCGCACGGACAGCCGCCGCGGCAACGTCCTGCGCCGCCTCGCCGGGTTCGACCCGGACGTCAACGAGGAATGGAACTGCGACAAGGGCCGCTGGGCCTTCACGTATGCCGCGCTCGGGGACCGCATCGAGTTCCCCATGATCCGTGAGCACGGCGAGCTCCGCGTCGCCTCGTGGCCGCAGGCCCTCGCGAAGGCGGCCGAGGGCCTCGCGGCGGCCGGGTCCGCCGCCGCGCTCGTCGGCGGACGGGTCAGCGGTGAGGACGCCTACGCGTGGAGCAAGTTCGCCCGGGTTGTGCTGCGGACGAACGACATCGACTTCCGGGCGCGCCCGCACTCCGCCGAGGAGGCCGAGTTCCTCGCCTCCGCTGTCGTCGCGACCGGCCCGGACGGCGGGGCTGTGACGTATGCCGACCTCGAGCGGGCCGGGAGCGTGCTTCTCGTCGGCTTCGAGCCGGAGGAGGAGAGCCCGATCGTCTACCTCCGCCTCCGCAAGGCGTTCCGGAAGCACAAGACGGCCGTCTACTCCGTCGCGCCCCTGTCCGGACGCGGCTTGGCCAAGCTCGGTGGCACGCTCATCCCGTCGGCTCCCGGCACGGAGGCCGAGGTCCTCGCGGCCCTTGCCGACGGCTCCGGGGACGCCGACACGATCAGGGCCGCGGCGGAGGCGCTCAGGCACGGTGGCGTCATCCTCGTCGGCGAGCGGCTCGCCACCGTTCCGGGTGCCCTGTCCGCGGCCGTACGGCTCGCGGCCGCGTCCGGGGCGCGCCTGGCGTGGGTGCCCCGACGTGCCGGTGAGCGGGGCGCGCTCGAGGCGGGCTGCCTCGGCGCGCTTCTGCCGGGCGGGCGCCTCGTCGCGGACGCGGGTGCGCGCGACGTCGTCGCCCGCGCCTGGGAGGTCGACAGCCTGCCCGAGACGCCGGGCCGTGACACGGCCGGGATCGTTGCGGCGGCGGCGGCCGGTGAGATCGGCGCGCTCGTCGTCGGCGGCGTCGAACCCGACGACCTCGGGCTCGCCGACACGGCGGCCGCCCTCAGCAAGGCGTTCGTCGTCTCGCTCGAGCTGCGCCATTCGGCCGTGACCGACGTCGCCGACGTCGTCCTCCCGGTCGCCGCGCACGCGGAGAAGGCCGGCTCGTTCGTCGACTGGGAGGGGCGCGTGCGGCTCTTCGAGGCGGCTGTCGCCAGCAGCTATGAGAGCGACTATCGCGTCCTCGACATGCTGGCCGGCGAGATGGGCGAGTACCTCGGGCTCCACTCCGTCACGACGGTTCGCGCCGAGATGGCTCGGTTCGCGCCCACCGGCGGCGCGCGGGCCCTACCGCCGGGCGTGGACGGAGCAGAGGTTCCCAGCCCCGGCGACGGCCAGCTCGTCCTCGCGACGTGGCACCACCTGCTCGACTCCGGCCGGCTCCAGGACGGGGAGAAGTTCCTCGCGGGGACCGCGCCGAGAACGGTCGCCCGTCTCTCGCCGGCGACGGCCGAAGCCTTCGGCGTCACCGACGACACACCTGTGACCGTGTCCACCGACCGA
>JAJXUB010000036.1 GCA_021783215.1 Actinomycetes bacterium | reverse complement strand
AGGCCGGCACATCGACCATCCCATGGTCGGCAGTGATGTGGACCGCCGTGTCGGCCGGCACCGACGCGACGAGCCGGGCAATGGCCCGGTCGACCGACTCGAGCTCCTCGACCCACTGCCTGGACGAGACGCCGTGGACGTGTCCGACCTTGTCGAGGTCACCCCAGTAGACGTACGCGAGCGCCCTGGGTGCGCCGCCGACCGCGGCAACGGCGGCGTCGACGCGGTTGTCGAACGTCCTCGCGGCGACGAACCGGCCGCCACGCAGAGCCGCGTTGGTCAGCCCGCTCCCGTCGAAGAACGCCGGCCCGGTCCGCGTGACGGCCACGCCCTCGCGGACGAGGGTCTCGAGGACCGTCGGGACGATCTGCCACGCGAGCGGATCCGGGCCGTCCTCCCACGACAGCTCGTTGAGAAGCCGGTCGGCCCCCGGGATGAGCACCTCGTAGCCGAGCAGACCGTGGGTTCCAGGTGGCGTCCCCGTCCCGAACGTGCCCATCGACGTCGCCGTCGTCGACGGGAACCCGGCGGTCAGCCGGCGGCCCGACGACACAAGGGTCCGCAGGAACGGCGCATGACCTGCGCGTCCCTGCAGCAACACGTCGCCGAGCCCGTCGACGAGGACGACGACGGCCCGGCGTGCGGGGTCCAGGCCGGCGCAGCGCCGGGCATACGCGCGGGAGCCGAGGGTCGCCGCGACGGCGGGAAGGACCGCGTCGAGCCCCCCTGCCCCGTAGTGGGGCGCGAACGGGAGCGTCACGGGTGACCGACGACGCCGGAGAGGTAGCGGGCGAACTCGAGAGCCTCGCCGAGCGCGTGCGAGCCGTCGGCGTCCGCGCTGATGCGCAGAGAGATGTCGTCGGCCGACACCGTCCCTTCGTAGCCGTGGTCGCCATCGCACGTGGGGTCACCGCACGTCGCCGGAAGGAGGTCCACGCGGGAGACCGCCCCCCAGCCGAGGGTCAGGGTGAGCTCGCGGCCGAGCGTGCCCGGAACGTAGCGAGCCGGATCGGTGACGACATGGGTGAGCATGACTCCGTGGACGCTCGACAGGGGGATCGACTCGGTCGTCGCCGTCGCGACGTCGCGGTCGACCTCCGGATGCGTCTCGTCGTCCGGATGGTCGTCGGTGTGGGCGACGACGAGCCGGGTGTCCGTGACGACGAGGACGGTGACGTGCCGCCGGATGTCCTCACGGTCGAACGTCGTCTCCTGGTGGACGAGGTGCGCCCGCACCGGCTCGGTACCCACCGCGGCCTCGACGACGTCACAGACGAGCGAGGGAAAGTAGCCGGCTCGGGTGATGGCCGCGGTGAGGGCGGCGGGAAGCGGGCTGACGACGGGGCGGCGCGGGGTCACCCGGTCCATGATGCCAGCGCTCGGCGACGGCACGTCATGTCAGGGACCGTGCCCCGGTGTCCTTCCGCTTCCCGGCCGGGGAGAGACGGATGTCGGCGGCGAGAACCTCGACCCCGTCGGGGTGGGCGTTGACCGGCAGGACGAGGGTGGCGACCTCGGGGATCTCGTCGGCGAGCACCGAGACGCGGGCGACGATGTCGTCCAGTGCGGCGCGGTCCACGGGGGCGGCCCCGCGATGTCCGTGGAGCAGCGGCGCGGCCTTGACCGACGAGACGAGCTCGCTGACGTCGACATCCGACAGGGGCGGCACGCGGAACGCGATGTCGTCGTAGAGGTCCGTCGGGGCCCCGGCGACGGAGAAGCGGATGAGGGGACCGATGAGGGGGTCCTCGGTCGACCCGACGAGGCAGGCCAGGCCGGGGGTTGCCATCCGCTGGACGACGAGGCGGCCCGCAGCGACGGCGGGAAGCCGGTCGACGAGGGAGGCCCACGCGGCGCGGACGGCCCCCGCCGAGTCGAGGTCGATGCGGACGTTGGCCATTCCCGGCTGGTGACGGACGAGCGGCGACGTCGACTTCAGGACGACCGGGTAGCCGAGGCCGGATGCCGCCGCGACCGCCTCGTCCTCCGTCGCGACGTGCACCTGCCGCCACAGGTCGATCCCGTATGCCGCGAGCAGCTCGACGCGTTCGTCCTCGGTGAGGTCCCGCCCCTCCGGGGTCTCGGTGAGGACCCGGTCGACGAGGGCCTCGGCGGCCGCCCGGTCGGTCCCTTCCGGCGCGACGGGTACCCCGCGCTCGCGCCGCAGCCACCGGGAGTAGGCGACGGCCGACCCGAGGGCCCGGACGGCATCCTCCGGCATGGCATAGACGGGCAGGGCACGGGTGTCGTTGAGGGCGGACACGCTGGCGTCCCGCGACATCGCCCGGGTGCCACCGTCCACGCCGCGCATCCCGAGGAAGGTCGCGACGAGCGGCTTGTCGGGGTGGGAGGCGAACCCGCGGACGGCGTCGATGACCTCCTCGTCGCCGGCGGCGACGGGCGGTATGAAGCAGCAGACGACGGCGTCGACGGTCGGGTCATCGAAGGCCTCGGTCAGGGCGGTGCGGTAGTCGGCACCTCTCGACTCGGGTGGCAGGTCCACGGGACCGTGGGTGACCTGCAGCTCGCGATCCTTGGCGGCGCCCGCCGTCAGCGCCGAGAGCGCGGCCGAGTTGCCGACGATGGCGAGTCGGTTGCCCCGGGGCAGCGGCTGGTGGACGACGAGCTGCGCGACGTCGAAGAGCTGGTGGACCGTGCTGACCCGGATGACACCGGCCTGGCGCAGCAGCTCGGCGAACGCCCGGGGTGGCGTGTTCGTCCGGCGGACCCGGTGGCCCGGGGGGACGCCGAACTCGGACACCCCCGACTTGACGACGATGACCGGCTTGGTGTCGGCAAGGTGGCGGGCGATGCGCGTGAACTTCCGCGGGTTGCCCATCGACTCCAGGTGGAGGCCGACGGCCTTGGTCGACGTGTCGTCGATCCAGTACTGCATGAAGTCGTTGCCGGAGACGTCGATCCGGTTGCCGACGGACGCGAAGACCGAGATCCCGAGGCGCCGCCGCGCCGCCGAGGCGAGCACGGCGATGCCGAGCGCACCCGACTGGGCGAACAGGCCGAGCCCACCGGGCGGCGGGACGTTTGGTGCGAGGGTCGCGTTGAGCCGCACCGTCGGGTCGTTGTTGATGACACCGAAGGAGTTGGGCCCGACGACGCGCATACCCGCCTCCCGGGCCCGATGGAGCAGCTCGAGCTGGAGGTCCGCGCCGGCCTCCCCCGCCTCGGCGAAGCCGGCGCTCGCGACGAGCAGGGTCTTGACCCCCTTCGCGGCGCAGTCGTCGACGACGGACAGGACCTGGTCCGCCGGGACGGCCACGACGACGAGGTCGATGTCACCGTCGATGTCGAAGACGCTGCGGACCGTGCGGATGCCGAGCAGCTCGTCCGCCCCCGGGTGGACGACATGGAGGGTCCCCTGGAAGCCCGCCTGGACGATGTTGGCGAGGATCTGGTGTCCGACGTTCTCCACGCGCCGGCTGGCGCCGATGACGGCGATCGTCGACGGGAAGAGGAGCGAGCGCATCGACAGGGCCTCGGCGCGGTGCTCCCTGGCGAGCCGGACCCCCTCGCTCTGTGCGGTCGGGTGGACCTCGAAGGACACCATGACCACGCCGTCCTCGATGCGCCGCTGGACGACGTACCCGGCGTCGGCGAAGACGGCGAGCATCTTCCGGTTCTGCGGAAGCACCTCCGCGACGAACTTCTTGACGCCGCGCTCCTGGGCGATCGCCGCGAGGTGCTCGAGCAGGACCGAGCCGATCCCCTTGCCCTGGTGGTGGTCGCTGATGTTGAACGCGACCTCGGCGGAGCCGGCGCCGATGCAGTCGTACCGGCCGATCCCGATGATGTCGCCACGCAACGTACAGACGAGCGCAACCCGTTGCGTGTAGTCGACCGTCGTGAACCGGGTCACGTCGCGGTCGCTCAGCTCCTTCAACGGTGCGAAGAAGCGCAGGTAGATCGACTCGGCGGACTGGCCGGCGTGAAAGCGCCGGATAGCGTCGGCATCGGCGGGAACGATGGGGCGCAGATGCGCGACGCTGCCGTCCCGGAGGGCGACGTCGGCCTCCCATTCCGGGGGATAACCGGGAGGCAGCGCATCCGACATGGGCCCATCATGCCGCCACGCGGCGCGCCTGGACAGCGCCCAAGCGGTGCCGTCCGCACGGCGTTGGTCACAGCACCCGAGCCGCGCCCAGCGCGACGCCATGGTCCATGCTGCCTACGTGGAGCTGCGTGAGACTGTCCGCCGCCGTCGCATGGTGCGGCGCTTCGACCCCGATCGCCCCGTCGCCCTCGAAGCCGTCCGAGACCTCGTCGACCTCGCCGTCCGCGCCCCGAGCGCCGGTTTCAGCCAGGGGTGGGACTACGTTGCCCTCCTCGGGCGGGAGGCCGCCGCGGCGTTCTGGGCGGCGACGTCCGGTGACCGAGAGCCGGACCCCTGGCTGCGTGGCATACGGTCCGCGCCGGCTCTCCTCCTGTGCCTGAGCAACCCGACCGCCTACCTCGACCGCTACGCCGAGCCGGACAAGGGGTGGACCGACCGGTCCCTCGACCGTTGGCCCGTTCCCTACTGGGACACCGACGTCGCCATGGGGGCGATGATCGTCCTGCTCGGGGCCGTCGACGCCGAGCTCGGCGCCCTGTTCTTCGGCGTCCCCAGCGAGGCGCATGCGGCCGTCAAGGACGCGTATGCCATACCCGCCGACCGCCACATCGTCGGGGTCATCGCTCTCGGACACCCCCTCCCACACCCGAAGAGCCCGTCGCTGCGCCGCGGTCGGCGAGGCGTGGACGACGTGCTCCACGTCGGGCACTACGGTGGGCCAGCAGGAACGACAGGCACCCCCGACGCGACGTGAGGAGCGCTCCCCCGCATGGCCCGGCGTACGACGACGACCCCACCCCCGGAGGACTTCGAGGAGCGGATCGTCGACATCGACGTCGAGGAGGAGATGAAGGCCGCCTACCTCGAGTACTCCTACAGCGTCATCCACGCCCGCGCCCTGCCGGACGCCCGTGACGGGCTGAAGCCGGTCCAGCGACGGATCCTCTACTCCATGGCCGAGAACGGGCTGCGCCCGGACCGCGGGCACGTCAAGTCGGCCCGAGTCGTCGGCGACGTCATGGGCAAGTACCACCCGCACGGGGACTCGGCGATCTACGACGCCCTCGTCCGGCTCGCCCAGCCGTTCACGATGCGCCTACCCCTCGTCGACGGCCACGGCAACTTCGGCTCCCTCGACGACGGACCGGCCGCCGCGCGGTACACCGAGGCACGGATGGCACCGCCGGCACTCCTGATGGTCAGCGGTCTGGACGAGGACACCGTCGATTTCGTCCCCAACTACGACGACCAGCTGACCCAGCCGAGCGTCCTCCCGGCGGCGTACCCGAACCTCCTCGTCAACGGCGTCTCCGGCATCGCCGTCGGGATGGCGACGAGCATGGCCCCGCACAACCTCGTCGAGGTCGTCTCCGCCGCCCGACACCTCATCGACCACCCGGATGCGACCGTCGACGACCTCATGAAGCTCGTCCCGGGGCCGGACCTGCCTGCTGGGGGGCGCATCGTCGGCCTCGATGGCATCCGAGACGCCTACGTCTGCGGGCGTGGGTCGTTCCGGACGCGGGCGAGCGCACGGGTCGAGGCGGTCACGCCGCGCCGGCAGGGCATCGTCGTCACCGAGCTGCCCTACCTCGTCGGGCCCGAGAAGGTCATCGAGAAGATCAAGGACCTCGTCCAGAGCAAGCGGCTCCAGGGGATCAGCAACGTCAACGACCTCACCGACCGCACGCACGGTCTCCGGCTCGTCATCGAGGTCAAGAACGGGTTCAACGCCGACGCGGTCCTCGAACAGCTCTACCGTCTCACCCCGATGGAGGACTCGTTCGGCATCAACGCCGTCGCCCTCGTCGACGGGCAGCCGCGGTCGATGGGGCTCAAGGAGCTCCTGACCGTCTACCTCGACTTCAGGTTCAGCGTCGTTCGTCGCCGCACCGCTTACCGGCTCGCCCGGAAGCAGGAGCGGCTCCATCTCGTCGAGGGTCTCCTCATCGCCATTCTCGACATCGACGAGGTCATCCAGCTGATCCGCTCCTCGGACAACGACACCATCGCCAAGCAGCGGCTCAGGGACGTCTTCGACCTCTCCGACGCCCAGGCGACCTACATCCTCGACCTGAGGCTGCGCCGGCTCACGAAGTTCTCCCGCATCGAGCTGGAGTCGGAACGGGACGACCTCCAGCGCGCGATCGGGGATCTCCAGGCCATCCTCGACGACGACCGACTGCTGCGCAGGACCGTGTCGAGCGAGCTGGCCGATGTCGCCAAGGCGCACGGCACGCCTCGTCGGACCGTCCTGCTCGAGGCAGCCGGGACCCCTGCCGCCACGGCCACCCCGCTGGAGGTCGCCGACGAACCGTGCTGGGTGCTCATGTCCTCGACCGGTCTGCTGGCCCGGACGACGACGGCCGACCCGCCGCCGGCGGAAGGGGGCCGCGCGCGCCACGACGCCATCACGGGCGCCGTCCGCACGACGGCCAGGGGCGAGGTCGCCCTCGTGACGACCCGCGGCCGGATGATCCGCGTCGGTGCGCTGGAGCTGCCGACCCTGCCGCCCACGGCGGGCGCTCCGAGCCTGTCCGGGGGTGCGCCGCTCACGGCGTACGCCGACCTCGGGCCCGAGGAGGAGGCACTGACGATCGTCCCCGTCGGACCCGACTCTCCCGGGGTCGCCCTCGGAACGGCCCACGGCACCGTCAAGCGCGGGACGACGGACTACCCGGGGCGGCGCGACTGGGAGGCGATCGCCCTTAAAGGCGGCGACAGCGTCATCGGCGCCGGCATCGTCGGCGACGAGTCCGACGACCTCGTCTTCGTCACGAGCGACGCCCAGCTGCTCCGCTTCCCCGCGGCGCAGGTCCGCCCCCAGGGGCGTGCGGCCGGCGGGATGTCCGGTATTCGCCTCGCCCCGGGCCAGCGGGCCGTCTTCTTCGGCGTGGTCCCAGCGGGCGTAGACGCCGTCGTCGTGACGGCGAGCGGCTCCTCCGCCGCCCTCCCGGGGACCCAGCCTGGAGCCCTCAAGGTGACGCCGTACGCCGAGTACCCGTCCAAGGGCCGCGGCACCGGTGGTGTCCGGGCCCACCGCTTCCTCAAAGGCGAGGACACGCTGGTCCTCGCCTGGGTCGGCGCGACTCCGGTCCGGGCCAGCGGCGCCGGCGGCGTCGCCTTGGAGCTGCCTGCTCCGGACGGTCGCCGGGACGGGTCCGGCACGCCGCGGACCGTCGTTATCGCGGGCCTCGCCGGGCCGGTGCGCCCTCTGACGTGACACCGCACTCCCGCCGGTGACGATTGCATAACGGATGGGGCCGCGCCAGAGCCACCCCGTTGGCCCCGTCACTACTGTGAAACGGGTGTGAGTAAACGCTTCCACGACCCATGGGACGGCCCATGCCACGCACCTGTCCGAGATCGGAAGGGAACAGTATGAAGAACCACAAACGCCTCCTCGGCATCGCGGCGTCGGGGGCAGCCCTCGCCACGGTCGCCGCCTGTTCGAGCGGATCCGGCGGCGGCGGCTCGACGGCAACGAACATCCCGACCCTGACCGGTGACTGCGCCAAGTACCAGGCGTATGCCGGCTACAGCGGCAAGACGGTGACGCTGTTCGGGTCGATCCTCAGCCCCGAGTCGGACTCGCTCAACTCCTCGTGGGCCGACTTCTCGAAGTGCACGGGCATCACGATCCAGTACAGCGGCTCGAACACGTTCGAGTCGGACCTGCCGGTCAAGGTCAACGGCGGCAACGCCCCCGACCTCGCGATCATCCCGCAGCCCGGCCTCCTCCAGCAGATGGTCCAGACCGGCGCCGTCAAGAAGCCACCAGCCCAGACCGTCAAGAACGAGGACAACTGGAGCGCCGCCTGGAAGTCCTACGGCAGCGTCAACGGGACGTTCTACGCCGCCCCGATGAGCGCGAACATGAAGACCCTCGTCTGGTACTCGCCGAAGTTCTTCCAGGACCACGGCTACACCGTGCCGACGACGTGGGCCGACCTCATGTCGCTCTCCGCCAAGATGGCGAAGGACATGACGGGGACGTCCAAGCCGTGGTGCGGTGGCATCGGCTCCGGCACCGCCAGCGGCTGGCCGGCGACGGACTGGCTGGAGGAGATCGTCCTCAGCAGCCAGGGGGGCCAGGTCTACGACGACTGGATCTCCCACAAGGTCAAGTTCTCCGATCCGCAGATCCAGCAGGCCATGCAGACCGTCCAGGGCTGGATGCTGAACCCGGCATGGGTCAACGGCGGCTACGGCGGGGTCAAGACGATCGCGACGACGACGTTCCAGAACGCCGGCCTTCCGATCCTCAAGAACCAGTGCGGCATGCTCCAGCAGGCCTCCTTCTACGAGGCGCAGTGGCCGAAGGGCACGAAGGTCGGACCGGACGGTGACGTCTTCGCGTTCTACCTGCCGCCGGTGAGCTCGTCCGTCACCACCCCGGTCGAGGGCGGCGGCGAGTTCGTCACGGCCTTCGCCGACGACGGTGCGACGCAGGCGGTCCAGAACTACCTGTCGAGCCCCGAGTGGGCCGACTCGCGCATCAAGGTCGCTCCCGGATGGGTCTCGGCGAACGAGAAGGTCGACCAGAGCCTCTACACCGACCCGATCGACAAGCTGTCCGCGAAGTACCTCGCCGACCCGAACGCCACGTTCCGGTTCGACGCGTCTGACGCAATGCCGGCCGCCGTCGGATCCGGCGCGGAGTGGAAGGCCATGGTCGACTGGTTCGGCAGCGGCAAGTCGATCAAGGACGTCGCGGCCGAGATCGACGCGGCGTGGCCGACCAGCTGACGAACGGCTGACCCGGTTCCGGGGGGCCTCAGCCACCACGTCGATGGCCGAGGCTCCCCGGAGCCACCTACGCGCATCCGCGCGCCGTGCAGGTTCCCGCTCCAACCCCAAAAGGGGGCCCCGTGGCCACGTCCACCCCACTCCTGGCGAGCAGCGCCCTCGGTCAGGCCGCGTCGACCCTGCTCGGGGTTATCGAGGCGATCGGCGGGTTCATCGCCATCCTTCTCATCGTCTTCTTCATCGCCGGCCGGGTGACCGGGCGGCTCCAGAAGCCCCTGGCGATCCTCATCACGCTCGGGCCGGCCCTCCTGCTCGTCGTCATCGGGCTGGTCATCCCGGCCATAGAGACGATCAACCTCAGCTTCAAGAACCAGCAGTTCCTCGGCCAGCTCGACACGAAGTACGTCGGGTTCAAGAACTACACGTATGCCTTCGGCGACTCCTACACCCAGCACACGATCCTGCGGACGCTCCTCTGGCTCCTCATCGTCCCGGCGCTGTCCGTGGGCGTCGGCCTGCTGGCATCCCTCCTCATGGACCGGATGACGCACACCGGCCTGCCGAAGACGCTCATCTTCCTGCCGACCGCCATCTCCTTCGTCGGCGCGGCCGTCATCTGGTCCTACGTGTACAACTACGTCGACCCCCGCAACCCGCAGACGGGCCTGCTCAGCGAGGTCGCCATCAAGCTCGGCTGGCACAACCCACCCAACTGGCTCATCACGGCACCGCTCAACACGTTCCTCGAGATGGTCATCATGATCTGGATCCAGGCCGGGTTCGCCATGGTCGTCCTCGGCGCGGCGCTGAAGTCGATTCCTGACGAGGTCATCGAGTCCGCGCGGCTCGACGGCGCCGAGGGCTTCAAGCTGTTCCGGACGATCCAGATTCCCATGATCCGGAACACCCTCATCGTCGTGATCACAACCGTCATGATCACGACGCTGAAGGTCTTCGACATCGTCTTCACGATCAACAACGGGAACTTCAGCACGGACGTGCTCGCCCGTCAGATGTATGCCGACATGTTCGTGACCAGCCAGGTCAGCCGAGGCGCCGCACTCGCCGTCATCATCTTCGTCTGCGTCATCCCGATCATGTACTTCAACATCCGTCAGCTGCGTTCGGAGCGTGAGATCCGATGACCACCACACCCGTCGCCGTCACCCCCGCCCCTCAGGAGCCACTCAAGGGACAGGCGGCCGTCAAGGCCGTCCGGAAGACGTTCAGCAGTCCCCTCGCGTCGGCCATCGTCGCGCTCATCGCCGCCGTATGGACGATCCCGACGCTCGGCCTCTTCGTCAACTCCTTCCGGTCCAAGACGGACGGGGCGACGACAGGGTGGTGGAACTTCTTCATCCACCCAAGCTTCAGCCTGTCCGGCTACCACGACGTCCTCTTCAACGAGGGCGGCCTCATCCAGCCGCTCATCAACTCCCTCGCCATCACCCTGCCGGCGACGATCATCCCGATCTTCATCGCCTCGATGGCCGGTTATGCGCTGGCCTGGATGCCCTTCCGCGGCAGCGACGTCATCTTCTTCACGCTGTTCGCCCTCCAGGTCGTCCCGCTCCAGATGGCGCTCGTGCCGCTGCAGAAGTTCTACACGCACGGCCTGCAGCTCTTCGGGCTGACGATCATCCCCTCGCCGCATCTCAACGGCTCGCTCGCCCAGATCTGGCTGTCCCACACGATGTTCTCGCTGCCGCTGGCGGTCTTCCTCCTGCACAACTTCATCGCCCAGCTGCCGTCGTCCCTCATCGAGGCGGCACGTGTCGACGGCGCGTCGTACCTTCGGATCTTCCAGTCGGTCGTCCTGCCTCTGTCGATGCCCGCCATCGCGTCGTTCGCGATCTTCCAGTTCCTCTGGGTCTGGAACGACCTGCTCGTCGCCAAGACCTTCGGCGGGTCCGACCCGGCGACGCAGCCGGTCACGGCCCGGATGGCGAACCTCGTCGGCAACTTCGGCGCCCACCTGGAGCTGCTGGCCCCGGCGGGCTTCCTCACCATCGTCGTGCCGCTCATCGTCTTCCTCGCACTGCAGCGGTACTTCGTCCGCGGGCTCCTCGCGGGCAGCGTGAAGGGCTGACCGGCATCCGACATCCCTGGCGGTCCGGGTCCGGGCGCGACTGAACGCCGCAGACCCGGACCGTGCCCACCCCGACCAACGGGCGTGCATGGATCCATGAGCACCATCAACGATGTCGCCAAGGCGGCCGGGGTGTCGGTCGCCACCGTGTCACGCGCTCTACGCGGCCTCGAACGGGTCAGTCCCGAGACGCGCGCACGGGTACAGCAGGTCGCCACGGAGCTCAGCTACGTCGCGTCCCCGACGGCCGCCTCCCTGGCCTCGGGCCGGACCCGGACCATCGCGGTCGTCGCCCCGTTCCTCACCCGCTGGTACTTCTCGACGCTCCTCAGCGCCATCCAGCAGGCGCTGCGTCCACGCGGCTACCACGTGATGCTCTTCGACCTCGAGGGCTCCAGGTTCGACCATCGTCTGTTCCTCACCCCGCGCATGCTGTGGAAGCGGGTCGACGGGGTCGTCACGTTGGACATCCCCCTGACCGAGGAGGAACGCGCCCTCCTCGACCGGCTCGGTCTGCCCGTCGTGTCGGTCGGGACGCCCGTGCCGAACCGGCCGAGCGTCAGGATCGACGAGGCGTGGGCGATCAGAACGGTGACCGGACATCTCCTCGACCTGGGACACCGCGAGGTGGGGTACGTGGGGAGCGTCGCCGGGGACGCGGCCCTCCCGTGGACCCCACAGCAGCGCCTCGAGGCGTTCCGCGCGACGATGGCCGACCACGGGCTCACTGTCGAGCCGGACCTGGTCCTTGCCTCGGACTGGACCCTCCAGGGCGCGCTGCGCGACGCGATGGGGCTCTTCGGCCGCCCGCACCGTCCGACCGGGGTCGTCGCCGCGTCCGACGAGATGGCCGTCGGCGTCATCGAGGCGGCCCGGCGCCGCGGGCTCAGGGTGCCCGAGGATGTCTCCGTCGTCGGGATCGACGACTACCCGCTCGCGGAGGTCTTCGAGCTGACGACGATCCGCCAGAACGCCGCCGCACAGGGTGCCCTCGCCGTCCGCATGCTGCTGGGAGCCCTCGTCGACGGGGTCGACCTCAAGGACGAGGAGGTCGTCGTCCCGACGGAGCTCGTCGTCCGCGCCTCGACGGCGCCGCCGGCCCAGGTCAGGCGTCGATCCGCTCGCGGTCGAGCTGGTCGGCGGAGTCGACGATGAACTCCCTCCGTGGGGCGACGTCGGATCCCATGAGGAGGTCGAAGACCGACTCCGCCGATGCGGCATCGCTCAGGCGCACCTTGCGCAGCGTCCGGTGGCGCGGGTCCATGGTCGTCTCGGCGAGCTGGTCGGCGTCCATCTCGCCGAGGCCCTTGTAGCGCTGGATCGGCTGCTTGATCGACTTTCCGCGCTTCTGGAGGGCCGCGACGGTACGGCGCATCTCCGGCTCGCTGTAGGTGTAGATGAGCTCGTTCTTCGCCGTTCCGGGGGTGACCACCTCGACCCGGTGCAGTGGCGGCACCGCGGCATACACCCGACCGGCCTCGACGAGCGGGCGCATGTACCGGAAGAAGAGGGTCAGCAGGAGCGTGCGGATGTGTGCCCCGTCGACGTCGGCGTCGGTCATGATGACAACCTTGTCGTAGCGGACGGAGCCGAGGTCGAACGAGCGGCCGGACCCGGCGCCGATGACCTGGATGATGGCCGCGCACTCGGCGTTCTTCAGCATGTCGGCGACGGAGGCCTTCTGGACGTTGAGGATCTTCCCTCGGATCGGCAGAAGGGCCTGGAAGTCGCTGTTCCGGGCGAGCTTGGCCGTCCCGAGCGCGCTGTCGCCCTCGACGATGAACAGCTCGGACCGGCGGGTGTCCGTGCTCCGGCAGTCGCACAGCTTGGCCGGCAGGGAGGACGTCTCGAGCGCATTCTTGCGCCGCTGGGTCTCCTTGTGGAGCCGCGCGCTGATCCGCGACTTCATCTCCGTGACGACCTTGTCGAGGAGGAGGTCGACCTGGGCCTTGCCGCCGCGCGGCGGCGTCGTCAACCGCCGGGTCAGCTCCTGCTCGACGACCCGGGCGACGACGGCACGAACCGCGGACGTGCCGAGGACCTCCTTCGTCTGGCCTTCGAACTGGGGCTCGGCGAGCCGCACGGCGACGACGGCCGTCAGGCCGGCCATGACGTCGTCCTTGTCGACCTTGTCGGCGCCGACCTTCAGTCGGCGGGCGTTGACCTCGAGCTGCCGACGGAAGACCTTCAGCAGGGCCTGCTCGAACCCCGCGACGTGCGTGCCGCCCTTGGGGGTGTCGATGACGTTGACGAAGGACCGAAGCGCCGTCGTGTAGCCGGTCCCCCACCGGACGGCGACGTCGACCGAGCACTCGCGCTCGACCTCGGTCGGCAGCATGTGTCCACGGTCGTCGAGGACGGGGACCGTCTCCCTGAACGTCCCACTGCCCGTCAGGCGCCACACGTCCGTCAGGCCGGGGTCCGGGGCGAGGTAGTCGCAGAACTCGGCGATCCCGCCCTCGTGGTGGAACACCTCCTCGACGGGCTCGCCGGCGCGCTCGTCACGGACGCAGATGGTCAGCCCCGGAACGAGGAAGGAGGTCTGGCGGGCCCGGGCGAGGAGCCCCTCGCCGTCGACCTCCGCCGCCTTGAGAAAGATCTGCCGGTCCGCCCAGAAGCGCACGCGCGTCCCCGTCACGCCGCGCCTGACCTTGCCGATGACATCGAGGAGGCTCCCCTTCTCGAAAGGGGTGAACGGGTGGCCCGGGTCGCGGTCCCCGGCGACGCCGGCGCCGTCGGAGAAGCTGCCAGGCTCCCCGCGACGGAAGCTCATGGCATACGTCTTGCCGTCCCGGTCGACCTCGACGTCAAGCCGGCTCGAGAGGGCGTTGACGACGGAGGCCCCGACCCCGTGGAGGCCACCGGAAGCGGCATACGACCCGCCGCCGAACTTCCCGCCGGCATGGAGCTTGGTGTAGACGACCTCGACGCCGGTCAGGCCGGTGCGCGGCTCGATGTCGACGGGGACGCCACGGCCGTTGTCGCGCACCTCGACGGAGGCGTCGGCACGCAGGATGATCTCGATCCGGTCGCAGTGCCCGCCCAGGGCCTCGTCGACGGCGTTGTCGACGATCTCCCACAGGCAGTGCATGAGTCCGCGCGTGTCCGTCGTCCCGACGTACATCCCGGGCCGCTTCCGGACCGCCTCGAGGCCCTCGAGGACCTGCAGATGGTGGGCGGTGTAGTCCTGCGCGGACTTCGCAGAGGCGGCCTTCTTGGCGGTCGCGGAGGTGACGGGCACGGCCTTGAGGCTAACCCGTCGTGCCGACACGCTCGGCCGCGGCGCGCCACCATGCGAAAAGGTGCACGCCGGGAAGGTCTCGACGTGTTTGACTGTTCCCTTCCGTGAGGCACCACAGAACCGGACGGAGACCATCGCTCGTGAACGCCACACTGACCCCCCGGCTCGACGCTACCGACCGCTGCGACCGCTGCGGTTCGCAGGCGTACGTCCGTGCGCGTCTGCACAATGGCGGCGAGCTCCTCTTCTGCGCCCACCACGGCCGCGAGCACCTGCCCCGGCTCCGCGAGCACGCCGAGATCATCGACGAGACGGACCGCCTCAACGAGTCCGGGACGGACGTCGGCGTCTGAGCGGGCCGTGACGCCCGACCTGCCCTCCTCGGTCCTCCTTGTCGTCGTCGGGCTCGTCGGCGTCGTCCTCCCGGTGATCCCCGGGCTGCTCCTCACCCTCGCCGGCATCCTCCTGTGGGCGTGGGAGCTGCACCGTCCGCTCGGGTGGGTCGTCCTCGGTGTCTGCCTGCTGCTCTACGCCGTCGGCGGCATCATCAAGGTCGTCGTCCCCGGGCGCCGGCTGCGTGCCCAGGGAGTCGGGACCGGGGCGCTCGCCGTCGCCGTCGCCGTCGGCGTCGTCGGCTTCTTCGTGGTCCCGGTCCTCGGCGCGGCCCTCGGGTTCGTCCTGGTCCTCTACCTTCGCGAGCATGCGCGGACGCGGGACGGACGACGCGCCTGGGCCAGGACGAAGCAGGCCCTCCGGGCGCTTATGCAGAGCACGGGCATCGAGCTCGTCTCCGGGCTCCTCATCGCCGCCGTCTTCGCCGGCGGGGTCGTGCTGAGCCGCTGACCCTGCGCTCCTACGTCGTCGGTGCCGACTGACTGGTCACCAGTGGCCGTCGCCGCCGCGGCGGTGGTCCCAGCGGCCTTCGAGGCGCTCCATGAACGACGCCTGCTTCCGGGACGGCCGAGGGGAGGGTCGCCCCGGTGCCGCGATGTCCTTGGGTCGGGGACGGTGGGGGGTCACGGCATACCCGACCCCAGCGACCATGACGGCGAACCCGACGGCACCGAGCCAGATCTGGCGGACGTTGACGGCGAGGAGGACAAGGGCCAGCCCGGCGACGAGCCCCACGGCGGCGATGGCGAGGTAGGCTCGTCGCCCGCGCGACCCGTCTCCACGCATCTGCGAGGCGAACTTCGGGTCGTCGTCGGCGAGGGCTCGTTCGAGCTGCTCGAGCAGCTGCTGCTCCCGGTCTGACAGGGGCATCGCACCCTCCTTCACGCCATGGCGGTGACTGCGGTCGTACCGAGCGGGGTCCGGGGAGCCCGGCTCCTGCCCTCAAGGTAAGGATAGGTCGGGATCCTGAGATCGGGAAGGTGAGCGGGCACCGGTGACGAGGCTCGCCGGCAGAACGCTGCCGGCGCCGAAGCGGCGGCTGGCCCGGTCGACCGCGAGGTCCGCATCGCGCCACCCGTGGTCCGGCTCTCCGAGGACCCCCTGGACGGATGCCGTCGACGCGGGGATGAGCCCCGAGACCCGGACCCCGACGAGCCGGATCCGGGCCCGCTGGAGTCCGAGACCGTCGAAGAGGTCACGAGCGGCGGCATAGATGACCCGGCTCGTGTCCGTCGGGTCGTGGAGGGTCCGCGCCCGAGTGACCGTCGTGAAGTCGCTGAACCGAATCTTGGCCGACACGGTGAGGCCCATGAGCTCGGCAGCCCGCATCCGCGCGGCGACCTTGTCGGAGAGCTGGAGGAGCCGGCGGTGGATGTAGACGGCGTCGTCGACGTCCTCGGCGAACGTCGAGTCGGCGCCGATGGACCTCTCCTCGCGGAGGGTCTGGACGGTGCGCGGGTCCCGACCCCAGGAGAGGTCGTGCAGGTGCTGCCCGCTCGCGTCGCCGAGGGCACGGCGAAGCGTGTCGAGCGGCGTATGCGCGATGTCGCCGACCGTCTTCAGGCCGAGGCGGAGCAGCACCTCCTCGGTCTTGTCCCCCACCCCCCACAGGGCGGCGACCGGCAGTGCGTGGACGAACGGGACGACCTCGTCACGGGGCACGACGACGAGCCCGTCCGGCTTGGCGAGGTTCGAGGCGAGCTTGGCGACGAACTTCGTCGGGGCGACGCCGACGGAGCACGTGATGCCCTGCTCGTCGGCGACCCGGTCGCGGATGGCGCCGGCGATCGTCGCCGGCGACCCGCTGCGGCGGAGGGCGCCGGACACATCGAGGAACGCCTCGTCGACGGACAGGGGCTCGACGATCGGGGTCCAGTCGCGGAAGGTCGCCATGACGGCCTTGCTGATCCGGGCATATAGGGCGTGGTCGGGCGGGAGAACTGTGGCGCTCGGGCACAGGCGGCGCGCGCGACCCATGGGCATGGCGCTCGTCACGCCGAACCGGCGCGCCTCGTAGGTCGCCGACAGGACGACGCCCCGGCCGCCCGAGCCGCCGATGATGACCGGCGTACCGCGCAGGTCGGGCCGGGCCAGGAGCGAGGCGGAGGCGAAGAAGGCGTCCATGTCGACGTGCAGGACCGTGCACCCGGTGTCGTCCGGGGGCTCGGTGCTCACCCGGTGCGGGAGGGTGAACTGGCGTCGGCTCACCGTGCGCTCACCGCCGCGTCAGGACGCATCCCGGGTCGCAAGGACGTGGACGGCCGCGCCGAGATGGCGCAGGAGCGGCCCGTAGGCCGGATGCCGGGTGAGGGCGTCCTCGAGGGCGAGGAGGGCCCGTCGCCCGTCGTCCGCGTCGACGGCAGCGGAAGGCACGAGGTCGGAGAGGATCCGGACGCCGTGGACGTCGGTGACGGTGAGGGCGTGCCGGGTGAGGAGGTCGGTGACCGCCGAGGCGTCGAAGCGGCGCAGGACGGGGTCACCCGGTCCCCACCGGCCGTTCGGGTCGTCAAGGACCGTGCGGGCCTGGTCCAGCTGTCCGGCAAGGGCACGGGCGACGACGGCGGCGAGCCGCTGCGCGGTGACGAGGGAGAGGACACCGCCGGGGGCGAGGGCGTCGGCGATACCGGCGACGGCGGCCTCGGGGTCGTCGACGACCTCGAGGGTACCGTGGCAGCAGACGAGGTCGACGCGCCCGGCCTGCTCGCCGAGGAGGACGGGAAGAGTCTCGGCGTCGCCCTGGCGGGCCGTGATGCGCGCCTCGACGCCGTCGCCGGTCGCCCGGCGACGGAGCGAGGCGAGGGCGTCGGGGCTCGGGTCGACGACGGTGACGTCGTGTCCCTCGACGGC
>JAJXUB010000035.1 GCA_021783215.1 Actinomycetes bacterium | reverse complement strand
GAGATGGACCGGTGCGGCGCCCGGGAAGGCCACGAGCAGAGCCGGTAGCTGGATGAGCCCGCCGCCGCCGACGACCGCGTCGACCCAGCCGGCGCCGAGGGCCGCGAGGACGAGCAGGCATACGGTGAGCGCCGACACATGGGGCACCCGGTGACCCTAGCGTCGGACCGGCACGACATCGTGCGCCGGTCGCCATCCGGGCTCGGTGACCGATTAGGGGCGCGGTCCGCACCGCTGGTAGCCTTGGCAATCGCCGTTGGATCGGCCGCGGATTTCCAGAGAGCTCCGGTGAACAGGCCCGGGCGCACCGCGCAACCAAGATAGCGAAGGAGTCGGACCGGCATGCCGCTGGACGTCGAGACCAAGAAGCAGATCATCGCGGACTACGCCACCGTCGAGGGCGACACCGGCTCCCCGGAGGTCCAGATCGCGCTCCTCACGCAGCGCATCAAGGACCTCACCGAGCACTCGCGAGAGCACAAGCACGACCACCACAGCCGTCGTGGCCTGCTCCTTCTCGTCGGCCGTCGCCGCCGGCTCCTGCGCTACCTGGAGAGCGTCGATGTCGAGCGCTACCGTGCGCTCATCAAGCGCCTGGGTCTGCGCCGTTGACCTCATGACGCGAAGGGCGGTCCTCGACCTGAGGCCGCCCCTTCGTCATGTCTGCGGCCCGATGGCTCGGCCGGCACGTACGCACCATCCCACAACCGAATACGAACGACCACGGCCCGGGCACAACGACGATGCCCCGGGAGAGTACTGAGAGAAACGGAGGACCCATGGAGGGTCCAGAGATCACCTTCGCCGAGGCGACGATCGACAACGGTCGCTTCGGCACCCACACGGTCCGGTTCGAGACCGGCCGTCTCGCCAAGCAGGCCGGCGGTGCCGTCACCGCCTACCTCGACGGCGACACGATGCTCCTCGCGACGACAACGGCGGGCAAGCACCCCCGCGAGGGCTTCGACTTCTTCCCCCTGACGGTCGACGTCGAGGAGCGGATGTACGCCGTCGGCAAGATCCCCGGCAGCTTCTTCCGCCGCGAGGGCCGTCCGTCGACGGATGCCATCCTCACGTGCCGCCTCATCGACCGCCCGCTGCGCCCGAGCTTCGTCAAGGGGCTGCGCAACGAGGTCCAGGTCGTCATCACCGTCCTGTCCCTCAACCAAGACCACCAGTACGACGTCCTCGCGATCAACGGCGCGAGCGCGGCGACGCAGATCTCCGGTCTGCCGTTCTCCGGCCCGATCGGCGGCGTGCGCGTCAGCCTCATCGACGGTCAGTGGGTCGCCTTCCCGAGCTTCTCCGACACCGAGCGGTCGACGTTCGACATGGTTGTCGCCGGCCGCGTGGTCGGCGACGACGTCGCCATCATGATGGTCGAGGCCGAGTCGACGGACGCGACGTGGAACCTCGTCAAGAACGAGGGCAAGACGGCACCGACCGAGGAGGTCGTCGCCGAGGGGCTTGAGGCGAGCAAGACGTTCATCAAGGTCCTCTGCGAGGCCCAGCGGCAGCTCGCGGAGAAGGCCGCCAAGCCCGTCCAGGAGTTCCCGCGCTTCCTCGACTACCAGGACGACGTCTACGCGCGAGTCGAGAAGGACAGCAAGGACCAGGTTGCCGCTGCCCTGACGATCGCCGGCAAGCAGGAGCGCGAGGAGAAGATCGACGCGCTCAAGGAGGCCCTGAAGGCCGAGCTCGCCGGCGAGGGCAAGGACTTCGAGGGTCGCGCCGCCGAGGTGTCCGCGGCATACAGGTCCGTCCAGAAGCAGATGGTCCGCCAGCGGATTCTCCGCGACAAGGTCCGCATCGACGGGCGCGGGCTCGAGGACATCCGGGCCTTGTCGGCCGAGGTCGAGGTGCTGCCCCGGGTGCACGGCTCGGCTCTCTTCGAGCGCGGCGAGACCCAGATCATGGGCGTGACGACGCTGAACATGCTCCGCCTGGAGCAGCAGCTCGACACCCTCTCGCCCGTGTCGCGCAAGCGGTACATGCACAACTACAACTTCCCGCCCTACTCGACCGGTGAGACCGGTCGGGTCGGTTCGCCGAAGCGTCGCGAGATCGGTCACGGTGCGCTCGCGGAGCGTGCCCTCATGCCGGTCCTCCCGACACGCGAGGAGTTCCCGTATGCCATCCGCCAGGTCTCCGAGGCGCTCGGCTCCAACGGCTCGACGTCCATGGGGTCCGTCTGTGCCTCGACGCTGTCGCTCCTGAACGCCGGTGTGCCGCTGCGGGCGCCGGTCGCCGGCATCGCCATGGGTCTGGTCTCGGCCGAGGTCGACGGCGAGATGACGTACGCCGCACTGACCGACATCCTCGGCGCCGAGGACGCGTTCGGTGACATGGACTTCAAGGTCGCCGGCACGCGTGAGTTCGTCACGGCCATCCAGCTCGACACCAAGCTCGACGGCATCCCCGCCGACGTGCTTGCCGGCGCGCTGACCCAGGCCCGTGACGCTCGCCTGCGCATCCTCGACGTCATGCATGAGGCCATCGACGCCCCGGACGAGATGAGCCCGTTCGCGCCGCGCATCATCACGGTCAAGGTCCCGGTCGACAAGATCGGCGAGGTCATCGGGCCGAAGGGCAAGATGATCAACCAGATCCAGGAGGACACCGGCGCCGACATCTCCATCGAGGACGATGGCACGGTCTACATCGGCGCCGTCGACGGCCCGTCCGCCGAGGCCGCCCGGGCCGCGGTCAACGCCATCGCCAACCCGCAGATGCCGGAGATCGGCGAGCGGTTCATCGGGACCGTCGTCAAGACGACGGCGTTCGGTGCATTCGTCTCGCTGCTCCCGGGCAAGGACGGCCTGCTCCACATCTCCGAGGTGCGCAAGCTCGTCGGTGGCAAGCGGATCGACGCCGTCGAGGACGTCCTCACCGTGGGCCAGAAGGTCCAGGTGGAGCTCGCCGAGATCGACCCCCGGGGCAAGCTCTCGCTGGCCGCAGTCCTCCCAGAGGGCGCGGACGGCAAGGCGGAGCCGGCCAAGGACGACGCGGGCCAGGTCTCGGACGCCCCCGAGGCGCCCGGAGACGGCGCCGCCGACGCCGCGGCACCGAGCCAGGGCGGCGACCGGCGCGGGGACGGCGAGCGCCGCAGCCGCAGCCGCAGCCGTCGTCGCAGCCACGGCGACCACGGCGACCACGGCGACCATGGCGGCAACACCGACCACGGCGGCAACCCCGAGGCCTGACCTCCGGTTCTCCGACTCAGGTGGGAAAGGTTCACGTCGCAAGGGAAGACTTCCCTTGCGACGTGAACCTTTCTCTTGTCGACCTCACCGCAGGCTCAGCGGCGCCTGGCCCGGACCGCCCCCGTGATGCCGGCACCTCGAGCCTCGGTGCTCGGCCCCGCATGGGCTGACGTGGCTGACGCGACTCGACACGACCCGTGCAGGGTTGCCACCTGAGGCGGAAACCGGGGGGCGGTCAGCGGGCGTGGAAGAGCGGCGAGCGACGCTCGTGGAAGGCGCGCTGGCCCTCGGCGAGGTCCTCGCTGGCCCAGGCCGCGTGGAACGCCTCGCGGTAGCGCCTTGCCTGGTCCTCGTTGTCGACGTGGGCGTCGAAGCCGATCTTCGAGCCGGACTGGCTCAGCGGGGCCAGCGGCACCGCGGCGGCGGCCAGCGTGTGCGCCACGCCCAGGTCGCCCCGGACCTGGGCGAAACCGAGCCGCCATGCGTCGTCCGAGGTCAGCACGGCGGCCGTGAGGACCATGAGCCGGGCCGCGCCCTCGCCCCAGAAGCGGGCCACCCGGTCGAGCGTCCAGTGGTCGACCATGAGACCGAGCCGGGCGACGGGTACGGCGAAGCGCGCCGAGTCCGCGACGACGCGCAGGTCGCACGCGACGGCGAGCTGCATACCAAGGCCCATGCACGAGCCCTCGATGGCGGCGACCGTCGTGACCGGCAGGGACGCGATCATTCGGAGGACCTCGGCCAGCCGTTCCGTGAAGGCGACGTCCTCGAGCTCGGTCAGGTCGGCCCCCGCGCAGAAGTGGCCACCGGCCCCGGTGAGAACGACGGCTCGCGCGCCGGCCTCGACGGCTGTCAGCACGGCGTCGTCGAGGGCGTTGAGGGCGTCGAGGTTGAGGGCGTTCCGCCGCTGCTGACGGTCGATCGTCACCGTCGCGACCGCGTCGACGAGCTCGGTTCGGACGGGTGTCGGGGGCTCGGTCGTCACGGTGGAGGAGCCTATCCTCGGACCATGTCTGACGTGACCAGGGTCGCCGTCGTCGGTGCGGCCGGGCGGATGGGTTCGACCGTATGCGACGCCGTCGACGACGCGCCCGACCTCGAGCTCGTCGGCCGGTACGACGCGGGGGACGACCTCGGTGACCTCGGCGGGGCCGACGTCGCCGTGGACTTCACCATCCCGGCCGTCTCCCCGACGACGGTTGCCCACTGCGTCGCCGCCGGCGTGAGCGTCGTCGTCGGAACGACGGGGTGGACCGAGGAGCGCCTCGGGAGGCTCCGCGAGCAGGTGGCCGCGGCGCCCGAGGGGACCAATGCCCTCGTCGCGCCGAACTTCGCCATCGGCGCTGTCCTCATGATGGCGTTCGCCGAGAAGGCGGCGCCCTACTACGAGTCGGTCGAGATCATCGAGCTGCACCATCCGAACAAGGTCGACGCCCCGTCCGGGACGGCCGCGCGGACGGCCGACCTCGTCGCCGCCGCGCGGCGGGAGGCGGGGCTCGGCGACGTTCCGGACGCGACGGCGGAGAACCCGCTGGGCACGCGTGGAGGTCGGGTCGACGGCATTCCCGTCCACTCGGTGCGCCTTCGCGGGCTCGTCGCGCACCAGGAGGTGCTCCTCGGCAACGAGGGGGAGATGCTGACGATCCGCCACGACACCGTCGACCGGGTGTCGTTCATGCCGGGAGTCCTCGCGGGCATACGCGGTGTCCGGAGCCACCCGGGTGTCACCGTCGGCCTCGAGCACTATCTCGGCATCTAGCCACGCGACGGCGACGACGAGCGGCCCGAGGCACTCCCGCTCAGGCGGCCCACCCGAGGGCACGGAGCACGCCGGCGACGAGCGCCGCCCCGAGGACGACGACGATGAAGCCGGCCCGCAGCCGGAGCAGGACGAGCGCCGCGAGCACCCCCCACAACCGGGCGTCGGCGCCGATCCGGCCACCCACCCCGGCGAACGTCTGGACCCCGACGAGCGCGGCGAGGAGGGCGACCGGCAACGCGCCGGTGACCCGTCGGACGCGTTCGCCATCGAGCCAATGCCCCGGGACGACGTAGCCGACGAGCTTGAGGGCGTAGCACGCGGCGCTGCCCAGCAGCACGGCCGCCGTCATGCTCATGGCTCGCTCCCCGGCAGGGCGAGGGCGAGGAGCGCGGCGAGACCGGCGACGAGAACGGGGACCCCCGCCGGGACGTGCGGCGCGAGGACCGTGGCCAGCAGGAGCGCGACCGCGGCGACGGCCACGGTCTCCCGGCTGCGGAGCCGGGGCCACAGGAGGGCGCAGAAGGCGGCGGCGGCGGCCGCGTCGAGCCCGTAGCGCCGCGGGTCCCCGAGGGCGTTGCCGAGGAGCGCTCCGGCGAACGTCATGACGTTCCACCAGAGGAAGACAGCCAACCCCGTATGCCAGAAGCCGAGGCGCTTGCCGGCCGGCTCGAGCTGGACGACGCTCACGGCCGTCGACTCGTCGATGGTCAGGTGGGCCGCGGCGAAGCGCCGAAGCCGCCGCACGGCGAGGAACCGGGACGTCTGCAGCCCGTAGAGCCCGTTGCGGAAGCCGAGGAAGGCGGCCGTCGCGACGGCCGCCGGCGCCGCCGCAAGGCCGCCCGACCCGATGATCCCGATGAAGGCGAACTGCGACCCACCCGTGAACATGAGCAGCGACAGTGCCTGGGTCTGCCAGACGGACAGCCCGGCCGCCACGGCGAGGGCGCCGAAGCTGACCCCGTAGAGACCGGTCGCGACACCGACGGCCCAGGCCTGGCGCAGGATCTCACGGCGGCGCCCCTCTGGCAGCGCGTACGCCGAGGCGCCGTCGTATGCCGTCACGCCGCGATGGTGTCACCCGGAGAGCGTGGCAAGCAGCCGCGTCTCGCGGAGCGTGCCCCCCGACACATCGGTCTCCCGCTCGCGGAACGCCCCGTCCGGGGAGAAGCCGGCGGCGCTCAGCAGACCCGTGACGGCGGCGCCCCCCGCACGGACCCAGACCGTCAGCACGGCCGCGCCGGCGTCGCGTACGGTGTCGGCCGCCGCGTTGAGCAGGCGCGACCCGTGCCCCTGACGTCTCACCTCGGGCAGGACGCCGCCCTCGACGAGCTCACGCCAGCCGGTGTCGGCATCGGGGTCCTCCGAGGGAGCCACCGCGACAAAGCCCACGACGCGCGGTCCCTCGCACGCGACGAGGACGACATGCGCCGGCGTGGGCGCCTCCTCCACGGCTGCACGCCAGGCTCGCCCGAACTCGGCCGGGGTGGGGAACGGCTCCTCCGGCGAGAGGACATCGGCATACGTCTCGCGCCAGCACGTCGACTGGATCGCGCCGATGGCGGGCGCGTCGGACGGCCTGGCGGCTCGGACGGAAACGTCGTTCACAAGGGACATCCTCACCCAACCGCCTTAGAGTGGCGGCATGTACGGGACTGACTTCGGCCCCGACGACGCGGCCGGGACCGGACCCCGTCCGCCGGCGCCGGACGAGCCGCTCAACGCCGCCGACGCCGGCATCTTCGACGACCTCCTCGAGCACGACCTGCGCATCGAGCCGCGGGACGAGATGCCCGAGGCGTACCGGAGCACGCTCGTCCGGCAGATCGCCCAGCACGCGCACAGCGAGATCATCGGGATGCAGCCGGAGGGTAACTGGATCACCCGGGCCCCGAGCCTGCGCCGGAAGGCGATCCTCATCGCCAAGGTCCAGGACGAGGCCGGCCACGGCCTCTACCTCTACAGCGCGGCGGAGACGCTCGGTGTCGACCGGGCCGACCTCCTCGACCGCCTCCACCGCGGCACCCAGAAGTACTCGACGATCTTCAACTACCCGACGTTGACGTGGGCCGACGTCGGCGCGATCGGCTGGCTCGTCGACGGGGCCGCGATCATGAACCAGGTGCCGTTGTGCCGGTGCTCCTACGGTCCGTATGCGCGCGCCATGATCCGCGTCTGCAAGGAGGAGTCCTTCCACCAGCGCCAGGGTTTCGAGCTGCTGTGGACGATGTGCCGGGGGACGGACGCGCAGAAGGCGATGGCGCAGGACGCGCTCGACCGGTGGTGGTGGCCAGCCCTGATGATGTTCGGGCCACCCGACACGGGGGAGGCAGCCACGGGAGGGCATACGGCCCAGTCGATGGCCTGGGGCATCAAGCGGTTCAGCAACGACGACCTGCGCCAGCGGTTCGTCGACATGACGGTTCCGCAGGCGGAGAAGCTCGGGCTGCGGATGCCGGACCCGGACCTCGCGTGGAACGCGGAGTCAGGGCACTGGGAGCACGGCCCGATCGACTGGGGCGAGTTCCGGCGTGTCCTCGGCGGTGACGGTGCGTGCAACGCCCAACGGCTCGCCCATCGGGTGCGCGCCCACGAGGACGGGGCCTGGGTTCGCGAGGCGGCCGTGGCCTACGCCGCCAAGCACGCGGACGGGCGCTCCCGGCGTAGGGGGAGTGCCGCGTGAGCGAACGGGCGGGCTGGCCCCTGTGGGAGATCTTCGTCCGGCCCAAGCGGGGGCTCTCCCATGTCCACGCCGGGTCTCTGCACGCACCGGACGCCGAGATGGCGCTGCGGAATGCCCGCGACCTCTACACCCGCCGCGGCGAGGGCGTCTCCCTGTGGGTCGTGCGGGCCGCCGACATCACGGCGAGCTCACCGCAGGAGCGGGGGGCCTTCTTCGACCCGGCCGACGACAAGGTGTACCGCCATCCGACGTTCTACGACATCCCGGCGGACGTGGAGTACCTGTGACGGCCTCCTCTACCCCCCACCGGTCCCTCCGGCACCCCGTGCGTCTGCGTCGTTGCCTGCCATGACCATCAAAGACGCAGACGCAAGCGGGTACGTGCTGGGGCTGGCCGACGACGCGCTGATCTACGCCCAACGCCTGGGGGAGTGGGTGGCGCGAGCGCCGGAGCTCGAGGAGGACATGGCGCTCGCCAACGTCGCCCTGGACCTGCTCGGTCAGGCCCGGGCCCTCCTGGCGCACGTCGGCCGGCTCGACGGCACCGGCCGCAGCGAGGACGACCTGGCGATGTTCCGCGACGAGCGGGACTTCCGCTGTGTTCACCTTCTCGAGCAGCCCGTCGACGACTTCGGCGTCGAGATGGCGCGGATGCTCACCTTCGCGACGTACCAGTCCCACCTGTATGCCGCCCTGCGCACCTGCGCGGACGACGTCGTGGCCGGGGTTGCGGCGAAGGCGGTCAAGGAGTGCGCCTACCACCGCGACCATGCCGAGCAGTGGGTCCTCCGGCTCGGCGATGGCACCGAAGCCTCGCACGCGCGGATGCAGGCGGGGCTGGAGACTCTCGCCCCCTATGTCGAGGAGCTGTTCGACGACGACGAAGCTTCCGTGGACGCCGCCGGTGCCGGACTCGGCGTCCTGCCCTCGTCCCTTCGGCATGCCGTCCTCGCCGACATCGCAACGGTCGTCGGACGCGCGAGCCTGGCCATGCCGGAACCGCCGACGTGGCACTCCCGCGGCGGCCGCGCCGGGATCCACTCCGAGGCGATGGGGCCTCTGCTGGCGCAGATGCAGCACATTGCGAGGTCACACCCGGGCGCGACGTGGTGACGACGTGATGCCGGCCAGACGGTCGACCGTCACCGAGCTCCGGGAGGCCATCGCCGCGATCCCCGACCCCGAGGTACCCGTCGTCACGATCGAGGACCTCGGCATCCTTCGCGACGTCGCCGCCGACGAGGACACCGGCCATGTCGTCGTGACGATCACGCCGACGTACTCCGGCTGCCCGGCCATGGCGGCGATCAGCGACTACGTCGCCTACATCGCCGCCCGTCATGGGTGGCAGGCCCGGATCGACACGGTCCTGGAGCCGGCCTGGACGACCGACTGGTTGAGCGAGAAGGGCCGGGAAGCCTTGCGCCGCTTCGGGATCGCCCCGCCGCGTCGACGGGAGGGCGGCGTCGCGGTGCCGCTGGGCCGGCATACGGTGGCGTGCCCCCGCTGCGGGAGCACGGACACCGAGGAGCTCGCCCACTTCGGGTCCACGGCCTGCAAGGCGATGCGCCGATGTCGCGTATGCCGTGAGCCGTTCGACGAGTTCAAGGAGCTGTAGTGCCCCTTCAGACCCCGGCACCCGCGCGCCGGCACCGGTTCGTCCCGCTGACCGTCACCGACGTCGAGCCACTGACGGACGCGGCCGTCGCCGTGACGTTCGCGCTCCCCGACGAGGACGACGTCGCGGCACCGTTCCTCGCCTTCGAGCCGGGCCAGCACCTCACCCTGCGCGCCGACATCGACGGCGTGCAGGTTCGCCGGTCCTACTCCCTCTGCCTGTCCAGGTCCCGGGCGCTGGCCACCCGCACCGTTCGGGTCGCCTCGGCGCTGGTCGCGGGTGGCCGGATGTCGGCGTGGCTGAACGGCTCCGTCCGCCCGGGCGACACGATCGAGGTCCTGCCGCCGCTGGGGACGTTCACCTCCACGCTCCGGCCCGGGACGGCGAGGCATCACGTGTTCGTCGCCGCCGGCTCGGGGATCACCCCCGTGCTCTCCCTCCTGACGACGGCCCTGGAGGAGGAGCCCGACGCCACGGTGACGCTCTTCTTCGGCAACCGGACGACGCGGGACGTCATGTTCCTCGAGGAGCTCCAGGACCTCAAGGACGCCCACCTCGAGCGCGTCCAGATCGTCAACGTCCTCTCCCGGGAGCCGACGGACGTCGAGCTCCTCCACGGCCGGATCGACGCCGAGCGGCTCCCGAGGCTCTTGGCGGTGTTCGCGCCGCTCGAGACGGTCGACGACTTCTTCCTCTGCGGGCCGGACGGGATGGTGCAGGAGGCACGGGCGTACCTCTCGTCGGCGGGGGTGGACCCGGCCCGCGTCCACCACGAGGTCTTCCACGTCCCGTCGCAGGACGAGCCGCCGCGCCGCGTCGTCGTCGACACCTCGGCTCCACCGCAGGCGGTCATCACCGTCAACCTCGACGGTCGGACGAGCCGGGTCGAGATGCCGACGCGGGCGGAGTCGATCCTCGAGGCGACCCTGCGGGTGCGTCCGGACGCGCCGTTCTCGTGCACCGGCGGCGTATGCGGCACGTGCCGCGCCCGGGTGACGGCCGGCGAGGTGCGGATGGACCGCAACTACGCCCTCGAGCCGGACGAGCTGGCCGCCGGCATCGTCCTGGCCTGCCAGAGCCACCCCGTCACCGATGAGGTCACCCTCGACTACGACGCCTGAGGCGCCAGCCCGCCGGCTGCGTGGTGTTCCGCTACGGGGTTGCGGTAGCGGAACATCACGAACGGAGGTAGGTGACGACGGCCCAGCCGTCCTGCTCGTCGCGGGACGCCTCGCGCCACTGCGACGGGGCCCACTCCGGGAAGAACGCATCCCCGGGCGGGGCCTGGTCGACGTGGGTGAGGATCATCCGCTCGGCATACGGCAAGGCGTCGGCGTAGACCTGGGCGCCCCCGGCGACGAACACCTCCTCGCCCGGCCCGGCGAGCATCAGGGCCTGCGGGATCGAGTGGGCCGTCTCGACCTCCGCGTGGTGCCACCCGGGCTCACGCGTGAGGACGATCGTCCGGCGCCCCGGCAGCGCGCGTCCGATCGTCTCGAACGTCGCCCGCCCCATGAGGAGCGTGTGCCCGATCGTCGTCGCCTTGAACCGCGCCTGCTCGCCCGGCAGGCGCCACGGGATGGCGCCGTGGTCGCCGATGACGCGGTTGCGCCCCAGCGCGGCGATGAGGGTCACCCGAGCCATGACGTCCCCGCTTCCGGGTGCCCTCCCCTCACCGGCGAACGGCGCCGGCGAGCTTCATGCCGCGCTCGAGGTAGGACCAGTACCCCCACGGGTTGGACCGAGCGAGGACGTCGAGGGCCTTGGCGTCGGCGCCGATGACCAGCCGTGGGCGTCGCGCGACGGCGGCGTCGACGATCTCCTGGGCCGCCTTGGCGGCCGGATAGGACAGCATCCGTGCGAAGTGCGCCTGGATCCGTGCGGCCTCCAACGGGTCGACCCCGTCGGCGATCCTCGCGTTGACGGCGATGTTCGTGCGGATGCCGCCGGGGTGGACGACGGTGACGCCGACGTCGCTGCCGTCGGCCTCGAGCTCGCTGCGCAGCGACTCGCTGAACCCGCGGAGCCCGAACTTGCTCGTGGAGTAGGCCGTCTGGCCCGCGGGCCCGACGAGCCCGAAGAGGCTGGAGGTGTTGACGACCTGCGCGTTGCCGCGCGCGAGCATCCCGGGGAGGAACGCCCGGGTGATCCGGATCGGCGCGAGGAGGTTGATCTCCAGGAGCCAGTCGAAGTCCGCGGCGGGGACCTGTCCGAACCGGCCGCCGAGGGCGACGCCCGCGTTGTTGAAGAGCAGGTTGACGTCCGGGTGCTGCCCCATGATCCGGTCGATCATCGCGTCGGTGGCCGAGCGGTCGGCGAGGTCGACGACGTAGTCGTGCACCGTCGCGTCACCAGCGGCCCTGATCGCGTCGGCGACCCGGGTGAGCCCGACGGCGTCACGGTCGACAACGACGACGTCGGCGCCGCGCTCGGCGAGCAGCCTGGCGATGTGCTCGCCCATGCCGCCGGCCGCACCGGTGACGAGGGCCGTCGAGCCGGACACCTCGATGGCCGGCATCCTGCGCACTCCGAGCACAAGGTCCAGTGGGTTCATCATGGGCCCACCGTATGCCGCCGTGACGACGTGCGCCGGGCTCCTGGCAGACGCGTCACACGGCGATGGGCGCCTTGATGCTCGGGTGCGCCTCGTAGCCGAGCAGGGTGAAGTCGGACAGGTCGTAGACGTCGATGGCCGCCCGGGGGGTGATCTCCATCCGCGGGAGCGGGAACGGCTCACGGGCCAGCTGGAGGCGGGCCTGGTCGAGGTGGTTGGCGTAGAGGTGGGCGTCGCCGAGCGTGTGGACGAAGTCGCCGGGGACGAGGCCGGTCTGCTGCGCGACCATCATCGTCAGGAGGGCGTAGGAGGCGATGTTGAACGGGACGCCGAGGAAGATGTCCGCCGAGCGCTGGTAGAGCTGGCAGGACAGGCGGCCGTCCGCGACGTAGAACTGGAACATCGTGTGGCACGGCGGCAGCGCCATCCTCCCGACGTCGGCGACGTTCCACGCGGAGACGATCAGGCGCCGGCTGTCCGGGTTGGTCCGGATCTCCTCGATGACGCCGGCGAGCTGGTCGACGTGCCGACCGTCCGGCGTCGGCCACGCTCGCCACTGGTAGCCGTAGACCGGCCCGAGGTCGCCGTTCTCGTCGGCCCACTCGTCCCAGATGGAGATGCCGCGCTCCTGGAGCCAGCGGACGTTCGTGTCTCCTCGGAGGAACCACAGCAGCTCCCCGATGATCGAGCGCAGGTGGAGCCTCTTGGTCGTCAGCGCGGGGAACCCCTCGCCGAGGTCGAAGCGCATCTGGTAGCCGAAGACGCTGCGTGTCCCCGTGCCCGTTCGGTCCGACTTCTCGGTCCCCTGGGTGAGCACATGGTCCAGGAGGTCGAGGTACTGACGCATGTCAGGCAACGTAGCAGCGGTGTCCCGCCGTCGCGGAGCACCCGGGCGTTACCCTGCGTGTATGCCGCCTGCGAGTCCGTTCGGTCGTGTCGTCTCTGCCATCGTCACCCCCATGCGGGCGGACGGGTCGGTCGACCTCGACGGCGCCGCCACCCTCGCGACCTTCCTCGCCGACCGCGGCCACGACGGGATCGTCGTCAGCGGGACGACCGGGGAGGCGCCGACGACGACGGACGAGGAGAAGCTCGCCCTGCTCCATGCCGTCCTCGACGCCGTCGGCGACCGCGTCCGCGTGACGGCCGGGGTCGGCACGAACGACACCGCCCACACCGTCGAGCTCGCCAAGCAGGCCGACGCCGCCGGTGCCCACGCTCTGCTCGTCGTCACGCCGTACTACAGCAAGCCGCCGCAGGAGGGCATTCGGGAGCACTTCACGACCGTCGCCGACGCGACAGACCTGCCCGTCCTCATGTACGACATCCCCGGCCGGACCGGCGTCCCGATCGCCTACGAGACCCTCCTGGCCCTCGGCGAGCACCCGGGGATCGCCGGGGTCAAGGACGCGAAGGCAGACTTCTGGCAGGCTGGGAAGGTCATGGCTCGCACCGACCTCCTGTGGTTCTCCGGCAACGACGCCGACAACCTCCTCCACCTGGCGAACGGCGCGACCGGCTTCGTCGGGGTGACCTCCCAGGTCGCGCCCGAGCCGTATGCCGCCATGCTCGCCGCCGCCGACGCGGGTGACTTCACCGAGGTGCGGCGGATCCACCGCAGCCTGGAGCCGCTCGTCGACGCCGTCATGAACCTCACCCAGGGCGCCATCATGGCCAAGGCCGGGCTCGCCGCCCGGGGCGTCATCGCCGACCCGCATGTGCGGCTGCCGCTTGTCACGGCCACCGCCGACCAGCAGCGCGTCGTCGCGGACGCGCTGGGACAGGTGGTGCTCGCGTGAGCCATCCACATCCCGAGCTGGGGCTGCCCGGGCCACTGCCCGCGGACGGCGTGCGGGTCGTCGCCCTCGGTGGGCTCGGCGAGGTCGGACGGAACATGACGGTCATCGAGCACCGTGGCCAGCTGCTCGTCGTCGACTGCGGGGTCTACTTCCCCGACGACTCCCACCCCGGGATCGACCTCATCCTCCCCGACTTCGAGTACATCGAGGACCGGCTCGACGACGTCCAGGCGGTCATCCTCACCCATGGGCACGAGGACCACATCGGTGCCGTGCCCTACCTCCTGCGGCTCAAGCCGGACCTGCCCCTCGTCGGGTCCCAGCTCACCCTCGCCCTCGTCGAGGCGAAGCTGCGCGAGCACAGGATCACGCCGTACACGCTCGGGGTGCACGAGGGGATGCGCGAGGTCTTCGGGCAGTTCGACTGCGAGTTCGTCGCCGTCAACCACTCGATCCCCGACGCGCTCGCCGTCATGATCCGGACCGGTGGCGGGACGCTGCTGCATACGGGCGACTTCAAGATGGACCAGCTGCCGCTCGACGGGCGGCTCACCGACCTGCGGGCCTTCGCGCGGCTCGGCGAGGAGGGCGTCGACCTCTTCCTCACGGACTCGACGAACGCCGAGGTGCCGGGCTTCACCTCCCCGGAGCGAGGGATCAGCTCGGCCATCGACAAGGTGTTCCGACACGCCGAGCGCCGCATCATCGTCGCGTGCTTCTCCAGCCACGTCCACCGGGTCCAGCAGGTCCTCGACGCGGCGGACAAGGACGGCCGCAAGGTCGCCATGGTCGGCCGTTCCATGGTGCGGAACATGACGATCGCCGCCGACCTCGGCTACCTCCGCGTCCCGCCGGGCGTCCTCGTCGACTTCGGCCAGCTCAAGGACCTGCCCGACGACCGCGTCGTCCTCGTGTGCACGGGGTCTCAGGGGGAGCCGATGGCGGCCCTGTCGCGGATGGCGAACCGGGACCACAAGATCGAGGTGGGACCGGGCGACACCGTCCTGCTCGCCTCCTCGCTCATCCCGGGAAACGAGAACGCCGTCTACCGCGTCATCAACGGGCTCATGCGGCTCGGCGCGCTTGTCGTCCACAAGGGCAACGCCAACGTCCACGTCAGTGGGCACGCGAGCGCCGGCGAGCTGCTCTACTGCTACAACATCGTCCGGCCCCGCAACGTCATGCCCGTCCACGGCGAGTGGCGCCACCTGTATGCCAACGGCGAGCTGGCCGTCCTGACCGGGGTTGCGCGCGGGAACGTCGTCGTCGTCGAGGACGGCGTGGCCGTCGACCTGGTCGACGGCCACGTGTCCGTCGCCGGGGTCGTCCCGTGCGGCTACGTCTACGTCGACGGCTCATCCGTCGGCGGGGCGGACGAGGAGCTGCTCAAGGACCGCCGCATCCTCCGCGACGAGGGCTTCATCTCCGTCGTCGTCGTCGTCGACTCCATGACCGGGAAGGTCGTGGCCGGCCCGGAGATCCAGGCGCGCGGCTTCGTCGAGGACGCCGTCATCTTCGAGGACATCCGCCCAACCCTCGAGGCGGCCCTCGACGCCGCGACGGCGGACGGAGCCAGCGACACCTACCAGCTCCAGCAGGTCATCCGCCGGACCGTCGGCGGGTGGGTCGGGCGGAAGATCCGGCGCCGCCCGATGATCATCCCCACCGTCATCGAGGCCTGACCCCAGGGGAGGACGTCATGCCGCAGGCGCACCTGACCATCGTGCCGGTCCCGGGCGACGGCGCCGAGGACGTGCTCCTTGCGCCGGACGGGTCGGCCTACACGGGGACCGGCAACGGGCTGGTCTGGCACGTCGAGGAGGACGGGGCCCGGATCACCCGGGTCGGTGACACCGGTGGGCGTCCACTGGGCCTGGAGTGGCTGCCGGACGGACGCCTCCTGGTCTGTGACGCGGACAAGGGCCTGCTCGCCCTCGACGGGGCCACCGGCCACGTCGAGGTCCTCGCGACGTCCGCCGGTGGGCAGGACCTGGTCTTCACGAACAACGCCGCCGTCGCCGCCGACGGGACCGTGTGGTTCACCGACAGCAGCAACCGGTTCGGCGTCCGCGAGTGGAAGAACGACCTCCTGGCCGACAGCCAGAGCGGGCGGCTCATCCGCCGGGACACCTCGGGCGCCGTCGACGTCGTCCTCGACGGCCTGTCCTTCGCCAACGGGGTCGCCATCGTGCCCGACGAGTCCTTCGTCGTCGTCGCCGAGACCGCGCGCTGCCGGCTGCAGAAGGTCTGGGTGACGGGACAGCGGGCCGGACGGTCGCAGATCTTCGTCGAGGACCTGCCCGCCCATCCGGACAACATCGCCCGCGGCAGCGACGGCCTCATCTGGGTCACGTACGCCTCGCCGCGGGACCCGACGCTGGCCCTCCTCCAGCGCGGCCCGGCTCTCGCGCGCTCGGCGGCGCTTCACCTGCCGGAGGCGCTGCGGCCGGCGCCGAGGCGGACGGCCCGGGTCGTCGCGTACGACACCGACGGACGCCTGGTCCGGGACCTGGCCTTCGACGCGACCGACTGGCACATGGCCACGGGCGTCCGGGAGCTGAACGGCCGGCTGTGGCTCGGGTCTCTCGCCGAACCGGCCTTGGCGTCGTTCGCGCTCGGCTGACGCGCGAGGGGCCGGCCGCTGACTGAACTTCATTGACGGCGTGGGACCCGTGGGACTGGTGTGACCATCGCGTAGCCTGCGGACATGGCGACCCGTCCGTCCACGACATCCCGCGCGCGCACGACGACGCGCGGCCCGAGCCGTCGTCCCGCGACCCGCACGAGCAGAAGCCGCCGGCGCCCCAAGGGCGGCGGACTCCCGCTGCCCATCCGGGCCGCCCGGGGGGCGTGGATGGGCATGGCCCATGTCGCGGGCGCCGCCGTCCGCCGGGTCGGCGCGAGCACGCACGAGCTCGAGCCCGAGCATCGCCGCGACGGGGTCGGCTTCCTCCTCATCGCGCTGTCCATCGTCATCGCCGCCCGCGAGTGGTGGGGACTGCCCGGCGCGTTCGGGACCGCCGTCCACGCGGTCGTCGCGGGGACCTTCGGCCGGGTGGCTCTCGTGCTGCCCCTGGTCCTGCTCTCCTTCGGGATCCGGATGCTGCGCGCCCCCGACGACGGGGAGCGGACGTACCAGATCGTCACCGGCGCGAGCATCCTCACCGTCGCCACGTGCGGTCTCGTCCACATCGCCGCCGCCATCCCGGCGCCGCCGAACGGCGCCGTCGGCATGCGCGCCGGCGGGGGGATCATCGGCTTCCTCGCCTCCTCCCCTCTAGCCGCGGCCGTCACCACGCCCGGTGCGACGCTCCTGCTCACCCTCCTCGGCGCCTTCGGGCTCCTCGTCGTCACCGGGACCCCCGCGCACCTGGTCGCGACGCGCTGTCGCGCGCTGACGAACCGCGTCCTGCACCGTCCCACGCCCGCGTCTGCCGGGGCCGCACCGGACACGCCGCTTGGCGCCGCCCGCACGCGCCGTAAGCCGGTCGCCGATCTCGGCGAGCTGGCCGGCGACACCGCCTTCGAGCAGGCGGCCCAGGTCGCCCCCGACGGGAAGCGGGCCTTCCGGCCCGGGGAGCGCCGCCCGACCGCTGCGGGGGTGCTCGCCCCCGGCGTGACCGAGGCGATCCCGACGCACGACAAGGCCCCCTTGCAGGCGCCCCCGACCGTGCAGCTCCCGCAGCGCGTCGAGCAGCTGTCCCTCGCCGGCGACGTCACCTACACCCTCCCCGGCAGCACGCTCCTGAAGCAGGGCGCGCCGCACAAGGCGCGCTCGGCTGCCAACGACGCCGTCGTCGAGGCGCTC
>JAJXUB010000150.1 GCA_021783215.1 Actinomycetes bacterium | reverse complement strand
ATCTACGAGCGCCTCAGCTGACCCACCCTCCCCCGGTCTTCCGCCTCAGGTGGGAAAGGCTCACATCGCAGGGGATGTCTTCCCTGGCGATGTGAACCTTTCCGGCGCGAGTCCCGGCGTCCCGTCCCGAGGGCGGCGTCAAACCAGGCTCCGCCGCAGGGCCACCAGGCGGGTCGCGATGTCCGCCTCGTGGGCGCCGGCCACGCACGCGTCGTAGGCGACGACCCGGAGCTGGTCGATGACGACGGCCGGTCCGAGGTCGGGGACCGGCTCGCCGGCGAGCGCCTCGACGACGGAGTGGACGAGCGGCATACGGTCCGCCGCCGACGCGAAGGCCAGCTGCGCCCAGCGGAGGGCGATGCGGCGCAGCTCGGCCTCCACGGCGACGGGAAGCGCCGGCCCGGGCACGCTCAGCTGCGCATACGCCCGAGGAGGCGCAGGAACTCGAGGTAGAGCCAGACAAGCGTGACGACGAACCCGTGGGCGAGCAGCCATGCGTACTTGGCCGGTGCACCGGCGGCGACGGCACGGTCGACCGAGTCGAAGTCGAGCGCCAGCGTGGCGGCGGCGAGGCCGACGGCGACGACGGAGATGACGATCCCCAGCGGCCCGGTGCCCCCGAACCCGAACGGGTGGTGCCCCAGCCAGCCGTAGAGGAAGTTCGCGACGGCGAAGAGCAGGTACCCGAGCAGCGCCATCGACATGAACCGGCGGAACTTGTCGGTCACCCTGATCAGACCCACGTGGTAGGCCACGAGCATCCCGAGGAACGTCGCCAGCGTCGCGAGCACCGCCTGGAGGACGATCCCGTTGAAGAGCTCGTTGTAGATGCGGCTCACCGTGCCGACGACGAGCCCCTGTCCCGCGGCGTAGATGACGATGAGCGGCACGCTGATCGTCCGCATGACGGCGATGGCGATGCCGAGCCCGAGGGTGACGACGATGCTGCCGAGCACGACGACGGCCCCGGCGCTGGGGCTCCTCGCGATGACGTACCAGCCCACCAGCGCGCCCACGCCGAGGACGGCGAAGAGCGCCGTCGCCTTCATGATGACGTCCTCGACGGTCACCCGCCCCGTCTCGACCACGCCGGCGGACGGCCGGTTGTAGAGATCCTGCAGCTGCTGCGCCGACATCGTCGCCGGGTCGCCCCCGCCGAAGCCGGCGTACCCGCGGCTGCTGTCGCGGTCGATCCTGCGGAAGACCGGGTTGCTCGCCATGTTTCCTCCGTATGCCATCCGTTGACGCGGGCTTCGTGCCCCCGACGGGAGTCGAACCCGCACTGAGGCGATTTTAAGTCGCCTGCCTCTGCCGGTTGGGCTACGGGGACGGCCGAAGACTATCGCCGTCCCGGGCCGTCGCGATTTCAACCGTCCCTAGAATGACGGCCAGACGAACGAAGGCAGGCTCACGTGAGCGACATACCCGCGCACCGGCGCGCCCGCCGAGGGCCCGCACCCGGCACACCACGCCCACCACGGATGAGCCGGGTCCAACGCGAGACGCAGCTGCTCGACATCGCCGAGGAGGTCTTCGTCGCCAAGGGGTTCGTCGACTCGACGATGGAGGACATCGCCGACCGCGCCGGTATCACGAAGCCGGTCATCTACGACCACTTCGGGTCCAAGGACGGGCTCCTCGCCGCCGCCATCGCCCGGTCGCGGCGTCAGCTCTTCGACTCCACGGCCGGCGCGTGGGACGCGGTGGCCTCGGATGCGAGCCCCGAGGAACGGCTCGGCGTCGGGCTGCGGTCGTTCTTCGCGTTCATCGCCGACCACGCCGAGGCCTTCGCGCTCATCCAGCAGGAGGGTGCCCTGTCCGCGCCGCTCGCCAAGGGCCTGGAGGACATCCGGGCCGAGCAGGCCCGGGTGGTCGGCCGGGTCCTGCGCCAGCGCCGGGAGATCGCGACGGTGCCCGCGGCCCTCGTCGAGGGCTTCGCGGAGGTCGTCATCGCGACGGCCGAGCGGGTGGCCGTCTGGCGGCTGAAGCGGCCGGAGATCTCCCTCGACGACGCGACCGACATCGTCATGACGGTCGTGTGGAGGGGTCTCGCGAGCGTCACCGGCTGACGGGGTCACGCGATCGACAGGGCGACCCCGTCGAGGATGTCGTGCTCGGACGTGACGATGCGCCTCGTCCCTGACCGCCGGACGACCCGCGCGACGACCTCGCGCCACACGAGGGCGCCGGAGCCGATGACGTCGACGCGCCCCGGATGCATGAACCCGAGCGCGGACCGCTCCACCCGGGTCATGTGCAGCAGCGCGTCGCAGGCGCGGGCCACGCGGTCCGGAGGGAGGACGCTCAGGTGGATGGCCTCCGGGTCGTAGGCGGCGAGCCCGAGGGCGTATGCCGTCACCGTCGTGACCGACCCGGCGAGCCCGACGAGGGTTGCGACGCCCGAAAGGTCCACCGTCTCCTCGACGACGTCGAGGGCGGCGCCGATGTCCGCGACGGCCGCGTCGACCTCCTCCGGTGCCGGGGGGTCGGAGCGGAGGTGGCGCTCGGTGAGCCGGACGCACCCGATGTCGACGCTGCGAGCCGCCTGCACCGACGACGATCCCCGGACGACCTCCGTCGAGCCGCCGCCGAGGTCGACGACCACGTAGGGCGCCGGGATGCCGGCGGCGACGAGGTCCCCCGTCGCTCCACGGAAGGACAGCCGGGCCTCCTCGGCGCCGGAGACAACCTCGGGGGTCACGTGGAGGTCACCGAAGGCGGACTCGACCCCGGCGACGAACTCCGCGGCGTTGTCGGCGTCCCGGGAGGCCGACGTGGCGACGAACCGGACGTGTTCCACGCCGGCGTCGCGGCACTGGTCGGCATACGTCCGGCACATGGCAAGGGTCCGCGCCATGGCCTCGGGGGCGATGTGGCCCGTCCGGTCGACCCCGTGGCCGAGCCGGACGACCTCCATCCGGCGCACGACGTCGACGAGCCGGCCGGAGGCGTCGACATCGGCGACGAGCAGGCGGATCGAGTTCGTGCCGCAGTCGACGGCGGCGACCCGCGTCATGGCTCCTCCTGGGAGCACGGGTTCGTCGTCCACCATGACGGGACCGCGGCCAGCGCCTCGTCGCCGAGCGGGTTGACCCCGGGGCCCGCGGCGAGCGCGTGCGCGACGAGGACGTGGAGGCACTTGACCCGGGTCGGCATGCCTCCCGCGCTGACCCCGTCGATCTCCGGCACCCGGCCCAGCTCGTCCCGGGCGGCGAGGTAGGCCAGGTGGGCCGCCCCGTAGCCCGCGGCGAGGCCCTCGTCCGAGGCGAGCCGCGCGTTCATCGCGCGCATGAGCCCCGACCCTTCGAGCGTGCTCACCGCCCCCGTGAGCCGCGGACACGTCGCGTAGTACGTCGTCGGGAACGGCGTGCCGTCGGGCAGCCGCGAAGCCGTCCGGACGACGTCCGGCGCGCCGCAGGGGCACCGGTGCGCGACGGCGACGACACCACGCGGCGCCCGCCCGAGCTGGCGCTCGACGACCGCCAGGTCGGCGGGCGCGACGTCCGTCATGGGCCGGTCACGGGGTCGCGCTGGGCGTGTCGGCGGCCACCATGGACGCCCACAGCCGGCCGTACCACGGGTGCTCGGCCCCACCGGGGGCGACGGCGAGGTGCGGATCGGTCGCCGGGGCGGCCGCGCTGCCGTCGATGACGGTGTAGGCGGTCTCTCCGACCTTGACGAACTTGAGCCGCTCACGGGCCTGTTCGGCAACGTATGCCGGGTCCTGCCACCGCAGCTGCTGCCGCTGGAGGTCGGCGACCTGGGCGCCCTGGGCGGCCACCTGGGCGCCCAGGGACGCGATCTGGGACCGCTGGCCGATGTAGCGGCGAACGGTCGGCGCGAGGACGACGACGAGCATGACAACGACGGCGCCGAGGACGACGAGGCGCTTCGTCCGCGTCGTCCCACGCGTCAGCCACGCGGGCAGGAAGGGCGCGAGCCCCGTGGTCGCTCCGCGTGGGGGCGCCAG
>JAJXUB010000149.1 GCA_021783215.1 Actinomycetes bacterium | reverse complement strand
CGGCACCGAGCTCCCGCCCCTGACCGTGACGCTGCAGCGGGTCAACCTCGTGATGTACGCCGGTGCCTCGGGCGACTTCAACCCGATCCACTGGAACGAGCGCTTCGCCCGGTCCGTCGGCCTGCCCGACGTCATCGCGCACGGCATGCTCACGATGGCCACGGCCGGCCGCGTCGTCACCGACTGGGCCGGGGACCCCGGCGCGGTCGTGGAGTACGGCGTCCGCTTCACCCGTCCCGTGGTCGTCCCCGACGACGACCACGGCGCGACGGTCGACGTCACCGCGGTCGTCGCCGAGAAGCGCGACGACAACCTGGTGCGCGTCGACATCACGGCGCTCTTCGCCGGGTCCACCGTGCTCGGCAAGGCCCAGGCCGTCGTCCGGCTGGCCTGACGTCGTAGTCACTGAGGGTGGCCCTGGTTGCTTCTTGCGCAACCAGGGCCACCCTCAGTGCGATTCGGGCGACGGCCCCGCCGGACCTAGGCTTCGGCTGTGCCGCCGAACCTCGCCGACCTGACCACGCTGCGCGTCGGCGGACCGGCGCGCGAGGTCGTGGTCGCCGCGGACGAGGCCGCCCTCGTGGACGCCGTCCGGGCGGCCGACGCCACCGGCACGCCCGCGCTGCTCGTGGGCGGCGGGTCCAACCTGGTCGTGGGCGACGACGGCTACCCCGGCACGGTCGTCGTCATACGCACGCGCGGGATCTCGGCCGAGGCCGACACCTGCGGCGGTGCCTGGGTGACTGTGGCGGCCGGGGAGCCCTGGGACGACGTCGTGGCCCGGGCCGTGGCCGAGGAGTGGGCGGGCATCGAGGCGCTGTCGGGGATCCCCGGCTCCACGGGAGCGACCCCGGTGCAGAACGTCGGCGCCTACGGCCAGGAGGTCTCCGACGTCGTCGCGCGGGTCCGCACCTTCGACCGCCTCGCCGGCGTGCAGCACACGTTCATGGCCGCGGACTGCGGCTTCGGCTACCGCTCGAGCCGGTTCAAGGCCGACCCGTGGCGCTACCTCGTCCTCGACGTGTCCTTCCAGCTGCGGCTGTCCCCGACGTCGGAGCCGGTGCGCTACGCCGAGCTGGCCGGGACTCTCGGCGTCGAGGTGGGCGCGCGGGCACCGCTCGGCGAGGTGCGGGCTGCCGTCCTCGCGCTGCGCCGCGCGAAGGGGATGGTCCTCGACGACGCCGACCACGACACGTGGAGCGTCGGTTCGTTCTTCACCAACCCGGTGCTGGACGCCGACGAGGCCGCGGCCCTGCCGGCCGACGCCCCGCGCTACGCGGCCGCCGCAGGCCGGGTGAAGACCAGCGCGGCCTGGCTCATCGAGCGGTCCGGTGTCGGCCGCGGGCACTCGCTCGGCTCCTCCGCCGCCGTCTCGACGAAGCACTCGCTGGCGCTCACCAACCGCGGCGGCGCGTCCGCAGCCGACGTCGTGGCCCTGGCCGCCGAGGTCCGCGACCGGGTGCGGGACCGGTTCGGGATCACCCTGGAGCCCGAGCCCACGCTCGTCGGCTGCGCGCTGCCGCCGGACTGAACAGACACCAGGACTGGCCGCGCCGGGTCGACTAGGTTCGGAGCTGCCCATCCGGATCCTGGAGGACCACCCATGGCAGACATCGTTCGTCCCGTCGGGCCCGTCGACATCGCGGTGATCGCGTTCGACGAGCCCAAGTTCGACGGCAAGGTCGCCTCGGCGATCGCCGAACTCGTCGCGGCCGGCCTCGTCCGCGTGCTCGACGTCGTCCTGGTCAACAAGGACGAGAACGGCGAGGTCACGCTCGCCGAGATCACCGACGTCGACGGCGACGGTCTCCCCGACCTCGTCGCCCTGCAGGGCGACATCCCCGGACTGCTCTCCGAGAGCGACGCCGGCGCGGCCGTCGAGGCCATGCCGAACAGCTCGGCGGTCATGATGATCGCCTGGGAGAACAGCTGGCTCATCCGTACCGGCGAGGCGATCCGCAACAACGGCGGATCGCTCGTGGCCTTCGAGCGCATCCCCGCGGCCGACCTCCAGGCCGTCCTCGCGGCTGCCGACTGACCTCGGCGCCACCCTCACCCCTCAGCCAGCTCGGACAGGAAGGCACGACATGCGACGCATGGGACGACCCGGACTCGTCGGCACGGTGGCCCGCACGGCCGTCGTGGCCGGCACCGCGACCGCGGTGAGCAACAACGTCAGCCGCCGCCAGTACAACCGTCAGGCGGGCAAGGCCGAGGAGGCCGCCGCCGAGCAGGACGCCGCCGCCGCGGCGCAGCAGGCGCAGATCGACGCGCAGGTCCAGGCGGCGCTCGCCGCTCAGGCGGCGCAGCAGCAGGCCGCAGCGGCCGTCGCTCCTGCGGCCGCACCTGCGGTGGACGTGACGGCGGAGCTGCAGAAGCTGGCCGCCCTCAAGGAGCAGGGCCTCATCGACGACGCCGAGTTCTCGGCGCTGAAGGCCAAGGTCCTCGGCCTCTGATCGGCTACCGGCCCTCGCCGAGCAGCGTGGCGATCCGCGTCGCGCCCTCGGCGAGGTCCGCGTCGCCGAGCGCGTAGGACAGCCGGAGGTAGCCCGGCGTGCCGAACGCCTCGCCGGGCACCACCGCGACCTCGACCTCGTCGAGGATGAGCGCGGCGAGCTCGGCCGACGTCGTCGGAACGTGACCGCGGATCGTGCGGCCGAGGACGCCCTTCACCGACGGGTAGACGTAGAACGCGCCCTCGGGCAGCGGGCAGGTGACGCCGTCGATGGCATCGAGGATCGCGGTGATGGTACGCCGGCGCCGGTCGAAGGCCGAGCGCATCTCGGCGACGGCGGTGAGGTCCCCGGACACCGCGGCGAGAGCCGCCACCTGCGACACGTTCGCCACGTTCGACGTGGCGTGCGACTGCAGGTTCGTGGCCGCCTTGACGACGTCGTCCGGACCGATCAGCCAGCCCACCCGCCAGCCGGTCATGGCGTAGGTCTTGGCGACCCCGTTGACCACGACGCACCGGTCGGCGATCTCGGGCACGAGCGTGGGCATCGAGGCGAACTCGGCGTCGCCGTAGACGAGGTGCTCGTAGATCTCGTCGGTGACGACCCAGATGCCCTTCTCCACGGCCCAGCGGCCGATCGCCTCGACCTCGGCGGGGGAGTAGACGGCACCGGTCGGGTTGGACGGCGACACGAACACGAGCAGCTTCGTGCGCGGGGTGACCGCGGCGTCGAGCTGCTCGAGCGAGACCCGGTACCCCGTGGTCTCGTCGGTCGCGATCTCGACCGGGACCCCGCCGGCCAGACGGATCGACTCGGGGTAGGTCGTCCAGTACGGCGCCGGCAGCAGCGCCTCGTCGCCCGGGTCGAGCAGCGCCGCGAAGGTGTTGTAGAGCGCCTGCTTCCCGCCGTTGGTGACGAGCACCTGGGCGGGCCGCACGGCGTAGCCGCTGTCGCGCAGCGTCTTGGCCGCGATCGCCTCCTTGAGCTCGGGGAGGCCGCCGGCGGGTGTGTAGCGGTGCCACCTCGGGTCGCGCACGGCGGCGACGGCCGCGTCGAGGACGTAGTCGGGGGTCGGGAAGTCCGGCTCACCCGCACCGAACCCGATCACGGGTCGGCCCGCGGCCTGGAGGGCCTTCGCCTTCGCGTCGACGGCCAGCGTGGCCGACTCGGCGATCGACCCGATCCGGAGGGACACCCGGCGGTGGCTGCCCTCCACCCGCACCTGCTCAGTCATGGGGACATCCTGGCGCACCCCGGCCGCCTCCCGCGGACGGGGTCGCGGCTCCCGCGACGGCGGTTTGGGTGGGTGCCCCCGAGTCCCGTATGCTCGGACCTCCTGGTGGACGTCCACCCCTGCGCGAGCATGCCCGCACGTCGGCGCGCACGCACGGCGGTGGGCGGCCCGAAGGGTCGTAGCTCAACTGGTAGAGCACCGGTCTCCAAAACCGGCGGTTGGGGGTTCAAGTCCCTCCGGCCCTGCTCCACCCCGGTCCCCGGACCGGGTCGCACCACCCGGCCCGACCA
>JAJXUB010000148.1 GCA_021783215.1 Actinomycetes bacterium | reverse complement strand
ACAGGCCATCCGCCGCGGATCCTTTGACAGCGTCAAGGAACTCGTCACCGCGATCAGGAACTTCATCGACGGCTGGAACGACCGATGCCACCCGTTCACGTGGACCAAGACCGCCGACGAGATCCTGCCCCACGCCACCCGTAAACGAATCTCAGACGCGCGACACTAGGGTGCATCGAAGGCCGAGGCCCGCGTAGGTCCGGGTGCACCGGCGCATGTGGCAGCAGACGCAGGACACAGCCGACAGGAGCCCCGTATGCCGAGCCCCCCGCCGAAAGCCGGCGGCCTCCTCGGGGCAGTGGCCGTCCGCGATCTCGCGGGACGGCTCGGGATCCGGCCGACGAAGCACTGGGGCCAGAACTTCGTCATCGACGCGAACACGGTCCGGCGCATCGTGCGGTTGGCCGGCGTCGGCCCGGACGACGTCGTCGCCGAGGTCGGCCCGGGTCTGGGGTCCCTGACGCTGGCCCTGCTCCCCGCCGTCCGGCACGTCACGGCGGTCGAGGTCGACCCGGTCCTGGCGGACGCGCTCCCGCTGACGACGGCGGCATACGCCCCGGACGTCGCGGACCGGCTCGAGGTCGTCCACGCCGACGCCATGAAGGTTACGGCGCTGCCCGGGCCCCAGCCGACCGCACTCGTGGCGAACCTGCCGTACAACGTTGCCGTTCCGGTCGTCCTGTCGTTCCTGGAGCGGTTCCCGACGCTCGAGCGGGTGCTCGTCATGGTCCAGCTGGAGGTCGCCGAGCGACTTGCCGCACGGCCCGGTTCGAAGACCTACGGCATCCCGAGCGCGAAGGCGGCGTGGTACGCGGACGTCTACCTCGCCGGGACCGTGCCACGGACGGTGTTCTGGCCGGCGCCGAACGTCGACTCCGGGCTCGTCGCCATGACGCGGAGAGCGCCACCACGGGACGACGTCGACCGTGCGGAGGTCTTCCGTTGCATCGACGCGGCCTTCGCCCAGCGGCGCAAGACGCTCCGGGCGGCGTTGGCGGGCTGGGCGGGCTCGGCGGCGGCCGCGGAGGACCTCCTGACGGCAGCCGGAGTCGATACCAGGAGTCGCGGCGAACAGCTCGACGTCGCCGCCTTCGCCGCCATCGCCGCTGCCCGGGCGCGGCTCGCGACCGGCTGAGCCGGAGGCGCCGAGGCTGCCTGCCTGCCCCGAGCTGCCCGCATACGCAAGGATGGAGCCATGACGAGGACCGACGCGCCGACCGGGCCGATGCGTGGCTAGGGTGGGTCGATGACCTCCGCGTGGGCCGGCGCGGCCCCGGTGACGGTGCGGGTTCCCGCGAAGGTCAACCTCGAGCTCCTCGTGGGGTCGCCGAGGGCCGACGGCTTCCACCCGCTGGCGACCGTCTACCAGGCGGTGAGCCTCTACGACGACGTCACCGTCGAGGAGTCCGACCGCTGGTCGGTCACCGTCGACGGGCCGTATGCCGGCGGTGTCCCGACCGACGGGAGCAACCTCGCGCTCCGGGCCGCGCGCCGCCTCGCCGCCACCGCCGGGGTCCTCGACCCCGTTGCCGTGACAATCCACAAGGACATCCCCGTCGCGGGCGGCATGGCCGGAGGGTCGGCGGACGCCGCCGCGGCGCTCGTGGCCTGTGACCAGTTCTGGCAGCTCGGCCTCGAGAAGTCCGCGCTCGAGATGGAGGCGGCCGAGCTCGGAAGCGACGTCCCGTTCCTCGTCCGTGGAGGGACGGCCATCGGGTCGGGACGCGGCGAGCTTCTCGCGCCGGCACTCGCCCGCGGAACCTTCCACTGGGTGTTCGCCATCTCCGACGAGGGCCTGTCGACCCCGGCCGTCTATGCCGAGTGCGACCGCCTTCGCGGGTCGGCCTCCGTCGCCCCTCCCGAGCCAAAGCCGGAGACGATGGCGGCGCTGCGCAGTGGCGACGTACGGGCCCTCGCCGCGGTCCTCGAGAACGACCTCCAGGAGGCGGCGTTCTCCCTTCGTCCCGCCCTTCGCGCTGTCCTCGCGGAGGGTCTCGGTCTCGGCGCCCTGGGCGGGGTCGTCTCCGGCTCCGGCCCGACCGTGGCCTTCCTCGTCGAGGACAACGAGGCCGGCATCGACCTCGCCATCGGTCTCACCGCGTCAGGAGCGGCGGCCAACGTCCGGCGGGCGACCGGCCCCGTCCACGGGGCGCACGTCCTCGTCGGCGCGAGGGACTGACCGAGCAGCGGCTCGGCGCATGGGGAGCCGGGTCAGCGTTCGAGCGGGATGGTGACCCGGCGCAGCTGCGCCGCCAGGCGGCGCATCTGCGCCGGTGGCACGTCGGCGAGGAGCGCGCGCTCCCGGTCGAGGAGGTCGGCGAAGGCGGCATCGACGCGAGCCTGACCTTCAGCCGTGAGCCGGACGATGACCCCGCGGCGGTCACGTGGGTCGGGACGGCGTTCGACGAGACCCTGGTCGGCGAGCCGGTCGACGCGGTGCGTCATCGTGCCGCTCGTCACGAGGGTCTCCTGGACGAGCTGGCCCGGGGAGAGCTCGTACGGCGTGCCGGCCCGGCGGAGCGCGGAGAGGACGTCGAAGGCCGACGGCTCGAGGTCATGGCCGGCGAAGGCCGTCCGGCGGGCCTGGTCCAGCCGCTTCGCGAGACGTGTGACGCGGGAGAGGACCTCCAGGGGCAGGAGGTCGAGGTCGGGCTGTTCCCGACGCCAGGCCACGACGATCCGGTCGACGTCGTCGAACGCATCGTCTCGCATACGAAGATTCTATCGCGTCAAGTATCTTGACGTAAAGAAAACGACCGGGTCTGGGGCTACGCGTCCTTGAGGATGCCCGTGGAGGCCGGCCCGGCCGCCGCCTCGTCCACGAGCTTGGGATGAGGCTCGAGCGTGGACAGCCCGTGCCAGGCGAGGTTGACGAGATGGGCCGCGACGTCGGCCTTCTTCAGCTTCCGGTTGTCGAGCCACCACTGCCCGGTCAGGGCGACCATGCCGACGAGCATCTGGGCATACAGGGGCGCCGTCTTCGCATCGAGCTTCTGCTTCTTGAACGCGTCGACGAGGATGTACTCGACCTGGCTCGCGACATCGGACATGAGGCTCGCGAACGAGCCGGTCTGCTGTCCGGTGGGGGAGTCGCGCACGAGGATCCGGAACCCGTCGGAGGAGGACTCGACGTAGTCGAGCAGCGCCAACGCGGCGCGCTCGACGAGGACGCGGCTGTTGCCGTCTGAGGTCAGGGCGTCGGTGATGCTCCCCAGCAGTGCGTCGATCTCGCGGTCGACGACGACGGCGTACACGCCCTCCTTGCCCCCGAAGTGCTCGTAGACGACCGGCTTGCTGACGTTCGCGTGGGCCGCGATGTCCTCGACGGTGGTCCCGTCGAACCCCTTCTCGGCGAACAGCCTCCGACCGACGGAGATGAGCTGCTCCCGACGCTCGCGCCCACTCATCCGGGCACGTCCGGCGCGGGCCTGTCCGTTCTTGCGCGTGCGGCTGTCGTCGTCGGGGTTCGTCACACGGGACATCATGCCCCGTCTACCCTGAGGGGGTTCCGCATGCCGGACGTTCCCCGGTTGGTCTGCTGGCAGGGCCCGCCTGACTTTGAATCAGGACTAGCGACGGTGGTTCGATTCCACCCCGGGGAGCGACCACGGCACGTCCACGACCTGGCCCTCGGTCAGACGACGTGACAGCGGTTTGTCGAACGCGGCGGGCAAGGGGCATAGATCTTGCCGTTCCGGCCCGCGCGGGCACGAAGATCACTAGGTTCGAAGGGACGACGCAGCTCACGGGCTCACCCCCCCTGGGCCGCCGAGGCCGCTCCCCGGCGCCGGTGTCGTCGGCGGGTCTCGTGGAGGCAGTCCGGTGAGTCGACAGCCGGTGGGTGTCATCGCGGTGGCCGCGTTGCTGCTCGCGGCATGCCAGCCGACGACGGTCGGCTCCGCCACGGCCGGGCCAACCCCGCCGGGGGCGACGACCTCGTCACTCGTCTCTCCGGGGTGGCCCACGCCGTCGACCGACGCC
>JAJXUB010000147.1 GCA_021783215.1 Actinomycetes bacterium | reverse complement strand
TTGGGGTTGCCGCCGCCCATGACGTAGATCTGGTCGAAGACCTGCCACGTACCGATGAGGCCGAGGGTGAGGACGAGGAAGATCGTCGGCTTGATCATGGGCAGGGTGACGAAGCGGATGCGCTGCCAGGCCGAGGTGCCATCGAGCGCGGCGGCTTCGTCGACCTCCACCGGCACGTCCTGAAGGGCGGCGATGAACATGAGCATGAAGGTCCCTGACGTGGTCCACACGACGAGGATGATGATGACGCTCATGGCCACCGAGGGACCGGCGAGCCAGCCCCACAGCGGCTGCCCGAAGATGGACACCTGCGCCCAGGAGGGGTTGTCGATGCCGACGGCGTTGAACAGCAGGTGGATGAGGCCCCGGTCGTCGTTGAACCAGTTGGGCCCGTTGATCCCGACGACCTTCAGGGCCGCATTGATGACCCCCCCGCCGAAGAGGAAGAGGAACACCGTCGAGATGGCGATCGAGCTCGTCACCGACGGGAAGTAGAACGCGGTTCGGAAGAAGCTGCGGGCCTTGAGGAACTTGCGGTTGACGAGCATGGCCAGTGCCAGCGCGAGGACGGTCTGGGACGGGACGACGAAGATGACGTACCAGAACGTGTTCGCGATGGACTGCATGAAGTTGGACCGGGTGAGCCCGTCCTTGAGGAACAGGTCGGTGTAGTTCTTGGCGCCGACGAAGGTCGCACCCGGACCGCCACCAAAGGGGTTGACGGACCCGTTCCAGTTGGTCACGGAGACCCATAGGGCCATGAAGATGGGGATGACGAGGAAGAGCCCGAGGATGATGATGACGGGAGAGACGAAGAGCCACCCCATGAGACCTTCGGGTCCACGAAGACCTCTGCCGGGGCGGTGCCTCGGCCCCGTCGTCGTGCCGACTACTGCTGCCGCCTCGATGCCGCTGGCGGCACTACCGCTGTTCACGCTCATGGATCCTCCGGGGGGCGTGGGTGTCGGCTCGAATGCCGGGTAGCGCGCGGTCCGGGGAGGCCCGCGCGCTACCCGCACCGAAGGTCAGCTTCCGAGGGCTGCCGTGCCGCTCTTCTGCAGCTCTGCAAGCCACGCTGCCGGGTCGCCGCTGGTCCCGGTCATCGTTCCCAGCTCGGAGTTGAACTTGCTCATGACATCGTCGAGACCCGCAAGGTTGACCGGGCCCTGGCCGTATGCCGCGCCGGCGACGAACGCCGCCGAGTCGGGGTACTTGGCCGCGAACTCCTTCAGACCCTCGGTTGTCGAGGGCATGACACCGAAGGCGTCGGCGAACTTCATCTGCTGCTCGGGCGTGATGAGGTACTTGACGAGGTCGACCGCGGCGGCGTGGTTGGCGGACTTCGCCGAGATGCCCCAGCAGTTGGTGAACATCAGGGTGCCCTTGCCGGCCGGGCCGGCGGGGAGCTCGACCGTCTTGTAGTGGATGTTCGGGAAGTCCTTCATGCCGCCGGCGATCCAGTTGCCCTCTATGGTCATGGCGGCCAGACCCTTGCCGAAGGCCTCACCGCCCCATCCGGTCGTGGGCTTCGTCTGGGTGTTGAACTTCAGGACGCCGTCCTTCATGAGCTTCTGGACCTCTTGCAGCCCGACGAGGTTGCCCTTGTCGGTCGCCGTCATCTTGCCGTCGCTGGAGACCACCCAGCCACCGGCCTGCCTCATGAAGGCGCCGGAGCGGTTGATGTCGTTGCCGATGACCAGCCCGGTGATGTTCCCCTTGGTGAGCTTCTTGGCGACGGTCTCGAGTCCGGCCCAGTCCTTGGGGATGTCCGCGTCAGTCAGGCCGGCGGCGCTCCACATGTCGGTGTTGATCTCCAGCGCCAGGGTCGAGGAGTCCTTCGGCGCGCAGTAGAACTTGCCGGCGTAGGTGAAGGCCTTGACGAGGCTGTCGACGAAGCCGGCGCTGGTGACCTGGTCCCCGTAGGCGAACAGGTCGCCCGCCTTGGCATACGTGCCGATCTTGCTGGCGTCCGTGTAGAAGACGTCTGGGGGTGTGGAGGACGCGAAGCCCTGGCCGAGCTGCTGTCCGAGGTTGGATGCGGCGACCACGGTCACCGAGTTGCCCGTCTTGGCGCCCCAGGCGGCGACGGCCGCCTGGACGGCGTTCGTCTCTGCGTCACCGGAGCTGCCGATCATCATGGTCAGCTTGACCGGACCCTTGGCCGTGCTCTGGCTGGCCGTGTTGTTGCTGCCGCTGAACCCACCTCCGCCACAGGCGCCGAGGGTCAGGGCACCGGCTGCCGCGATGGCCAGGGTCGCCGTCAAGCGCGCGGGTCGCTTGTTCATCTCTTGTCTCCATCGGTTGTCGTGCGGTCGCCCGCAGGATAGGTCGCCCCGGCCGTGATGGCCGCAGGCGTTGGTACGCGTCCGGAACGGGACGAGGAGCCCCGTGCGACGAGTGGCGGCGTGAGGAGCCGTCCGCCCCAACCCTCACCAGCGAGGAGCCCGAGGATGCCCTCGGCCACCTCCGTGATGGGCTGGCGCAGGGACGTTAGGTCGAGGGCCTCGGCGATGTCGGAGTCGTCGAAGCCGACCAGCCCGATGTCGAGGCCGGGGCGGAGGCCGCGCTCGTGCAGGGACCGCCACGCGCCGAGCGCGAGCGCGTCGGAGGCGCAGACGATCGCTCCGCCGCTCCCGACGACCTCGACCAGCGGGGCGGCCGCGAGCGCCGCGAGCTCGAGCTGCTGCTCGGACTCGGCTGCCCACTCGGCGTCACCGACGTCGAGTGCGACGACGGCTCGCCGCCATCCCTCCCGGCGGTCGTCACCGACAGCCGACCCCGCCGGCCAGCCGAGGAAGGCGATGCGCTCGTACCCCTCGGACGCGAGGTGCCGCACGGCAGCCTCCGTCCCCGCAGCCCCGTCGACGTCGACCCAGGCGGTGACCGCCGGGTCGTCCCAGATGCGCCCGAAGGCCGCGAACGGGACCTGCCGGTCCAGCAGCCAGGCGGGTCGCGGGTCCTCGTACCGGGTGTCGGTCAGGACGAAGCCGTCGGCCAGCTGGCCGGCGAGAATCTCCTGGTAGGCGGCCATCGGGTCAGCGACGTCGGGGGCGACGAAGGGGAGGATGTGGTGGTCCCGGGGGGCCGATCGAGTCGTCAGCTCCACGAGGAAGCGGTCGAGGATCGAGCCGAGCTGGCCGACGGTCCGGGTGTCGAGCTGCACACCCCAGGTCCCGGCCCGCTCCTTCTTCAAAGATCGGGCTGCCTGGTTCGGCCGGAATCCGAGCCGGTGGATCTCGGCTGTGACCCTGGCACGCGTCGCGGGCGCGACCCGGTGCGGGGAGTTCACGACATTGCTCACCGTCTGGCGTGACACCTCGGCAGCCCGAGCGACGTCGACGATCGTCGCCCGGTCACCTCGGCCAGCCCGCACGCTTGACTCCCCAGTCCTTTGGGTGAAACGCTCAAACCGCGATTTGAACGTTCATATCCCTATGAGAGTCGCCGTGCCGGCTGCTGCTGTCAAGACATCAGGGCGGAAAACCTCGAACGGGCACGGTCGCCGAGCGGCGCCAAGCGATTTCGGTCGAAGGAGACCCGAGGGAACGACATGGACCGAACGCACCCCGCCGGCTTCATCACCCAGCCGCCCCGTCAGCCGTGGGTCCACGACCTCACCATCGTGGTCGACGGCAACGCGACCGCGCTCTCGCGCCCCGACGGGACCATCACGGGGGAGGGGGCGCAGGGTTTGTTCGTCGACGACGTCCGCAGCCTCACCGTTCTCGACGTCGCCCTGGGCGACGGGCCCCTGGCGCACGTGGTCGGCGGCGCGGTCGGCAACGTGGCCGAGTTCTTCTCGGTCGCGCGGCATCTGGGCACCCCGGGCGCGGACCCCACCGTCGAGGTCCACCGGCGCAGGGAGCTGACGGCGGCGGTCCTCGTCGAGACGGTCACCGTGACATCGCGCGCTGGCACCGTCGTCCGCTCGGACCTGCGCATCCGCCTCGGCGGGGACGGGCTGGACATCGGCGAGGTCAAGGCGGGCCGACCCGCGGGACCCCTCGAGCGCGTGGCCCCGCTCGTCGGCGG
>JAJXUB010000146.1 GCA_021783215.1 Actinomycetes bacterium | reverse complement strand
CTTGGCGCCGACGGCGAGGAACTTCGCCGGGTCCTTGAGGAACTCCTTGATCTCCCCCAGCTCCTCGACCGCCTCGTCGCAGCCGGCGACGTCGGCGAAGGTCACCTGTGGGGTGTCCTTGGTGACCAGCTTCGCCCGAGACTTGCCGAACTGGAGGACGCGGTTACCCCCGCCCTGGGCCTGGCTCATCATGAACCAGAAGAAGCCGAAGAGGAGGGCGAACGGCAGGATCGTCCCGATGAGCGTGAGGAACGGGTTGGACCGCGAGATGGTGTCGTTGAAGTTCTTCGGAGGCACGTTCTGCTCGAGCAGGGCGACGAGCTGGGGCCCCTGGGCGTCGACCCACTCGGTGCGGACCTTCGTCGCCGCCTTCACCTTCCCGTCCGGGCTGGTGTAGCTGTCGCCGGGCTTCAGGACGAGGTTGAGGACGTTGTCGCTCGTCAGCTCGGCCGAGTCGACCTTCTTGTCCTTGATGAGCTGGATGGCGGCCGAGGTGTCGATCCGCTCGTAGGCCGTCGTCCCGCTCAGCGTGAACCAGACGAGGAGAAGGGCCACGATCCCGAGGGCCCAGAAGACCCACGTGCGTCGCAGACGGGATGCGTCCATGTGAAATATGGGGGCTCTCCCCCAACCTCCTGCTCGCTCGGAACCTCAGGGACACACGCTATCGCCCATCCCACAGGACGCTGGCTCACGTCCGTTGTCGGTCAACGTCGGGGCGCTCTCGATCGTTCCGCGCGCCGCCGCCACAGCCCGGTCCCCCTCCCTCGCGGGGGGAAACCCTCAGGTGTAGACGTGCGCGGCGAGGGTGCCCACCTGGCGCAGCCCCCGGTACGCCTCGTCGTAGTCCAGCCCGTATCCGACGACGAACTCGTTGGGGATGTCGAAGCCGACCCACTTGACGTCGATGGCGACCTTCGCCGCGGCCGGCTTGCGGAGCAGGGCACAGATCTCGACCGACAAGGGACTTCGCGACTCGAGGTTGGCCCGGATCCACGACAGCGTGAGGCCGGAGTCGACGATGTCCTCGACGATAAGCACGTGCGTACCGGTGATGTCCGTGTCGAGGTCCTTGAGGATCCGCACGACGCCCGATGACTTCGTCCCGGACCCGTAGGACGAGACCGCCATCCAGTCGACCGGGACGCTCATCGGGAGGGCGCGCATGAGGTCGGCCATGACCATCACGGCGCCCTTGAGCACGCCGACGAGCACGAGCGGCTGGCCCGCATAGGCGGTCGCGATCTCAGCGGCGAGCTCGTCGAGCCGCCCGCGGATCTGCTCCTCGGTGTAGAGGATGCGTTCGAGGTCGGCGCCCATGGAGGCGGCGTCCATCGATGTCTCCTTCCAGGCAGGGTGGAGCGACCAGGCCATTCAACCCGACGCGGGCGACTCGATGCGCAGAAGTCTCGCCGCTCGTCCGACCGAGACGTCGCCGGGCACGTCGACCGGCCCTTGGCCGTGCCAGCGCGTCACGAGGGCGTCGCAGGCCTCGATGTGCGTCGAGCTCAGGCTGCCCGCCGGTGCGCCGCGGGCGATGAGGAGCCTGCGCCACACCCGTGTCCGGACGGCGTCGGGCAGCCGCGACATCGCGTCGACCGGAACGACGCTCCCGTCAGGGAACGCCGTCAGCGCCTCGTCGGCGAGCGCGTCGAGGTGGTCCGCATCGCTGCGGAGCCGGTATGCCGTCCGCGCCAGGGCCGCGGCAAGGCCCGGTCCGAGGTCACGCTCGAGGTCGGCGAGGGCGCGGCGGGCCCGGACGCGGGTGAAACGTGGGTCGTCGTTCATCGGGTCGTCCCACCACGTCAGGCCCTCCGCGGTGCAGGCGTCCCGGGTCTGCTGCCGGGTGATCCCGAGGAGGGGGCGACGGTAGCCGCCCCGGACCGGTGACATCCCGGCGAGGCTGCGCGCTCCCGAACCGCGGACCAGGCCGAGCAGGACCTGCTCGGCCTGGTCGTCGAGCGTGTGCCCGAGGAGGACGGCGGCGGCACCGGTCCGGTCGGCGACGGCGGCGAGGGCCGCGTAGCGCGCGGCCCTCGCCGCCGCCTCGAGGCCTCCCGGTTCGCCGATGCCCGGCGCGACGGAGACGACGTCGACCGGGTCGAGTCCCAGGTCGCGCGCGGTGGAGGCGGCCCGGGAGGCGATCGCCCCGGACCCCTCCTGAAGGCCGTGGTCGACGATGACGGCACCGCCTCGCAGCCGCAGGCGCGGCGCCTCGAAGGCGACGGCGTCGGCGAGCGCCAGGGAGTCGGCGCCGCCGCTCAGCGCGACGGTGACCAGGTCCCCGGGCGAAAGGTCGGCGAGCATGGAGCGGACGGCATACCGGACCGCGGCGACGGCCGGGTGCGGCCGCCCCCCGGCGCGAGCCGCCATCACGTGCTCCCCCGAGGGCGGTTCACCCGTGAACCCGGGCCACCCAGGCGGCCGGTTCCTCGATCTCGGCGGGCAGCGGGAGGGTGTCCGGGGAGGTCCATACCGCGTTGAACCCGTCCCAGCCGACGCGGTCGACGACACCGCGGACGAAGACGGCACCGTCGCGGTACTGCCGCATCTTCGCTTCCAGGCCCAGCAGCCGGCGAAGGATCCGGTCGAAAGCGCCGACCCACTTGCGGCGCTCGTCGAACGTGGCGCGGATCGCCGCCACCGTCGGGATGACGGCCGGGCCGACCTCGTCCATGACGACGTCGGCGTGGCCCTCGAGCAGCGACATGACCGCCGTGACCTTGGCGAGCTCGGCGCGCTGCTCGGGCGTCGTCAGGAGGTCGGTGATGCCCTGCCCGCCCTCCCGGAAGACCTCGGGCAGCCGCGTCGCCAGCTGCCGGAACCGTTCGGTGACCGCGTCGGGGTCGGGGGCCAGGTCCTCGGCCAACGTCCGAGTGCGCTCGAGCATGTGCGGGCGCAGCCATGGCACGGCGGTGAACTGGACGCGGTGGGTCTCCTCGTGGAGGCATACCCACTGGCGGAAGTCGACGGCGTCGAGGCCGAGGTCACGCTGCACGGCGACGATGTTGGGCGCCACGAGGAGCAGCTGCGGCGTGGACTGCGGCGCGAGGTCATACTGCCCGAGGACCTTCGTCGCCATGAAGGCGAGCATCGCGCCGGCCTCCCCACCGGTCATCTTTCCGCCGACGGCGGCGACGGCGGCCGGAGTCTGGCCGGCCCGGGTCGCCATCATCTTGGCGACGACGGGGTCCAGCAGCGCCGCCATCGTGTCGGCGTTGGCCGCGATCCACACGGCCCGGTCGACGACGGCGACGGGCGGCGCGTCGTCCGGCGTATGCAGGCGCGAGGTGTTCGCGACCGGGTCATGGGCCCGCGCGGCCGCCACGCGGATGGCGGCGACCTCCGCCCGGGCCTCCTCCGCCGTCACCGTCGGCCCGGCGGGAACGAGCCTTGCCCCCGTGGCCTTGGCGAACTCCCAGTCGACGAACCCCGTCGTCCCACTCACGTGCGGCCATCCTTCGTTCGTTGCGCAAGGGAGCCTCGCGACGGTCCTACGAGCAGCCGCACTGGGTCAGCACGGTCGCGAAATGATCCAACGCCCCTCGGGCACCCGACGTTCCCCCGGGGGTCGCCGGGACGTGGTCGGCGTCGATGACGAAGTCGAGCAGACGCCCGTCCGCGTCGACCGTCGTCCCGGCGAGAGCGGCCGTCCCGATGAGGGTCCCGGTCTTCGCCCGGGGCACACCGGCGACAAGATGCGTGGCCGCCGTGACGAACCGCTCCTGGTCGGCGGCCAGCGTGCCGGTGAGCCCGGCGACCGGCAGGGCGGCGAGCGCCGCGGCGAAGGCCGGTGACCTGCCGGTGCTTCCGACGAGAAGGACGTCGGAGACCAACGTCGGCGTCACACGCTGGCCGTGGGTCAGCCCGCTCGCGTCGAGGATGACCGACCCCGTCGTCGGGATCGCGAACCGCGTCAGGACGCGCTCGACGAGCGCGACGACATCGGCGGCGGACGCCGTCCCGCCCGCCGCGACGGACGCCTGCCGGGCGAGGTTCTCCATGAGGGCGTCATCGCTGTCGACGAGGCAGTCCGCGAGGACGTCGGCATACGGGGCGGAGTCGACCGATCCC
>JAJXUB010000145.1 GCA_021783215.1 Actinomycetes bacterium | reverse complement strand
GATGCTTGGCTGGTGATGGCGGCGCCGCCCGGATCTTGGAGGAGACCGGGTGGCAAGCCGCGGACACAGGGGGTTGCGCCAGCCGGCGCACCCGAACAGGGGGATCAGGGATGCGTCGTATCGGTCATTCGAGAAGTCCTGGGCGGCGGGTCGGCGCGATGCTCGCGGCCCTGACCGCGGCGATCTTCGTCGTGTTCGTGGCGGGGATGACGCCTGCGTCCGCGGCCACTGGCAACAACGGCACCATCAAGATCCTCGATGCGAACAACGAGGTTGCGTCCCCGGACAACGACCCGCACGTCACGTGCACCTTCGGCATCTCATGGTCGGGCTTCGACACGGGAACCCAGACGGCCACAGTGACCTTCGGGCTCATTTCTCCGACGTCTCCCGGGACGCTAGTCCCCAACGGCGCCACGACGCTGGAGTTCGTCGCCACCGCCGCCGCGTCCCCCCAACACCTCGAGCAGTACACCCTGGACATCAGCGGCGTACAGCCTGCCGCCCAGGGTTACCACGTCAACGTTGTCGTCAGCACGACGCTGGCGAACGGGCCTACAGACACGAAGTCCAAGACCTTCTGGTACTGGCCCTGTGAGGCGACGTCAAGCACGACGACGACGAGCACGACGACGACGTCCGGCACCAGCACGACGTCCGGCACCAGCACGACGTCGACGACCTCCGGCACCAGCACGGGTACGACGACAACCTCCGGCACCAGCACGGGCACGACGACAACCTCCGGCACCAGCACGGGCACGACGACCACCTCCGGCGTACCGGTCACGACGACCGTCCCGACGACGGGAGTCGTGCCCACCCTGGTCCAGACCGACGGACCGGGTGGCCTCGGATCATCCTTCCCGTTCCTCGCCGTGGCGCTGGGGCTCCTCCTGGCCGCCGGCGGCGCGACCGGCGCCTTCTCGCTCTACCGCAACCGTGGACGGGCGCACTGACCCGAGTGCCCACGAAGCACCGACGGCGAGGCCCGAGGGACTATGCCCTGGCCGGCCTCGCCGCGGTTGCTTTGGTCCTCGGACTCGCGCTCGTCGTGACGGCCGTCAAGGGCTGGCACGACCGGGCGGCCGCCGACCGGATCGGCATCACGGCTCCCCCGGCCGTCCAGCCGACCACGAGCCAGCGGTCCACTGACGGATCCCTCCCGGGCCGGGCCCCACCGACGACACGACCGAGCTCGCATCCCGCGACGAGCGGACCCACGTCGGCCGGCGGGGCCTATGGGCAGGCCCAGGCCACGGTGCCGGCCACGGGAACAACGCGCATCGTTGTCTACAGTCACGGCCGCCAGGTTCTCAGCGCCGAGGTCGCACCGCTGAGCGCGCACAACGGGGTCCTCGAACCGGTGCCCGGCGTCGTGGGCTGGTACGACGCCCCCGGTTGGCCGGCGCCCGGTGGCCTCGGGACCAACCGGTCGATCCTCGTCGGACACGTCATCTGGGGCGGTCGCCCCGACGTGTTCGCCGCCCTTCCGATGCTCTCGCCCGGGGACGAGGTCGACGTCGTCTCGGCTGCCGGGGCACGGCAGCGCTTCGTCGTCGACCGCTCGCCCGTCTCCGTCGACAAGAACGCCATCAGCGAAGCGGCATACGGCTGGGTGTGGCGGACGCCGACGCCCGCCCGGACCATCTCCCTCATCACGTGCGACACCAGCTCGGGCCTTCGGCCAGATGGACACCTGCGTGACAACTGGGTCGTCACGGCGACGGCCGCCTGAGACGTCCGGCCACGCAGACCATCGGGTGGAGGTAGGCGGGACGGGTCGAGCAGCACACTCCTGGACCGGCGTCACCCGATGGTGATCTACTGTGGCCGGATGCTGACGAACCGGTCGGCGCCGCATGCACGGGTGACACCCGTTCTGGTCGTGGCCGACGTGCGGACGGCGGTTGCGTGGTACGGCGACGTCTTTGAGTTCGTCGAACACGTTCGCATCGGCGACGGACACCGCTCGCAGCTTGGGCTGCCTGGCGGGCACCCAGCCGAGCTCGTGGTGGCCGAGGTTCCCCCCGGGCGGCGAACGCCGCGGCGAGGGCGCTCTGAGCAGGTGATGCTCAAGGTGGCCGATGTCGCGGGCGTGGTGGAGACGGCGACGGCTCGAGGGGCCGTTGTGGTCGACGCGCCGCGCGACTGGGAGTACGGCGAGCGGCAGGCCACGATCGATGACCCGTTCGGGCACCAGTGGGTCCTCAGCCAGACCATCGTCGATGTCGAGCCCGAGCAGTGGGGCGGCCGGACCGTGACCCCGCGCGGTGGGTCCCGATAGCTCCCGGCCGTCGGCACGTCAGCGCATACGGGGGACCCACCCGAACGCCGCGGTTGAGCTGATGATCGAGCCTATGCAGCCCAAGCCTTCCGTCCGACCGGCTGCCGGCCTGGTCGGAGAGGCAGGTCAGCGTCGGGAGCCGGCCAGGAGGCGTTCGCGGTCCAGACCCGCCGCGACGAGCCGCCACCCCCGCACGTCGATCATGAGCAGGACCGCCGCCACGATGACGGCGAGGCGTACCGATGGGGTGATGACGTTGAAGGACATCAGCGCAACGAGGATCAGGGGTGGGAAGCTCGCGAGGGTGGCGAGCTGTTGGGCCACCCGGACGTCGGAGGCGCGGGCGGAGATCGCGATGCCGACCCAGATCGACCAGCCGGCCAGGAGCGGAGTGAACAGCAGGGGAACCAGAAGGTGGGAGGTCTGGAAGACCGCCGAGGCGACGGCCGGGATGGCGAAGACGGCCACCGCCGTGAAGAAGACGCCGAACACGCCGTAGGCGATGAGCAGGGTGGGCAGGAGGGCGGCGAGGGCCTTGCCGAGCAGGAGCTCCTCGCGCCGGATCGGGGTGATCAGGACCGCTTCGAGGGTCCCCTGCTCACGTTCGCCGACGATGGCGTATGCGGCCAGGGTCGAGGGGATCGTCGCGGGGACGAGCAGCATGTACAGGAGGGACAGGCCAATGTGCAGGTTCAGCTGGTTGCTCGGGGTCGCGGCCCGGATCGTAAAGATCTGGACCATGGGCAGACCCACGAAGACCACCGGGACGACCGACATGGTGACCAGGATGAAGCGGTTGCGCCGAAGGTCTCGCAGCTCCTTGCGCATCAAGGCGGCCACCCGCGCCCAGTGGATGTTCATGACGCGTGGACCTCAACGTCCTCGTCGACCAGCTCCAGGTAGACGTCCTCCAGGGAGTGCCTCGCCTCGGCGATCGACAGGACGTCCGCACCGGCGGCCACGAGCGCGCGGACCACGCCGGGAGCCGCGAGGTCCGGGGCGGTCACGGTGAGCTGGTAGGCGTTCTCGCCGGCGGCCTGCCAGCCGGTCACTGCGGGCAGGCCGCCCAGGATCCGTTCGGGATCCTCGAGCGGGGTGGCGAGCCGAACGGTCAACATCTGGTTGAACAGCTGGGCCCGCAGCTCCTCCGGCCGGCCGATCATCCGCAACGTGGTGTTGAGGATCGCGACCCGGTCGCACAGTCGCTCGGCTTCCTCCAACCGGTGCGTGGTCAGGAAGATCGTCACCCCCCGCCCGCGTAGGTCGTCGACCAGCTCGTGCACCTCACGGGCGGCGACCGGGTCCAGCCCGGCGGTCGGCTCGTCCAGGAACAGCACGGTCGGGTCGTTGAGCAGCGCCCGGGCGATGCCGACCCGCTGCCGCAGCCCTTTGGAGAGCGACCCGCAGGCGTCATGAACCCGGTCGCCCATGCTGACGGCCCGGAGGGCGTCGGCGACCCGCCGGCCGCCGTCAGAGAGCTCGTACAGACCGGCAACGAGCTCGAGGTTCTCGCCCACGGTCAGGCGGGCGTACAGGCCGGGCACCTCGGGCATGATCGAGATCCGTTGGCGGATCGCCTCCCCGTTCTCCGGCGTCAGGTCGAGCCCTGCGACGACCGCACGCCCTGACGTCGGGGCGATGAGCATCCCCAGGGTACGAACCGCGGTCGTCTTGCCCGCCCCGTTGGGGCCGAGGAACCCGAAGACCTCGCCGTAGCCGACGGTGAAGGACACGTCCTGGAAGGCAACCCGATCACCGAAGCGCTTGGTCAGCTGCTCAGTCACCAGAGCATGCCCCCCCGACGGCCCTGTGCCGGTCATGTCAT
>JAJXUB010000144.1 GCA_021783215.1 Actinomycetes bacterium | reverse complement strand
GGCCCCCGGCTGCCGCCGGGGGCCGTCGGGTCGTGCGAGGTGGTGCGGCGCTCGATCGCGCGGGTCGGCCTGCTGGCGACCAAGATCACGAGTTGCGGTCACCCACGAGCAGTTCAACTTCCTTGATCGTCCCTAAGGGACGATCAAGGAAGGTCGGGCCGGGGCGGGTGTTGCGTGGTCAGGCCATGGCCTTCTGGAGGTTCTCGTCGATCGCGTCGAGGAACTGCTCGGTCGTGAGCCACGGGGCGTCGGGTGCGATGAGAAGGGCGAGGTCCTTGGTCATCTTCCCCTCCTCCACGGTCTCGACGCAGACGCGCTCGAGCGTCTCGGCGAACCGGGTCACCTCGGGGGTGCCGTCCATCTTGCCGCGGTAGGAGAGCCCCTGCGTCCAGGCGAAGATGGACGCGATCGGGTTCGTCGACGTCGGGTTGCCCTGCTGGTGCTGGCGGTAGTGGCGCGTCACCGTGCCGTGCGCCGCCTCGGCCTCGACGGTCTTCCCGTCCGGCGTCATGAGCACCGACGTCATGAGGCCGAGCGAGCCGTAGCCCTGGGCGACGGTGTCGCTCTGGACGTCGCCGTCGTAGTTCTTGCAGGCCCAGACGTAGCCGCCCTCCCACTTCATCGCCGCGGCGACCATGTCGTCGATGAGGCGGTGCTCGTAGGTGATGCCGGCCGCCTCGAAGGCCTCGGCGAACTCGGACTCGAACACCTCGGCGAAGATGTCCTTGAACCGGCCGTCGTAGGCCTTGAGGATCGTGTTCTTCGTCGAGAGGTAGACCGGGAGGCCGCGGTCGAGGCCGTAGCGCATCGACGCGCGGGCGAAGTCGCGGATCGAGTCGTCGAGGTTGTACATCGCCATCGCGACGCCCCCGCCCGGGTAGTCGAACACCTCGACCTCGGTGGGCTCGCTGCCGTCCGCGGGCACGAACGTCATCGTGAGCTTGCCGGCGCCCTTCACCACGAAGTCGGTCGCGCGGTACTGGTCGCCGAACGCGTGGCGCCCGATGATGATCGGCTTCGTCCAGCCGGGCACGAGGCGCGGGATGTTCGACATCACGATCGGCTCGCGGAAGATCACCCCGCCGAGGATGTTGCGGATCGTGCCGTTCGGCGACTTCCACATCTTCTTGAGGCCGAACTCGTCCACCCGGGCCTCGTCCGGCGTGATCGTCGCGCACTTGACGCCGACGCCGAACTCCTTGATGGCGTTGGCGGCGTCGATCGTCACCTGGTCGTCGGTGGCGTCGCGGTTCTCGATCGACAGGTCGTAGTACTTCAGGTCGACGTCGAGGTACGGGAGGATCAGCTTGTCCTTGATGAACTGCCAGATGATCCGCGTCATCTCGTCGCCGTCGAGCTCGACGACCGGGTTGACGACCTTGATCTTCGCCACGGGGAACTCCTCGGCTGTGGTGCGGGACGCCGGGCGGCGCCCGGACGGTCGGTGGTGGGTCGGGCTCGGGGCTAGATGAGGCCGAGCTCGCGCACGGCGTTGCGCTCGTCCTCGAGCTCGTGGACGGACGCGTCGATGCGGGCGCGGGAGAACTCGTCGATCTCGAGTCCCTGGACGACCTCCCACTCGCCGCCGGTGGACGTCACCGGGAACGAGGAGATGAGGCCCTCGGGTACGCCGTAGGAGCCGTCGGACACGATCGCGGCCGAGACCCAGTCGCCGGCGGGCGTGCCGTTGACCCACGAGTAGACGTGGTCGATCGCGGCGTTCGCGGCGGACGCCGCCGACGAGGCGCCGCGGGCCTCGATGATCGCGGCACCGCGCTTGGCGACGGTGGGGATGAAGTCGCTCTCGAGCCAGGACCGGTCGTCGACGACCTCGACGGCGCTGCGCCCGTTGATCTTCGCGTGGAAGATGTCCGGGTACTGCGTCGCGGAGTGGTTGCCCCAGATCGTCAGGTTCGTGATGTCGCTGACGGCGACACCGGCCTTCTTGGCGAGCTGCGACTTGGCCCGGTTGTGGTCCAGGCGGGTCATCGCGGTGAAGCGGCTCTTCGGGACGTCGGGGGCGTGCGACGCCGCGATGAGGGCGTTGGTGTTGGCCGGGTTCCCGACGACGAGGACCCGGATGTCGTCCGCGGCGCCGGCGTTGATCGCCTCGCCCTGCGGCTTGAAGATGCCGCCGTTCGCGGACAGCAGGTCGCCGCGCTCCATCCCCGCCGTGCGCGGGCGCGCCCCGACGAGCAGCGCGACGTTGCAGCCGTCGAACGCCACGCGGGCGTCGTCGGTGATGTCGATGCCGGAGAGCAGCGGGAACGCGCAGTCGTCGAGCTCCATCGCGGTGCCCTCGGCGGCCTTGAGGGCGGGCGTGATCTCGAGCAGGCGCAGGCGCACCGGCACGTCCGTGCCGAGCAGGTGGCCCGAGGCGATGCGGAAGAGCAGCGCGTAGCCGATCTGACCGGCCGCGCCGGTGACGGTGACGGTGACGGGGGTACGGGCCATGGCGCGCTCTCCTTCTCGTCAGCGCCGGGGCGTCCTCGACCCGGCACCGGATGGATATCTCGTCATCAAGACATCTTGGCCTACGCTAGCGGCCGCCGGACCTCAGTTGCTCGGTGGGGGCACCCAGAGTGCCAGGACGCTCGTCGCGACGGCGAGGAACGCCAGGACCGCGACGTCGACCCGCTTGGACCGGACCGCGAGCAGGCCCGCCTCGGACGCGGGGAGCAGCAGCCGGAGGAAGAGCGCGAGGGCCACCCCGAAGGACAGGATCACGGTGCCCCGCCGGAAGTGGTCGCCGGCGACGACGACGAGCCCGACCACGACGACCGCGAGGGAGGCGGCGAGCGGCCACTCCTGCCGCAGCCGGCGGATCATGCTCAGGCCGGGCCCGCGGCCCGCTCGGCGGACTCCACGACGTTCGCGAGGAGCATGGCCCGGGTCATCGGGCCGGTGCCGCCGGGCATCGGCGCCAGGAACGCGGCGACCTCGCGGACGCCGGGGTGGACGTCGCCGACGAGACCGGCGTCGGTGCGCGTGATCCCGACGTCGAGCACGGCCGCGCCCGGCTTGACCATGTCGGGTGTGAGCAGGTGGGCGACTCCCGCGGCGGCGACCACGATGTCGGCGCCGCGCGTGTGCGCCGCGAGGTCGCGGGTGCCGGTGTGGCACAGCGTGACGGTCGCGTTCTCGCTCTTGCGGGTGAGCAGGAGGCCGAGCGGGCGGCCGACGGTGACCCCGCGGCCGATCACGGTGACCTCCGCGCCGGCGAGGGGTACGTCGTAGCGCCGGAGCAGCTCGACGATGCCGCGCGGCGTGCACGGCAGCGGGGCCGCGATGCCCAGCACGAGCCGGCCGAGGTTCGTCGGGTGCAGCCCGTCGGCGTCCTTGGCCGGGTCGATCGCCTCGAGCGCGCGGCTCTCGTCGAGCCCCTTCGGCAGCGGCAGCTGCACGATGTAGCCCGTGCACGTGGGGTCGGCATTGAGCTCGGCGATGGCGTCGTCGACCTGCGCCTGCGAGGCGTCGACCGGCAGGTCGACCCGGTGCGACGTGATGCCGACCTCCGCGCAGTCGCGGTGCTTGCCCGCGACGTAGGAGTGGCTCCCGGGATCGTCGCCCACGAGCACGGTGCCGAGCCCGGGGGTGATGCCCCGCTCGCGCAGCCGCGCCACGCGCTCCGCGAGCTCGGACTTGATCGTGGCCGCCGTGGCCTTGCCGTCGAGGATCGTCGCCGTCACGGGCGGATCCTCTCACGCACCGTGGGCCGCTAGTCCTCCCCGACGTAGCCGACGTCGGGCCCGAACATCTCGCGCAGCGTGAAGGCGTACGGCGTCGGGCCCTCGGCGGCGAGGTGGTCGAGCCGCTCGCGCGCCTCCTCCAGCGTCGGCCGGTGCCCCTCCGGCACCCACCACAGCACGAGGCTCGGGGCCTGCATCCGGTGGAAGAACATCCGCCGCTGCTTGAGGACGGCCGCGTGGGCCGCGCCGTACACGTAGGCCTCGAGCGACGCCACGTCGGCCCAGACCGAGAGGTTGATGATCACGTCGTCGCCCCAGGGCCGGATGTCGGTGGCGTTGCCGAGGGCGTCGTCCTGCAGCCGCCAGACGAACCCGGGCGCCTCGTCCGCGACCGCGTTCACGGCGTCCAGCGCGGCGACGAACGCCTCGAGG
>JAJXUB010000143.1 GCA_021783215.1 Actinomycetes bacterium | reverse complement strand
GGTCCGCATCGGCGACCTCGTCGTCATCGTTGCCGGTTCCCCTCCCGGCATCTCCGGCGCGACGAACGCCTTACGCGTGCACCGCGTCGGGACGGCGGTGCGGCATGAGGACGAGCCGGGCGGGTGACCGACCGGAGCGGGGCCGTCCCGTCGGCGAACTATGCTTGGGGACCGCACCCGCCGGGGTGGTGGAATGGCAGACACGGGGCACTCAAAATGCTCTGGCCTCACGGTCGTGCGGGTTCAAGTCCCGCTCCCGGCACTCCTCGCAGCGGCCGGTGGGCCGCCGTGGGTTCCGATCCGGAAGGCAGCGTGATGACGGACCAGGCAACGACCACCCGAGCACGCCGCGTCGTCGTCGCCGAGGACGAGGCCCTCATCCGGCTCGACCTCGCCGAGATGCTTGCCGACGCCGGCTACGAGGTCGTCGGCCAGGCGACCAACGGTGAACAGGCCGTCGAGCTGGTCATCGAGCACGTCCCGGACCTCGCCATTCTCGACGTCAAGATGCCCGTTCTCGACGGGCTCAGCGCGGCCGAGAAGATCCACGAGAGGCGGATCTGCCCGGTCATCATGCTGACCGCCTTCAGCCAGACCGAGCTCGTCGAACGGGCGCGGGACGCCGGTGTCATGGCCTACCTCGTCAAGCCGTTCACGCGGGGCGACCTCGGCCCGGCCATCGACATCGCCCTGTCCCGGTGGTCCGAGGTCAAGGCCCTCGAGGCGGAGGTAGCCGACCTCGGCGAGCAGCTCGAGACGCGCAAGGCGGTCGAGCGTGCCAAGGGCGTCCTCATGAAGAAGCTGAAGATCTCCGAGGCCGAGGCCTTCCGCTGGATCCAGAAGACGGCGATGGACCGCCGCATGGGCATGCGCGAGGTCGCCGAGGCGGTCATCACCCAGATGGGCAACACCTGAGGCCCGTATGCCGTCCCTCAGCGGAGGACGACGACGAGCTGGGTGAGCAACGGCGCCACGACGAGGGCCGGGAGCATGTCGCCGACCGGCACGTCCCGGATCCGTAGGAGCCGCAGACCGATTCCAGCCAGGAGCAGTCCGCCTGTCGCGGTGAGGGCGGCGATGTGCGGGCCCGGCATGACCTGGCCGAGGAGCAGGCCGAGAACGGTCAGCGAACCCTGGACGACGCCGACCGACGCCGCGGAGAGGAGCACCCCGACCCCGAACGTCGAGGCGAACGCAAGAGCCGCGAAACCGTCGAGCACGGACTTCAGGGCGAGCTGGTCGATGCCGCGCCCCATGCCGTCCGACAGGGAGCCGAGGATCGCCAGCGGCCCGACGCAGAAGAGCAGTGAGGCCGTCAGCCAGCCCTCGATGAAGCGCTCGCGGGCGGTGTCGGCGCCGTCGCCGGCGCGGTCGACGCGCCGCAGACGGCGGTGCAGGATGTCGGCGAGCGCCGCGAGGCGGTCCTCGATCCGTAGCGCCGAGCCGGTCACGGAGCCGATGAGGAGCGACCCGAGCACGATGAGGACCGGCGCCCCATGGCCCGTGGCCCTGACCAGCGCCGTGTCGGTGACGGCGACGGTCGACAGGCCGGCCACGAGGATCGTCACGAGGCCGAGGCAGTCCGTGACGACGGACCGCACCCTCTCGGGCAGACGGTTCCCGGCCAGCATGCCGAGCAGTCCGCCGACGAGGATCGCGGCAACGTTGATGGCCGTGCCGAGGCCGGGGACGCTCGGGTGCACGCCCTCACCCTAGGGAAGTCGCGCCAGTAGCCGCCCTGGGGTTCCACCAGCCGGTCGGTAGCCCCTAGAGTCGGTTCGTCACCCACCCCTGAGGGTGATGCCACGTCCCTGCGGAGGTTGTCCGTGAGTCGTTCCCCTGTCGTCGTCTCGGTCGTGCGCCCCGACACGCGTGCCGAGTTCGAGCGCCTCTGGTTGCTGGGGCAGGTCGAGTCCGGAGCGAGCGGCGACGCCGCCGCCCGCTATGCCGCGGACGGGCGGCTGACCAGCGCCCTCCTGCGACCGGAGGTCCACGTCCTCGTCGCCCGCCGGGACCGGAAGGCCGTCGGCTACGCCATCCTCACCGACCAGTCGTTGGGGCTCGTCCAGTCCCCGGACCTGGCCATCGACCAGATCTTCGTCCCTCGGGAGGAGCGCCGGCGGGGGATCGCCCGCCATCTGCTCGCCGCGGCCGTCGTCCTTGCGGAGCGGAGCGGCATCGAGCGGGTGGTCTCCAACGTGCCGGCCGCGAACCGCGAGGCCAACCGCTTCTACGCCAGGCTCGGGTTTGCCCCGGCGACGACCCGTCGGGTGACCTCGACGTCGAGCCTGCGGCGCCGCGCCCTCGGCGGCGCGGACGTCTCCCCGTTCGAAAGCGTCCTCCGCCGACGTCGGGTCATTCGGACAGTCCGGCCGACCCGCTCGGCCTGACGGGAGCGTCGGCCCGGGGCCCTAGGGTGGCATCGTGAGCCGACTCCTCCTGCTCGACGGTCACTCGCTGGCCTACCGGGCCTTCTTCGCCCTCCCGGCGGAGAGCTTCTCGACGAGCACCGGCCAGCATACGAACGCCGTCTACGGGTTCACGGCAATGCTCATCAACCTCCTCCGCGATGAGGAGCCGACCCACGTCGGGGTCGCCTTCGACGTCTCCCGCCAGACCTTCCGCAGCGAGCAGTATGCCGACTACAAGGCCGGCCGGTCGGCGACCCCGCAGGAGTTCAGCGGGCAGCTGCCGCTGCTCAAGGAGATCCTCGACGCCCTGCGGATCCGCCACATCGAGGCGGACGGCTTCGAGGCCGATGACATCCTCGCGACGCTGACGACCCAGGCCGTCGCGGCCGGCCACGAGGTCGTCCTCTGCACGGGGGACCGGGACGCGTTCCAGCTCGTCAGCGACAAGGTCACCCTCCTCTACCCGGTCCGGGGCGTCTCCGAGGTGTGGCGGATGGACCCGGGAGCCGTCGAGGAGAGGTACTTCGTCCCGCCGGAGCGCTATCCCGACCTCGCCGCCCTCGTCGGCGAGTCGAGCGACAACCTGCCCGGCGTCCCAGGCGTCGGGCCGAAGACGGCCGCCAAGTGGCTCGCCCAGTACGGCGACCTCACCGGAGTCGTCGCCCACGTCGACGAGGTCAAGGGCAAGGCCGGCGACGCCCTTCGCGCACACCTCGACGGGGTCCTGCGCAACCGCCGGCTCAACCAGCTCGTCCACGACGTCCCTCTTCAGGTCAGCGTCGGCGACCTGGCTCGCGTCAACTGGGACCGGGAAGAGGTCCACCGTGTCTTCGACGGGCTCGAGTTCCGGGTCCTACGCGACCGGTTGTTCTCGACGCTGGAGACCGTCGAGACGGAGGCGAGCCAAGGCGGGTTCGACGTCGATGCCAACGTGCTGCTCAGCGAGGACGTCCCCGGCTGGCTCGCCCATCACGCACCGGCCGGCGAGACGGTGGGGGTCCACGTCGTCGGGTCCTGGCGCCAGGGGAGCGGGGACCTTGGGGCGCTGGCGGTGGCCACGGCCGCCGGGCCGGCGGCATACGTCGAGGTGACGGGACTCGACCCGGCAGCGGAGTCGTCGGTTGCCGAGTGGCTCGCCGACCCCCGGCGAGCCAAGGTCCTCCACGACGCCAAGGGCCCGGTCCATGCGCTGGCCGGCCGGGGCTGGACCCTGCGCGGGCTCACGTGCGACACCGCCCTGGCGGCCTACCTGTCACGACCCGACCAGCGGTCCTACGACCTCGCCGACCTCGTCCTGCGCCACCTCGGGCGCGAGCTGTCGACCGGCAAGGCGGCGTCGACGAGCCAGGGGATGCTCGACTTCGGCGGTGACGAGGATGCCGAGGCCGACGACGCCATGGTCCGGGCACGGGCCGTCCTCGACCTGTCCGAGGCCCTGTCCGGCGAGCTGGTCACGACGGGAGGCGACCGGCTGCTCCGCGACGTCGAGCTGCCGCTCGTCGACGTCCTCGCGACGATGGAGCGGGTCGGGATCGCGGCCGACATGGCCGGCCTGAGCGCGCTCGAGCAGGACTTCGACGCGAAGATGCGCCAGGCCGAGCACGACGCGTACGCGGCCATCGGGGGAGAGCGGATCAACCTCGGCTCCCCGAAGCAGCTCCAGGTCGTCCTCTTCGAGACCCTCGGCATGCCGAAGACGAAGCGGACGAAGACGGGGTGGACGACGGACGCGGACGCCCTCTCCGACCT
>JAJXUB010000142.1 GCA_021783215.1 Actinomycetes bacterium | reverse complement strand
ATGGCTCGACTTCGACGCCGTCGTTGCGACCCCGGACATGATGGGCAAGGTGGGTCGGCTCGGCAAGATCCTCGGCCCGCGCGGTCTCATGCCGAACCCGAAGACGGGGACGGTGACGATGGACACCGCCAAAGCCGTTACCGACATCAAGGGCGGCAAGATCGAGTTCCGCGTCGACAAGCACGCCAACCTGCACTTCATCATCGGCAAGGCGTCGTTCGAGGACAAGGCGCTCATCGAGAACTATGCCGCGGCGATCGACGAGGTCCTCCGGCTCAAGCCGGCCGCCTCGAAGGGCCGCTACATCCTCAAGGGCACGCTGACGACGACGATGGGACCTGGCGTCCCGCTCGACGTCAACAAGACCCGCGACCTTGTCGGGGACGAGGCGGCCGAGGTCTGACGGACCCGTCGGTCGCGCGAGGGTCCCCCGCACGCCGGGGGACCCTCGCCGTCCTCGTAACCTCGAAACGTACGCTGGCACCCGGGGCGGGGACGTGCTTCCTGCCCCCGACTCGCCCACCGCGGGATAGGAAACCCATGAAGCGTCCCACCGTCGTCGTCCTCACGCTGTCCGGTGCCCTGGCACTGGGCGCCTGTGCGTCGGGCGGATCATCCGGGCGCACCGCATCGAGCGCGGGGGCGTCGGCGGGCGCGAGCGCCGCGGTGACGGTCAAGGGCCCCACCGTCGACCTCGCCAGCCTCATGGCCACGAGCTCGGCCGCCGTCCGGGCGAAGAAGACCGTGCACATGGTCATGTCCTCCGGCGGGTCCGACCTCGTCGAGGACGTCCGCTACGACGGGTCGAGCTCGGCGGTCCGGATGACGATGAACGAGTCCGGGCATGCGCTGACGCTCGTCTACATCGACAAGGTCCTCTACATGGGCGGCGACCTCATCGCGTCCATGGCAGGCGGCAGGAAGTGGGTCAAGATCGACCCGAACGGAACGGACGCGTTCTCGCAGTCCATGAAGAGCACCGTCGACGCGATGGCCTCGTCGGCGGCCAACCCGGTCGAGGCGCTTGCCACCGTCACGGGGGTCACGGCGACGCAGGTCTCCAAGACCGCCACGACGACGACCTACCACGTCGCCCTGTCGGTCGACCAGCTCAAGGCGATGGTCAAGAGCCAGGCGTCCGGGATCCCCGGGCTCTCGGCCCAGACCGCGTCGACCGCGACGAGCGGCCTGACCTACGACATCACCCTGGACCGAGACAACCTGCCGACGACGATGAGGCTCACCCTCGGCGGCCAGCCGGCGACCATGACGTTCACGAAGTGGGGTGAACCTGTCGACATCAGCGCGCCGGCGGCGAGCGAGATCGGCAGGGCCGTCCTCCCGACGGCCTCGGCGTCCCCGACCTCCTGAGGCCTGGTTCGACCACGGGTCCGCGCACCCGCGCCGCGGCCCCCGTGGTCGGCGGCCCAGGTCGGTCACGGATTTGGTGTCGGGGCGTCGTGCCCCGTAGCCTTGGGCACGACCAGAGACCGCCGGTCGCCGCCCACGTCATCGTGGACGGCCGAAGGCTCCGCACAGGCGGACGACCAGCGCAGGCCACGTGCATGGCATACCACCGCGTATGCCGCCGCCCCGTGCCCTGTGCCGGGGCGTTCTGCGTGTGGGGGGCCGATCGGCGGAGCTGGGCACCGACCACCAACCACAGGAGGCGCACGATGGCAAAGTCCGACAAGGCCGCCGCCATTGCCGAGCTCGCGGACAAGTTCCGTGGCTCGAGCGCGGCCGTCCTCACGGAGTACCGCGGCCTGACGGTCAAGCAGCTCACCGAGCTGCGCGGCACGCTCCGAGGGACTGCTACGTATGCCGTGGTGAAGAACACGCTCACCGAGCTCGCAGCCAAGGAGGCGGGAGTCTCCGCCTTCGACGGCATGCTCGAGGGGCCGTCGGCTATCGCCTTCGTCGAGGGCGATGCGGTCGAGGCCGCCAAGAGCCTGCGGGACTTCGCCAAGGCACACCCCCTCCTCGTCATCAAGGGGGGCGTCCTCGACGGCAAGCCCCTCAGCGCCGAGGAGATCACCAAGCTCGCGGACCTCGAGTCCCGCGAGGTTCTACTGGCCAAGCTGGCGGGCGTCCTGAACGCCTCGCTCGCCAAGGCTGTCTACCTCTTCGCCGCACCCCTGTCGCAGGCGGCGCGGACGATCGACGCCCTCCGGGCGAAGGTCGAGGAGGCGGGGCTGGCGACGCCGGCCACCACCGAGGCACCTGCCGAGGAGACGCCGGCCGTGGCCGACGCCCCCGAGGCCACCGCAGACGTCGCCGAGGGTGGCGACACCGAGTGACCCGCTGACGGCACTCACCACCGAAGACGCCACTCACGGCATACGAATCAGAAAGGACAGCCAGCCATGGCCAAGCTCAGCACCGACGAGCTCCTTGAGGCCTTCAAGGAGATGACCCTCATCGAGCTCTCCGAGTTCGTCAAGCAGTTCGAGGAGACGTTCAACGTCACCGCGGCGGCCCCGGTCGCCGTCGCCGCCGCCCCCGGTGCCGCCGGTGGCGACGCGGGCGCCCCCGTCGAGGAGGAGAAGGACGAGTTCACCGTCGTTCTCGTCGCGGCGGGCGAGAAGAAGATCCAGGTCATCAAGGAGGTCCGGGCGCTTACGTCCCTCGGCCTCAAGGAGGCCAAGGACCTCGTCGACGGCGCGCCGAAGCCGGTTCTCGAGAACGTCGACAAGGCCGCGGCCGACAAGGCCAAGGAGCAGCTCGAAGGCGCGGGTGCGACCGTCGAGCTCAAGTGAGCTGACGGCTCAGACCGCCGAAGAAGGGCGGGTCGGGTGGGTTTCCCTCCCCGACCCGCCCTTCGTCCGTATGCCCGACCTGTGGCGGGCGGAGGCACCGCCCCGGTCGGTCTCCCGGTCGACGGGGCCGACGAGCGTCGCCAGGGAAGGGGTCATCTCGCCGGGGAAGGGTTGTCTGACGGTGTGAGCCTGTCCCATCCGAGGCGGGAATCCGGAGGCGGCGAGAAGGAAGGGGAGGGGGCGGGCAGCGGTGCTGTGCTCTACGCAACGCGACGAACAGGGCGGCGTGGCTTGACGGCGCGCGCCCGGCGCGCCATTCTGTGCGGGTCGCGTGCGACTCCCGCCCGGGCAGGCAACGGGGTCTGGTTTGAGTTGTGACGCACGATTCGTTATGCTGTCGCTTTGCGCTGCCCGAACACCCTCCTCCTCCACGTGTGAGACGCACCTCAGTGCGCTCTGCGTCGGGTCGGCCGGGTGCGGGACACCGCCAAAACCAGTGCACGTATTCGACCGGCCTGTGACTGCACAGGTCAGTGGAAGGACTCTCGTTGGCTGCCTCGCGCTCCCAGACCATGTCCACGGCACGGACGGCCTCCGGCCGCCTGTCCTTCGCGAAGATCCGGGAGCCCCTTGAGGTTCCCGACCTGCTTGCCCTGCAGACGGAGAGCTTCGACTGGCTCCTCGGCAACGAGCGCTGGCAGGCGCGCATCGCCGCGGCGAAGGCCGAGGGCCGCCACGACGTCCCGGACCGTTCCGGCCTCGAGGAGATCTTCGAGGAGATCTCGCCGATCGAGGACTTCAGCGGCTCCATGTCGTTGAGCTTCCGGGACCACCGCTTCGAGGAGGTCAAGTACTCGATCGACGACTGCCGCGAGCGCGACCAGACCTACTCGGCGCCGCTCTTCGTCACCGCCGAGTTCATGAACAACACCACTGGTGAGATCAAGAGCCAGACCGTCTTCATGGGCGACTTCCCGCTCATGACCGACCGGGGAACCTTCATCATCAACGGCACCGAGCGTGTCGTCGTCTCCCAGCTCGTCCGCAGCCCCGGGGTCTACTTCGAGCGGACCGCCGACAAGACCTCCGACAAGGACATCTACACGGCCAAGGTCATCCCGAGCCGTGGCGCGTGGCTGGAGTTCGAGATCGACAAGCGCGACATGGTCGGCGTCCGCGTCGACCGGAAGCGCAAGCAGTCGGCCACCGTCCTCCTCAAGGCCCTCGGGTGGAGCGAGGCGCAGATCCTCGAGGAGTTCGGCGACTACGAGTCGATGCGGGCGACGCTCGAGAAGGACCACCTCGCCGGTCAGGACGATGCCCTTCTCGACATCTACCGGAAGCTCCGCCCCGGCGAGCCGCCGACGCGCGAGGCCGCCCAGGCGCTCCTCGACAACCTCTACTTCAACGGCAAGC
>JAJXUB010000034.1 GCA_021783215.1 Actinomycetes bacterium | reverse complement strand
CTAGAAGGACCACCTCGCCGGTCAGGACGATGCCCTTCTCGACATCTACCGGAAGCTCCGCCCCGGCGAGCCGCCGACGCGCGAGGCCGCCCAGGCGCTCCTCGACAACCTCTACTTCAACGGCAAGCGCTACGACCTGGCCAAGGTCGGCCGGTACAAGGTCAACAAGAAGCTCGGCCTCGCCGAGCCGCTGTCCCAGTCGACCCTGACGATCGACGACATCGTCCGGACGATCAGGTACATCGTCGCCCTCCACAACGGCGACGCGACGCTGCCCGGCATGCGGGGTGGCGAGGCCGTCGAGCTGCCCGTCGAGGTCGACGACATCGACCACTTCGGCAACCGCCGCCTCCGCAACGTCGGTGAGCTCATCCAGAACCAGGTCCGCACCGGCCTGTCCCGGATGGAGCGTGTCGTCCGCGAGCGGATGACGACCCAGGACGTCGAGGCGATCACGCCGCAGACCCTCATCAACATCCGTCCCGTCGTCGCCTCCATCAAGGAGTTCTTCGGGACGAGCCAGCTGTCGCAGTTCATGGACCAGAACAACCCCCTGTCCGGGCTCACCCACAAGCGCCGCCTCTCGGCGCTTGGCCCCGGCGGCCTGTCCAGGGACCGGGCGGGCATGGAGGTCCGCGACGTCCACCCGAGCCACTACGGCCGCATGTGCCCCATCGAGACCCCTGAGGGCCCGAACATCGGCCTGATCGGCTCCCTCGCGTCCTACGGGCGGATCAACCCGTTCGGCTTCATCGAGACGCCCTACCGCAAGGTCACCAAGGGTGTCGTCACGGACGAGATCCACTACCTGTCCGCCGACGAGGAGGACCTGCACGTCATCGCGCAGGCCAACGCGCCGCTCGACCCCAAGGGTCGCTTCGCCGAGGAGCGCGTCCTCGTCCGCACGAAGGGCGGCGAGGTCGACTACATCCCGGCCGACGACGTCGACTACATGGACGTCTCGGCCCGGCAGATGGTCTCCGCGGCGACGGCCCTGATCCCCTTCCTCGAGCATGACGACGCCAACCGTGCCCTCATGGGCTCGAACATGCAGCGCCAGGCCGTCCCGCTCGTCCAGAGCGAGGCACCGCTCGTCGGCACCGGTATGGAGTACCGTGCCGCCGTCGACTCCGGCGACGTGTGTGTCGCCGAGAAGGCCGGCGTCGTCACGGAGTCGTCCGCGGACCTCGTCACCGTCGCCAACGACGACGGGACGACGCGGACATACCGGATCCAGAAGTTCGCCCGCTCCAACCAGGGCAACTCCTACAACCAGCGGGTCGTCGTCTCCGAGGGTGACCGGGTCGAGGTCGGCGGTGTCATCGCCGACGGGCCCGCCACCGACGGCGGGGAGATGGCCCTCGGCCGTAACCTCCTCGTCGCGTTCATGCCCTGGGAGGGACACAACTACGAGGACGCGATCATCCTCAGCCAGCGGCTCGTCCAGGACGACGTCCTCTCCTCGATCCATATCGAGGAGCACGAGGTCGACGCCCGCGACACGAAGCTCGGTCCGGAGGAGATCACGCGGGACATCCCGAACGTGTCCGAGGAGGTCCTCGCCGACCTCGACGACCGTGGGATCATCCGGATCGGCGCCGAGGTCCGCGACGGGGACCTGCTCGTCGGCAAGGTGACCCCGAAGGGTGAGACCGAGCTGACCCCCGAGGAGCGCCTCCTGCGCGCCATTTTCGGGGAGAAGGCCCGCGAGGTCCGCGATACCTCCCTCAAGGTGCCCCACGGCGAGACGGGCACGGTCATCGGCGTCAAGGTCTTCGAGAAGGACAACGGCGACGAGCTGGCCCCCGGCGTCAACCAGCTCGTGCGCGTCTACGTCGCGAACAAGCGGAAGATCACCGACGGTGACAAGCTCGCCGGCCGCCACGGCAACAAGGGCGTCATCTCCAAGATCCTCCCCGTCGAGGACATGCCCTTCCTGTCCGACGGGACCCCGGTCGACGTCGTCCTCAACCCGATGGGCGTGCCTGGCCGGATGAACATCGGGCAGATCCTCGAGCTTCACCTGGGCTGGGCCGCGAGCCGCGGCTGGCACGTCGAGGGTGACCCGTCGTGGGCCAAGCACCTCAGTCGCGAGGCCCGGGACATCGGCCCGGGCACCCGGGTCGCCTCGCCGGTCTTCGACGGCGCGAGCGAGGACGAGATCATCGGCCTGCTCGACTCGACGAACCCGACGCGCGACGGCGAGCGACTCATCGACGGCTCCGGCAAGGCCCTCCTCTTCGACGGTCGCACCGGCGAGCCCTATCCCGCCCCCGTCGCCGTCGGCTACATGTACATCCTCAAGCTCCACCACCTCGTCGACGACAAGATCCACGCGCGCAGCACGGGCCCGTACTCGATGATCACCCAGCAGCCGCTCGGCGGTAAGGCCCAGTTCGGCGGCCAGCGGTTCGGCGAGATGGAGGTCTGGGCGCTCGAGGCATACGGCGCCGCGTTCGCCCTCCAGGAGCTGCTGACGATCAAGTCCGACGACGTCAACGGCCGCGTGAAGGTCTACGAGGCAATCGTCAAGGGCGAGAACATCCCCGAGCCCGGCATCCCTGAGTCCTTCAAGGTCCTCATCAAGGAGATGCAGTCCCTCTGCCTCAACGTCGAGGTCCTGTCCAGCGAAGGACAGACCATCGAGATGAAGGAGGCCGAGGAGGACGTCTTCCGGGCCGCAGAGGAGCTCGGCATCGACCTATCGCGGCGCGAGCCGAGCAGCGTCGAGGAAGTCTGACCCGCCGTATGCCGGCCCGCGCGGCCGGCATACGGACCCCCTCCCCCGAGACACACCGACTCAACACGTATCGAGAGCAACGGAAGAGAGAACCACGTGCTCGACGTCAACTTCTTCGATGAGATCCGCATCGGCCTGGCCACGGCCGAGGACATCCGCCGTTGGAGCCACGGCGAGGTCAAGAAGCCGGAGACCATCAACTACCGCACCCTGAAGCCGGAGAAGGAGGGCCTCTTCTGCGAGCGCATCTTCGGTCCGACGAGGGACTGGGAGTGCTCCTGCGGCAAGTACAAGCGGGTCCGCTTCAAGGGGATCGTCTGCGAGCGCTGCGGCGTCGAGGTCACCCGCGCCGGCGTGCGCCGCGAGCGGATGGGCCACATCGAGCTCGCCGCGCCGGTCACCCACATCTGGTACTTCAAGGGCGTCCCGAGCCGGCTCGGGTACCTGCTCGACCTGGCCCCGAAGGACCTCGAGAAGGTCATCTACTTCGCGGCCTACATGATCACGCACGTCGACGAGGAGCAGCGGCACGCCGACCTGCCCTCCCTCGAGGCGCAGATCGACGTCGAGAAGAAGGAGTACGAGAACAAGCGCGACGTCGACCTCGACGCCCGCGCGAAGAGGCTCGAGGAGGACCTCGCGGCTCTCGAGGCCGAGGGCGCCAAGGCCGACGCCAAGCGCAAGGTCCGCGACTCGGCGGAGCGCGAGATGAACCAGATCCGCAAGCGCGCCGACGTCCAGGTCGAGCGGCTCGAGCAGGTATGGGACCGCTTCAAGAACCTCAAGGTGCAAGACCTCGAGGGCGACGAGGTCCTCTACCGCGAGATGCGCGACCGGTTCGGCCTCTACTTCGAGGGCGGCATGGGGGCTGCGGCGATCCAGAAGCGGCTCGAGACCTTCGACCTGGAGTCGGAGGCTGCGCTGCTGCGCGAGATCATCGCGACGGGCAAGGGTCAGCGCAAGACGCGCGCCCTCAAGCGGCTCAAGGTCGTCTCCGCCTTCCTCACGACGACGAACCAGCCGTCCGGCATGGTCCTCGACGCGATCCCCGTCATCCCGCCGGACCTGCGCCCCATGGTCCAGCTCGACGGCGGCCGGTTCGCGACGTCGGACCTCAACGACCTCTACCGTCGCGTCATCAACCGGAACAACCGGCTCAAGCGGCTCCTCGACCTCGGGGCGCCGGAGATCATCGTCAACAACGAGAAGCGGATGCTCCAGGAGGCCGTCGACAGCCTGTTCGACAACGGCCGGCGTGGGCGCCCCGTCACCGGTCCGGGCAACCGGCCCCTGAAGTCGCTGTCCGACATGCTCAAGGGCAAGCAGGGCCGGTTCCGCCAGAACCTCCTCGGGAAGCGCGTCGACTACTCCGGCCGTTCGGTCATCGTCGTCGGTCCGCAGCTGAAGCTCCACCAGTGCGGCCTGCCCAAGCAGATGGCCCTGGAGCTGTTCAAGCCGTTCGTCATGAAGCGGCTCGTCGACCTCGACCACGCCCAGAACATCAAGTCGGCCAAGCGGATGGTCGAGCGCCAGCGCTCGGTCGTGTGGGACGTCCTCGAGGAGGTCATCACCGAGCACCCTGTGCTGCTCAACCGCGCGCCGACGCTGCACCGCCTCGGCATCCAGGCCTTCGAGCCGCAGCTCGTCGAGGGCAAGGCCATCCAGATCCACCCGCTCGTCTGCACGGCGTTCAACGCCGACTTCGACGGTGACCAGATGGCCGTCCACGTGCCGCTGTCCCCCGAGGCACAGGCCGAAGCACGCATCCTCATGCTCTCGTCGAACAACATCCTCAAGCCGGCCGACGGCCGGCCGGTGACGATGCCGACGCAGGACATGATCATCGGCCTCTACCACCTGACGAGCGCCATCGACAACGGCGTGGGCCAGGGCCGGGCGTTCGCAACACCAGCCGAGGCCCGGATGGCGTTCGACGCCGGCGAGATCGAGCTCGGCTCGCTCGTCCGCATCCGGATCAAGCACGTCGTGCCGACGCCGCTGGTCGACCTCGCCCCCGGTGTCGAGGTGGACGAGGACGGATACATCGCCGAATGGCTCGTCGAGACAACGCTCGGGCGTGCGCTCTTCAACGAGACGCTCCCCGAGGACTACCCCTACGTCAACGACCAGGTCGACAAGAAGCGCCTCTCGACGATCGTCAACGACCTCGCCGAGCGCTACTCGAAGGTCCAGGTCGCCGCGTCCCTCGACGCCCTCAAGGAGTACGGCTTCCACTGGGCCACCCGGTCCGGGACGACGGTCGCCATCTCCGACGTCGTCACCCCGCCCCGCAAGGTCGAGATCCTCGAGGGCTACGAGACGAAGGCCGCCAAGGTCCAGACGCAGTACGAACGCGGTCTCATCACCGACGACGAGCGTCGTCAGGAGCTCATCGAGATCTGGACCCAGGCGACGAACGAGATCGCCAAGGAGATGGAGGCCAACATCCCGCGGGACAACACCATCTTCCGGATGGTGTCCTCGGGTGCTCGCGGTAACTGGATGCAGCTGCGCCAGATCGCCGGTATGCGTGGACTCGTGTCGAACCCGAAGGGTGAGATCATCCCGCGCCCCATCCGCGCGAACTTCCGGGAGGGCCTGTCCGTCCTGGAGTTCTTCATCTCCACGCACGGGTCCCGGAAGGGCATGGCAGACACGGCGCTTCGCACCGCCGACTCGGGCTACCTCACGCGGCGCCTCGTCGACGTCTCCCAGGACGTCATCATCCGCGAGGAGGACTGCGGCACCGACCGCGGCCTGACCATGCCGATCGCCGTCACGGACCCGCGCACGGGCAGCCGGCTCGTCTCGGACGTCGTCGAGACGAGCGTGTACGCCCGGACCCTCGCCGAGGATGTCGTCAAGGACGGCGAGAAGCTGGCCGAGGCCGGCATCGACCTCGGTGACGTCGTCATCGGTGCGCTCTTCGCCGCGGGCGTCGACCAGGTCAAGGTGCGCTCGGTCCTCACGTGCGACTCCAAGGTCGGCACGTGCGCCAAGTGCTACGGCCGGTCCCTGGCGACGGGCAAGCTGGTCGACATCGGCGAGGCGGTCGGGATCATCGCCGCCCAGTCGATCGGTGAGCCAGGCACCCAGCTGACGATGCGGACCTTCCACACCGGTGGTGTGGCCGGCGACGACATCACCCAGGGCCTGCCCCGTGTGGTCGAGCTCTTCGAGGCCCGAACCCCCAAGGGCGTCGCCCCGATCGCCGAGGCGTCCGGCCGCGTTCAGGTCGAGGAGACCGACAAGGCTCGCCGGGTCCTCCTCACCCCGGACGACGGCTCCGAGGAGCACGCCTACCCCGTGACGAAGCGCGCCCCGCTCCTCGTCAAGGACGGCGACCACGTCGAGGTCGGCACCCCCCTCACCCAGGGCTCGATCGACCCCAAGCAGGTGCTGCGCATCCTCGGCCCCCGGGCCACGCAGAAGCATCTCGTCGACGAGGTCCAGGCGGTCTACCGCCAGCAGGGGGTCTCGATCCACGACAAGCACATCGAGGTCGTCGTGCGACAGATGCTGCGCCGGATCACGATCATCGAGTCCGGTGACGCCGACCTGCTTCCGGGGATGCTCGCCGAGCGTGGCCGCTTCGAGGAGGAGAACCGTCGGGTCGTCTCCGAGGGTGGCATGCCGGCCTCGGGTCGTCCGGAGCTCATGGGTATCACGAAGGCGTCGCTCGCGACGGACTCGTGGCTGTCCGCGGCCTCCTTCCAGGAGACGACGCGGGTCCTGACGGAGGCGGCCATGGAGGCCAAGTCCGACCCGCTGTTCGGCCTCAAGGAGAACGTCATCCTCGGCAAGCTCATCCCCGCCGGGACCGGCCTGCCCCGCTACCGCAACATCGCCGTCGAACCGACGGAGGAGGCCAAGGCGGCGATGTACGCCCTGCCGAACTACGACGACTACGCCTACCCGGTGTTCGGGCCAGGAACCGGCGAGGCGATCCGCCTCGACGACGCCGAGCTCGGCCTCGACAAGTACTGATGCGGCCATCACCGGCACCTCGGTGATGAGCGCGGGGCGGGGGTTCCGTATGCCAGTGGCGTACGGACCCCCGCTCGTCGTTCGAGGTGGACACGAAGGGTCAGCCCGTGGCCGTTGAGGTCGTCACGCTCGCGAGGGCCGAGAGCGCCGTCGGAGAGGTCGCCCTGCGGCGGCGCGGCGACGTCGTCGAGCTCGTCGTCAACGGCGTCTTCGCCATGGACACCGTCGACACCTCCTCTGAGCGGACCCTCGCCTCGGCCGCCCTCGCGCGTCATCCCGCCCCGGAGCGGGTGCTCGTCGGCGGCCTCGGTCTCGGCTTCACGACGCGCACGGTCCTCGCCGACGGCAGGGTCCGTCACGTCGACGTCGTCGAGATCGCGGAGCCGCTCGTGCACTGGTGCCGCGACGGGGTCGTCCCCGAGCTCGCCGGCATCGCCGCGGACGGTCGGGTACGCCTCCACGTCGGGGACGTCGCGGACGTTCTCGCCGATGCGGGCGGCGTCGGCTGGGACGTCGTCCTCCTCGACGTCGACAACGGACCCGGCTTCCTCGTCTGTGAGGCCAACGCCCGTCTCTACGACACCGAGGGGCTCGCCACGGCCTACCGGCGGCTCCGCGCCGGCGGCATCCTCGCCGTGTGGTCCGCGCACCGCTCTGGGGGCCTGCACGCCGCCTTGTCCGCGGCGAGCGGAGGCGCCGCGGCGGCCGAGGAGACGACGACGAGGGTCGAGCGCAACGGGCATACGCTCGACTACACCGTGTACACCCTGGCGAGGCCGCCGGAACGGATTTGGCCACCCCGCGGGGAGCCGGTAGCCTAGGTCCTTGTGTCTGGCTAGGACCAGCGCGTCGTCGTGCCTCGAGAGGGACACGCACCCACCTTCCACCTGGCGCCACCTCGGACGCGGCCGTCTGCCGCACTCGAGAGGGAGTGCGGGTGGGAGCGCCCGAACCGCCCCGCGGCGAGGGTCAAGACCCAAGGAGCTCCGACGTCGGCGGTTGCCGAGGACGGACAAGACGAGAAGGAACACCAGGTTGCCTACCATCAACCAGCTGGTGCGCAAGGGCCGGCAGGACAAGGCGAACAAGGTCAAGACGCCTGCCCTGAAGGGTTCTCCGCAGCGCCGCGGCGTGTGCACGCGCGTGTACACGACCACTCCGAAGAAGCCGAACTCCGCGCTCCGCAAGGTCGCGCGCGTCAAGCTGACCTCCGGCGTCGAGGTCACCGCCTACATCCCCGGCGTCGGTCACAACCTCCAGGAGCACTCGATCGTGCTCGTCCGTGGCGGCCGCGTGAAGGACCTCCCCGGCGTCCGCTACAAGATCATCCGCGGCTCGCTCGACACCCAGGGTGTCAAGAACCGCATGCAGGCGCGCAGCCGCTACGGCGCCAAGAAGGTGAAGAAGTAATGCCTCGGAAGGGTCCCGCCCCGAAGCGGCCGCTCGTCATCGACCCGGTGTACGGCTCGCCGCTCGTCACGTCGCTGGTCAACAAGATCCTCCTCGACGGCAAGAAGTCCATCGCGGAGTCGATCGTCTACGGTGCCCTCGAGGGCTGCCGCGACAAGACCGGCACGGACCCGGTCGTCACGCTCAAGCGCGCCCTGGACAACATCCGCCCGACGCTGGAGGTCAAGTCCCGCCGCGTCGGTGGTGCGACCTACCAGGTCCCCATCGAGGTCAAGCCGGCCCGTGCGACGACGCTGTCGCTCCGCTGGCTCGTCGGCTACTCCCGGCAGCGCCGCGAGAAGACGATGACCGAGCGGCTCATGAACGAGATCCTCGACGCCTCCAACGGACTCGGCGCAGCGGTCAAGCGTCGCGAGGACACCCACAAGATGGCCGAGTCCAACAAGGCCTTCGCGCACTACCGCTGGTGACCATCGCCTCGTATGCCGCTTGGCCGCGGCATACGAACACCTCCGGACACGCAACTCACAGAGAGAACCTCACGTGGCACTCGACGTCCTGACGGACCTCACCCGGGTCCGAAACATCGGGATCATGGCGCACATCGACGCCGGCAAGACGACGGTGACCGAACGCGTGCTCTTCTACACCGGCGTCAACCGGAAGATGGGGGAGACCCACGACGGCGCGTCGACGACCGACTGGATGGAGCAGGAGAAGGAACGCGGGATCACGATCACCTCGGCGGCGGTCACCTGCTTCTGGGAGGACAACCAGATCAACATCATCGACACCCCCGGGCACGTCGACTTCACCGTCGAGGTCGAGCGTTCGCTCCGCGTCCTCGACGGCGCGGTCGCCGTCTTCGACGGCAAGGAGGGCGTCGAGCCCCAGTCGGAGACGGTCTGGCGTCAGGCGGACAAGTACGACGTGCCGCGGATCTGCTTCGTCAACAAGATGGACAAGCTCGGCGCGGACTTCTACTTCACCGTCAGGACGATCAAGGACCGGCTCGGCGCCGAGCCCCTCGTCCTCCAGCTGCCCATCGGGGTCGAGCACGACTTCGTCGGCATCGTCGACCTCGTCGAGCAGCGGGCCATGGTCTGGCAGGGCGACGCCAAGGGTGACGTCACCCTCGGCGCGACGTACGAGACGCAGGAGATCCCGCAGGACCTCAAGGAGTCGGCGGCCGAGTACCGGCAGGCCCTCATCGAGCGGGTCGCCGAGTCCGACGACGCCCTCATGGAGAAGTACCTCGAGGGCGAGGAGCTGACGACCGCCGAGATCAAGGCCGCCATCCGCAAGCTCACGGTCAAGTCCGAGGTCTACCCGGTCCTGTGCGGCTCGGCCTTCAAGAACCGCGGCGTCCAGCCCATGCTCGACGCGGTCGTCGACTACCTACCGAGCCCCGTCGACGTCCCCCCGATGGTCGGCCACGCGCCGGGCAACGAGGAGGAGCACGTCTCGCGGCGTCCCGACGTCACGGAGCCGTTCTCGGCGCTGGCGTTCAAGGTCGCCGCCCACCCGTTCTTCGGCACTCTGACCTTCATTCGCGTCTACTCGGGCCGGGTCGGCTCGGGCGCGCAGGTGATGAACTCGACGAAGCTGAAGAAGGAGCGCATCGGCAAGCTTTTCCAGATGCACGCCAACAAGGAGAACCCCGTCGACGAGGCCCTGGCCGGCCACATCTACGCGGCCATCGGCCTGAAGAACACGACGACGGGTGACACCCTGAGCGACATCGCCAGGCCGGTCGTCCTCGAAGCCATGACGTTCCCCGAGCCGGTCATCCAGGTAGCCATCGAGCCGAAGACGAAGTCGGACCAGGAGAAGCTCGGCATGGCGATCCAGAAGCTCGCCGAGGAGGACCCGACCTTCCAGGTCCACCTCGACGACGAGACGGGTCAGACGATCATCGCCGGCATGGGCGAGCTCCACCTCGACATCCTCGTCGACCGCATGCGGCGCGAGTACAAGGTCGAGGCCAACGTCGGCAAGCCCCAGGTGGCCTACCGCGAGACGATCCGCCGCGCGGTGGAGAAGCTCGACTACACGCACAAGAAGCAGACGGGTGGCTCCGGCCAGTTCGCCAAGGTCCAGATCAGCATCGAGCCGCTGGACACCTCCGAGGGCGAGATGTACGAGTTCGAGAACGCCGTCACCGGCGGTCGCGTCCCGCGCGAGTACATCCCGTCCGTCGACGCCGGCATCCAGGACGCCATGCAGTACGGCGTCCTCGCGGGATACCCGCTTGTCGGCATCAAGGCAACGCTTCTCGACGGCCAGGCGCACGACGTCGACTCGTCCGAGATGGCGTTCAAGATCGCCGGTTCCATGGCGCTCAAGGAGGCCGTCCGCAAGGCGGAGCCGATCCTCCTCGAGCCGATGATGTCCGTCGAGGTGCGGACGCCCGAGGAGTACATGGGCGACGTCATCGGCGACATCAACTCCCGGCGTGGCCACATCCACGGCATGGAAGACATCGGTGGTGCGACGGTCGTCCGCGGCCTCGTCCCGCTGTCGGAGATGTTCGGCTACGTCGGTGATCTTCGGTCGAAGACCCAGGGGCGGGCGAGCTACTCCATGGAGTTCGACTCGTATGCCGAGGTCCCCAAGTCGGTGGCCGAGGAGATCGTCAAGAAGACCCGGGGCGAGTGACCGCTAGACTGGCCGCTGGTCTCAAACCACGCACCACACCCAAGACGACGCCACGTCCTGCCCGGCGTACGGCGTAACCGAGAAAGAGTCCTGAGGAGGACACAGAAGTGGCGAAGGCAAAGTTCGAGCGGACCAAGCCGCACGTCAACATCGGCACCATCGGTCACATCGACCACGGGAAGACGACGCTGACTGCTGCGATCACCAAGGTGCTGCACGACAAGTTCCCGGACCTGAACCCGTTCACGCCGTTCGACGAGATCGACAAGGCCCCCGAGGAGAAGCAGCGCGGCATCACCATCTCCATCGCGCACGTCGAGTACCAGACCGAGAAGCGCCACTACGCGCACGTCGACTGCCCCGGCCACGCCGACTACATCAAGAACATGATCACGGGTGCGGCGCAGATGGACGGCGCCATCCTCGTCGTCGCCGCGACGGACGGCCCCATGCCGCAGACGAAGGAGCACGTGCTCCTCGCCCGCCAGGTCGGCGTCCCGTACATCATCGTCGCGCTCAACAAGGTCGACATGGTCGACGACGAGGAGATCCTCGAGCTTGTCGAGATGGAGGTGCGCGAGCTCCTGTCGAGCTACGAGTTCCCCGGCGACGACATCCCGGTCGTCCGCGTCTCCGCCCTCAAGGCCCTCGAGGGCGACGTGGAGTGGGGCAAGACGGTCCAGGAGCTCATGGACAAGGTCGACGAGTACATCCCCGAGCCCGAGCGTGACACGGACAAGCCGTTCCTCATGCCCGTCGAGGACGTCTTCACGATCACCGGCCGCGGCACCGTCGTCACCGGCCGGGTCGAGCGCGGCATCCTCAAGGTCAACGAGGAGGTCGAGATCGTCGGCATCCACGAGGGCCCGGCCCACAAGACCACGGTCACCGGCGTCGAGATGTTCCGTAAGCTCCTCGACGAGGCCCGCGCCGGCGAGAACGTCGGCCTCCTCCTTCGCGGCATCAAGCGCGAAGAGGTCGAGCGCGGCCAGGTCGTCGTCAAGCCCGGCTCGATCACGCCGCACACGAAGTTCGAGGCGAACGTCTACATCCTGTCCAAGGACGAGGGTGGGCGGCACACGCCGTTCTACGACAACTACCGCCCGCAGTTCTACTTCCGCACGACGGACGTGACGGGTGTCGTCAGCCTCCCCGAGGGCACCGAGATGGTCATGCCTGGTGACAACACCGAGATGTCGGTCGAGCTCATCCAGCCCATCGCCATGGAGGAGGGCCTCAAGTTCGCCATCCGCGAGGGCGGCCGGACCGTCGGCGCCGGGCGCGTCACGAAGATCGACAAGTGACCCGCTGACCCCACCGCCCGGACGGGGCCCGTATGCCGATCGGCATACGGGCCCCGTCCGGGCTCAGGACCTCTCGTCGCTAGGCTCTGCGCCGTGAGCCGCATCGCCAACGCCGCCCTGAGGCGCAAGGTCATGTCAGCCGAGGCTGCTGCCGAGCACATCCGGCCCGGTGACAACGTCGGGATGAGCGGGTTCACGGGGGCCGGATATCCGAAGGCGGTGCCGCAGGCGCTCGCCGAGCGGATGACCCGGGCCCGCGAGCGCGGCGACAGCTTCCGGATCGGAGTCTGGACCGGAGCCTCGACGGCGCCCGAGCTCGACGGCGCCCTTGCCGAGGCCGACGGGATCGAGCTGCGGCTGCCGTACCAGTCCGACCCCGTCAGCCGGAGGAAGATCAACGACGGGACGATGGAGTACATCGACGTCCACCTCAGCCACGTCGCGCAGATGACGTGGGAGGGCTTCCTCGGCCGCCTCGACGTCGCCCTCGTCGAGATCGCAGGGATCACGGAGAACGGCGACCTCATCCCGTCGGCGTCCGTCGGCAACAACAAGACGTGGCTGGACCTGGCCGACCGGGTCATCCTCGAGGTCAACGAGTGGCAGCCGGAGAAGCTCTTCGGCATGCACGACATCTACTATGGGACGGCGCTGCCGCCGAACCGCAAGCCCGTGCCGATCGTCGCACCGGACGACCGGATCGGGACGACGACGTTCAGCTGCCCACCGGAGAAGATCGTCGCCGTCGTCGAGACCAACGCGCCGGACCGCAACTCACCGTTCAAGGCCCCGGACGAAGCGGCGCGTGCCATCGCCCGCCACTACATCGACTTCCTCGACCACGAGGAGCGCTCGGGACGGATTCCGCACGGCCTGCTCCCGCTTCAGTCGGGCGTCGGCAACATCGCCAACGCCGTCCTTGCCGGACTGTCCGAGTCCGGGCGGACAGGGCTGACCGCCTACACCGAGGTCCTCCAGGACGGGATGCTCGACCTCCTCGAGTCGGGGACGCTGCGGATGGCATCCGCGACGGCCTTCTCGCTGAGCCCCGAGGGGCTCGAGCGTTTCCGTAACGGCATCGACTTCTTCAGCAAGCGCATCATCATCCGGCCCCAGGAGATCTCGAACCACCCCGAGGTTATCCGTCGCCTCGGCTGCATCGCGACCAACGGGATGATCGAGGCCGACATCTACGGCAACATCAACAGCACCCACGTCATGGGCTCCGCCATCCAGAACGGCATCGGCGGCTCCGGTGACTTCGCCCGCAACGCCTTCATCTCCGTCTTCGTCACGCCGTCGACGGCCAAGAACGGCGACCTGTCCTGCATCGTCCCGATGGTCACCCACGTCGACCACACCGAGCACGACGTCCACGTCATCATCACCGAGCAGGGGCTGGCCGACCTCCGTGGGCTGGCCCCACGCAGGCGGTCGCGAGCGATCATCGACGGTTGCGCCCACCCGGACTACCGCGCCATGCTCCACGACTACGCGGACCGGGCCGAGGCCGGCGCGTGGGGACGGCATACGCCGCATCTGCTCGGCGAGGCGTTCTCGTGGCATGAGCGGTTCATGGAGACGGGTTCGATGCGACTGCCGTCGTGACGGCGCGCCGGCGCGGGTCGTCCTCGACGTTCGCCTGCTCGCGTGCGCCGCGCGGGCGGTCCCGGGCGGCACGTTGTTCGCAGGGGGTCGTCGGCACGTCGAGGAGCTCGTGCGGCGGCTGCTTCCGGTTCTCGTTCCCGACGACGGGAGCCGGCGGCGCTCAGGCCAGGCGCTCCTGGAGGCAGAGGGCGTCGTGCGGGGCGCGACCCTCCTCGCTGTTGTCGAAGTAGACGAGGACGTCGTGCCCGGCAGCGGCCAGCTCGCGACAACGGCTCGCCCACTGCTCGAGCTGGGTCGGGGAGTACCCGGAGACGTAGAGCCGCTCGTGGCCGTGGAGGCGGATGTAGGCCAGCTCGCTCGTCACCTCCTCGAACATCGGGTACCGCCCGGCGAGGTCGGAGGTGACCAGGGCGACGTCGTGCGCCCGGAGGGTCGCCGCCGCCTCCGGCGCCGTCCAGGACGCATGCCGCGGTTCGAGCGCATGCCGCAGCGGCGCATCGCCGTTGCGCGTCGGCAGGAGCCCGAGGAACGTCTCGAGGAGCCCGGCGTCGAACCTGAGGGTGGGCGGCAGCTGCCAGAGGATCGGCCCGAGGGCGGCGCCGAGGTCGAGCACGCCCGACCGGAAGAAGATGCCGAGGCTCTCCTCGACGTCGCGTAGGCGGCGCATGTGGGTGACGTACCGGGGGCCCTTGACGGCGAACGTCGTCCCGGGCCTCGCGAGGCGGAGCCACCCGGCGAACGTCGAGGGGCGCAGCGTCCGGTAGAAGGTCGCGTTGACCTTCAGAGTGGGGAACCGGGCGCTTGCAAACGCGAGGCGCTCCCGGGCGGGAAGACCCTCCGGGAAGAAGCGGCCCCGCCACTGCGCATAGGTCCACCCCGACAGCCCGACGCGCACCCGACCGGTCATGGGCCCGTCACGACGACCGAGCGTAGTGCGCCACTCGTCCGAACGTCGTGTTGCCGGTTCGAGGTAACGGGCTACTGCGATGGGTCGCCACTACCGTCCAACGGGCCGAGACCGGGCAAGGAGCTGCCCACTCCAGGGCGAGGCGGGCGGGGCGGCAGACGGCCGATTTGGAGCCGGGCGCCGCCCTCTGGCACACTTGGGCGGTTGCCTGATGGCGGCACGCGCATCCGTGCGTTCCGCACCCCACGAGGACAACTACTCGAACCGCGTCAGCGGGGCGACACCTCGGGAGCAGGCGGCCGGCCTCGGCCGGACCACGACCCACCGAAGCAGCGTATGCCTCGGGCCGCGGAGCGGGCGCGACACGCCCGACCTCGGGGGTCGAGCCCGTACGAGACCGACGACCGTGTGATGGACGCGAGAGAAAGACGAACGCGAATGGCGGGACAGAAGATCCGCATCCGACTGAAGTCGTACGACCACGAGGTCATCGACAACTCGGCGCGCAAGATCGTCGACACGGTGACCCGTGCCGGCGCCACGGTCGTCGGACCGGTTCCCCTGCCCACGGAGAAGAACGTCTTCGTGGTCATCCGGAGCCCCCACAAGTACAAGGACAGCCGCGAGCAGTTCGAGATGCGCACCCACAAGCGCCTCATCGACATCATCGACCCGACGCCGAAGGCCGTCGACTCGTTGATGCGGCTCGACCTGCCGGCGGACGTCAACATCGAGATAAAGCTCTGAGGTTCTCGAAGCCATGACACCCACAGCCACGAAGACCGTCAAGGGTCTGCTGGGCGAGAAGCTCGGCATGACCCAGGCCTGGGACGCCGAGAACAGGCTCGTCCCCATCACCGTCATCCAGGCGGGCCCGTGCGTCGTCACGCAGGTCCGCGACGCCGAAACGGACGGGTATGCCGCCGTCCAGCTCGCCTACGGCGCCATCGACCCCCGCAAGGTCACCAAGCCCATGACCGGGCACTTCGACAAGGCCGGCGTGACCCCGCGCCGCCACCTCGTCGAGCTGCGGACCTCGGACGCGGCCGGCTACTCGTTGGGCCAGGAGGTCACGGTCGAGACGTTCGAGGCCGGCCAGACCATCGACGTCTCCGGCACGACCAAGGGCAAGGGCTTCGCCGGCGTCATGAAGCGTCACGGCTTCTCCGGTGTGAGCAGCTCGCACGGTGCGCACCGCAACCACCGCAAGCCCGGTTCCATCGGGGGGTGCTCGACGCCCGGCCGTGTGTTCAAGGGCATGCGCATGGCGGGCCGCATGGGCGGCGTCCGCCAGACCACCCAGAACCTCACGATCCACGCGGTCGACGCGGACAGGGGACTCATCCTCGTCAAGGGTGCCGTTCCCGGACCCCGCGGCGCCGTCGTCCTCGTCCGCACCGCGGCGAAGGGAGCTGACGCCTGATGGCCACATCCACGGCCAAGAAGCTGGCCGTCGACCTGCCGGCGGAGATCTTCGACGTCCAGACCAACGTCCCGCTCATCCACCAGGTCGTCGTCGCCCAGCTCGCGGCGGCGCGCCAGGGCACGCACGCGACGAAAACGCGCGGCATGGTCAGCGGCGGCGGCAAGAAGCCCTACCGCCAGAAGGGGACCGGGCGCGCCCGCCAGGGCTCGATCCGCGCACCCCAGTTCACCGGCGGTGGCACGGCCCACGGCCCACAGCCGCGCGACTACGTCCAGCGGACGCCCAAGAAGATGAAGGCCGCCGCGCTTCGCGGTGCCCTCTCCGACCGGGCGCGTCACGGCCGGGTCCACGTCGTCGAGGCGCTCGTCGCCGGAGCCGCCCCGTCGACGAAGCAGGCTGCGGCCCTCCTCGACGGTTTCACCGAGCGGAAGAACCTCCTCGTCGTCCTCGACCGGAGCGACATCGTCTCGATGAAGTCGGTCCGCAACCTGCGCGACCTGCACGTCATCGCCGTCGACCAGCTCAACACCTACGACGTGCTGTGCTCCGACGACATCGTCTTCACCAAGGCGGCGTTCGACACCTTCGTGGCCGGCCCGGTCAAGGGCAGCGACGTCATGGAGCTCGCCGAGGCGCCGGCACCGGCGGCCGAGGTGCCCACGGGGGCCGTCGCCGCGCTCGCGGATGGCACGGCCCCCGAGGGCTACACCGTCAAGGGCAACGCCGACTCCGGCCTCTACCACGAGCCCGGCGGCCGGTGGTACGAGCAGACGGTCGCCGAGTTCTGGTTCAAGTCCGCCAAGGACGCCGAGAAGGCCGGGTTCACCAAGGCCGGTGCGAAGAAGGCTGGGGACGACAAGTGAGCACTCTGCGTAAGGACCCGCGCGACATCCTCATCGCGCCCGTCGTCTCCGAGAAGTCCTACGGCCTTCTCGACCAGGGCAAGTACACCTTCGTCGTCGACCCGCGGGCGAACAAGACCGAGATCAAGATCGCCATTGAGGAGATCTTCGGCGTCAAGGTCGACAAGGTCCACACCCTCAACCGGCAGGGCAAGGCGCGCCGGACAAAGTTCGGTCTTGGCAAGCGCAAGGACACGAAGCGCGCGATCGTCTCGCTCCGCGAGGGGACGATCGACATCTTCGGCAGCGCGGGCGTGTGAGACAGGGAGCTAGGTAGACATGGGTATCCGCAAGTACAAGCCGACGACGCCTGGGCGTCGGGGCTCGAGCGTCGCCGACTTCGTCGAGGTGACGCGCTCGGCCCCCGAGAAGTCCCTCGTCCGTCCGCTGTCCAAGACCGGTGGCCGTAACAACAGCGGCCGCATCACGACGCGTCACATCGGTGGCGGGCACAAGCGCGCCTACCGGGTCATCGACTTCCGCCGGCACGACAAGGACGGCGTGCCGGCCAAGGTCGCGCACATCGAGTACGACCCGAACCGCACGGCTCGGATCGCTCTCCTGCACTATGCCGACGGTGAGAAGCGGTACATCCTTGCGCCGAACCGTCTCAAGCAGGGCGACACGATCGAGAACGGTCCCAACGCCGACATCAAGCCCGGCAACAGCCTGCCGCTGCGCAACATCCCGACGGGTACCGTCGTCCACGCCGTCGAGCTCCGTCCCGGCGGCGGCGCCAAGATCGCCCGCTCGGCCGGGGTCCGCGTCCAGCTCGTCGCCAAGGACGGACCCTTCGCCCAGCTGCGTATGCCGTCCGGCGAGATCCGCAACGTCGACGCCCGCTGCCGCGCCACCGTCGGCGAGGTCGGCAACGCCGAGCAGTCGAACATCGACTGGGGCAAGGCGGGCCGGATGCGCTGGAAGGGAAAACGCCCGACGGTCCGTGGCGTCGCGATGAACCCGGTCGACCACCCGCACGGTGGCGGCGAGGGCAAGACGTCCGGTGGCCGTCACCCGGTCAGCCCGTGGGGTCAGCCCGAGGGTCGCACCCGTCACCCCAACAAGGCGAGCAACAAGTTGATCGTCCGCCGTCGCCGCACGGGCAAGAAGCGCTGATAGGAGCCTGACACCATGCCTCGCAGCCTCAAGAAGGGCCCCTTCATCGACGACCACCTGCAGAAGAAGGTGGACGCCCAGAACGAAGCGGGCACCAAGAACGTCATCAAGACGTGGTCTCGTCGGTCGGTCATCAGCCCCGACATGCTCGGCCACACCTTCGCCGTCCACGACGGTCGCAAGCACACGCCGGTCTTCGTCACCGAGTCGATGGTCGGCCACAAACTGGGCGAGTTCGCCCCCACGCGGACCTTCAGGGGCCACGTGAAGGAAGACAAGAAGGGGCGTCGTCGCTGATGCCGGACACCACCATCTCCGACGCGCTCGAGGCCAAGGCCGTCGCTCGCCACGTCCGCGTGGCGCCGCGCAAGG